>DATJJB010000226.1:0-2665 GCA_035492655.1 Kutzneria sp. | reverse complement strand
CGCAGCAGCGGCAGGATCTGCTCCTGGTCGTGGGCGATGGAGAAGTGCCGCAGCTGGTAGTCGGTCTGACCGGCCGGCAGGTCGTCGTAGCTGTAGTCCTGGCCGACGGCGAAGTCCGAGGCGCCGATGGGCTGGCGCAGGAAGTTGATGCCCGCACCCGTTTTCGGGTCGAACAGGTTGCGCATCACCGTGTCCCGGTTCTTCGGCGTCAGGCCGTAGAGCACGTGCGCCGAGGAGTCGGTGATCGCCGCGCCGAAGCCGGACACCTGCTGGAATCTCACGTTCGGGTCCACGTGCACGGTCACGGGCGTCTTGGTCACGGTGTCGTTGAGCGGCAACGAGGCGTCCGTCGGCGTTTCGACGCCGGGCGTGGTCAGCCACTCGTGCACGGTCGTCGGGTTCGGCCCATTGGGCTGGTGGGCGGGATTAGAAGACACAGCGGCCGCGGCGGTCACGGGAAGGACCGTCGCGGCCGCGGCGACGGCGAGGGTCACCAGCACTCGGGTGCGCATGGCGCGAGACAACACCGAGACTTTCTTCAAGACAAGATTTAACTCTTATCCCAACGCCTGCATCACAGGTGTGAACAGCCGCGACCGGTCGCCGGGCAGGTCTTGGCCGTGCACCATGCACGTGGTCTCGAACCACGGCGCGATGCCGTGCCCGGTGGCCCACTCGGCCAGGGCGGGGTGCTCGGTGTCCAGCCGCACGTCACCGTCCACAGTGGACGCGACGGCGGCGATCAGGTCGGCCGCGTCGGACAGGTCGGCGGCCAGCACGGGGCCGATCACCACCAGGTCGCCGTCCCGCCACGAGCCGGCGTAACCGGTGATCACCCCGTCGGTCTCCAGCACCCGCATGTGCCCGGCGAACCGGAGGTATCCGGTCAGCAGCTCGCCCCGGTCCACGCCGGTGACCTCGGCGTCGAGCGCCCGCACGGCGTCGAGGTCGGCGTAGGTGAACGGCCGGGTTCGACCGGCGCCGGCACGGGAGCAGGCGAAGCGGCCGCGGTGGGTGTGCACGGGACCGGTCACCCGGAAGCCGAGCTTCTCGTACAGCGGCACGCCCTCGGCGGTGGAGTGCAAGGCGATGGTGTCGGCCCGGGCGCGGTCCATGGCGTGCCGCATCAGCAGCCGGCCCAGCCCGCGACGGTTCCACCGGCTGGCCACCAGCATCATGCCGATCCAGGCCAGTCGCGGACCGAACCGGCTCAGGATCACCGAGCCGGCCAGGTCCTGCTGCTGGGTGTCATTGTGGTCGCGCAGGCCGAAGCCCTCGCCGACGGTGAGCAGGAACGACCACTTCCGTCGGGCCCGCGGCCACCGCCGGTCGGCGGCGAGATCGAGACACGCGGCCAGGTCCTCGATGCCCAGCCGCGCGATTGACGCCGTGTCCATGCGGTCAACGTCTCATGACGTGGGTCACATGCGGTACGGCATTTTACCTACCTATAACGTTGGAGATCGCGTCCACGCCACGGTCGATCTCTTCACGGGTGATGACCAGCGGCGGCGCGATGCGCAACGTGGTGTCGTGCGTCTCCTTGCACAGCACGCCCCGCTGGGCCAGCGCCTCCGACGCCACCCGACCGGCCGGGCCGCCGGGGGCGATTTCCACGCCGGCCCACAGGCCACGGCCGCGGACCTCGGCCACGCCGTGACCGATCAGCTCGCCCAGCCGTCCGTGCAGGTACCCGCCGAGCTCGCGGGAGCGCTGCTGGAACTCGCCGGTGGCCAGCAGCTTGACCACGGCGCGGCCGACCGCGCAGGCCAAGGGGTTGCCGCCGAAGGTCGAGCCGTGCTCGCCGGGGCGCAGCACGCCAAGGACGTCGCCGCGGCCGACGACCGCCGACACCGGCATGATGCCACCGCCGAGGGCCTTGCCCAGGGTGTACAGGTCGGCGCGGACGCCGTCGTGGTCCAGGGCCAGCAGCTCGCCGGTGCGGGCCAGGCCGGACTGGATCTCGTCGGCGATCATCAGCACGTTGTTGTCGTCGCACAGCTTGCGGATGCCGGCCAGGTAGCCGGCCGGCGGCACGACCACGCCGGCCTCGCCCTGGATCGGCTCGATCAGCACGGCGGCGGTGTGCTCGGTGATGGCGTCGCGCATCGCGTCAAGGTCGCCGTACTTGACCACGGTGAAGCCCGGGGTGAACGGGCCGAAGTCGGCGCGGGCGGTGTCGTCGGTGGAGAACGACACGATGGTGGTGGTCCGGCCGTGGAAGTTGGCGCCGGCCACGACGATCTGCGCGGTGCCGGCGGGCAGGCCCTTGACCTGGTACGCCCACTTGCGGGCCACCTTGATCGCCGACTCGACCGCCTCGGCGCCGGAGTTCATCGGCAGCACCAGGTCGGTGCCGGTGAGCTCGGCCAGCTCGCGGCAGAACAGGCCGAACTGGTCGTGGTGGAAGGCCCGGCTGGTCAGCGTGACCCGGGACAGCTGCTCGACGGCCGCGGCGACCAGGGCCGGGTGGCGGTGGCCGAAGTTCAGGGCCGAGTAGCCGGACAGGAAGTCCAGGTACCTCTTGCCGTCGACATCGGTCACCCAGGCGCCGTCGCCCTCGGCGATGACGACCGGCAGCGGGTGGTAGTTGTGCGTGCTCCACCGCTCGTCGAGGTCGACGTAACCGGCGGCCGTGGTGGGGGTGTCGATGGTGGCGGTCATG
>DATJJB010000225.1:0-32496 GCA_035492655.1 Kutzneria sp. | reverse complement strand
AGCTGGGATTTCGGCGTGGGATCGCCGCATGCCGGCCGGACCCGGCCGGAGCTGCACGACCTGGTCGGGCTGTTCATCGACGTGGTGGTGATCCGCGCGCGGCTGACGCCGGAGCTGACGTTCGCCGAGGCGCTGGCCGAGGTGGAACATGCCTGCCGGGAAGGCTTTGCCCGGCACTCGGCCCCGTTCGAAGCCGTGGTGGACGCGGTGTCGACCGGCCGTGACCTGTCGCGGACTCCCTTGTACCAGGCCTACTTCACGCTCGCCGGCGACGACCTGGTCGGTCAGCAGCGGCATGAGCGGGACAGCGAGCTGTTGGGCGAGGCCTGGACGGTCGCCCGGACCGACCTGTCGCTCACCGTGTGGCCGACGGCGGACGGCCGCTACGGCGGCGCCCTGGAGTACGCGTCCGCGCTCTACGACAAGGCCACGGCGACCAGCCTGGCGACCGAACTGCGGGCGCTCGCCGAGCGTTTCGCCGAGGATCCCGACCTGGAGGTGGGTGCCGTGCTGACGGAGAAGCGAAGTCCGCTCCAGGAGGCGGCGTTGCAGTTCGTCCGCGAGCTGCTCAAGCGCGAGGACATCGAGCTCGACGACGACGTCTTGGCCAAGGGTGGCACCTCGCTGCTGGTGGCGCGCCTGCTGTGGCGCGTGCAGACGACGTTCGACGTCGACGTGTCGATGCGCTCGTTCTTCGACCAGCCGACGGCGGCCGGCCTGGCCGCCGAGATCGAGCGGCTCATGCAGGCGCAACTCGAGGAGGCCTGATGACGCTCGACGGCAAGCTGGCAGCCCTGGTCCAGCAACGGTTGCGGGCCGCGGCCTCGCGCCGCACGATCCCGGTGGCCGACCGGAGCCGGCCGCTGCCGCTGTCGGCCGGCCAGCGGCAGATGTGGGTGCTGCACCAGATCGACCCGGCCAGCCCGGCCTACCTGATGAGCTGGGTGCTGCGGCTGACCGGCTCGCTGGACACCGAGCGGCTGCGCCGGGCGTGGGAGGAAGTCGTTGCCCGGCACGAGATCCTGCGGACCCGGTACGCCGACGACGGCGAGCCGGTGCAGCTCGTCGACCCGGCCGGGCGGTTCGAGCTGCGAGTCATCGACGTCGCCGGCGGCGAGGCCCGGGCCCGGCAGATCGCCGACTGGGAGCGGACCAAGCCGTTCGACCTCACCACGCAGCATCCGGTCCGGGTGACCGTGCTCCGCGTCGATCCCGAGC
Source organism: Kutzneria sp. (assembly GCA_035492655.1). Lineage (GTDB taxonomy): Bacteria > Actinomycetota > Actinomycetes > Mycobacteriales > Pseudonocardiaceae > Kutzneria. The sequence goes on along the minus strand of DATJJB010000225.1, from coordinate 31,278 downwards.
TGCATCTCGTGGTCGTCACCATCCACCACATCGCCTGCGATGGTGTTTCGTACCAACAGATCGCCGCCGAGGTGAGCGCGGTGTACGGGCAGCAGCCGCTGTCCGATGTGGACGTCCAGTACGCCGACTTCGCGGCCTGGGAGACCGCCGCCAAGGCGAGCGGGGCGCTGCGCCCGGATCTGGACTACTGGCGTGACGCCCTGGCCGGCGTAACGGAACTACCGTTACCTCTGGACCGGGCGCGGACGTCGAAGCCGGATTGGCGTGGTGCCGCGGTCGACGTCGCGATCAAGCCGGCGACCGCGGAAGCCGTGCTGGCCTTGGCGGCCGAGCATCGCGCCTCGCCGTACATGGTGCTGCTGGCGGCATATCACGCGCTGCTGGCCCACATCTCCGGCAGTGACGACGTCACCGTCGGCGTGCCGGTGTCGGCCCGGACCGTCCCCGAGCTGGACGACCTGATCGGCTACCTGGTCAACACCGTCGTCGTCCGGTCCTGGCACGAGGACGACCACACCTTCGCCGATCTGCTGACTCAGGTCAGAGAATGCTTCCTTGACGCCCTCGACCACCGGACCGCGCCGTTCGTCTGGGTCGTCGACGAGGTCAACCCGGCCCGCGGCACCAGCACGAATCCGCTGTTCCAGGCCGGTTTCGACATGGACAACGCGGAGCAGGCCAGCCCCTTCCGGCTCGAGGGCCTGCGCACCGAGGAGCTCGGCCTGTCGGCCGAGCCGGCGGCCAAGTTCGACCTGACCCTGCACGTGCTCGAAGGCCCGGGCACGGACCTGTCCGCGGTGCTGGAATACGCCGCCGCGGTGATCGACGAGGCCACGGCTCGCGGTTGGGCCGCCTACTTCGAGGCGCTGTTCGACGCAGTGATCACCGATTCACGGGAGCCGCTGGTCCAGATCCACGAACGGCTGCGCGGCCTGCTGCCCGAACGCCGTGTCACCGACGTCGCCGACGACACGCCGCAGGTGAGCGTGCCGGCGGAGCTGCTCGCCGGCATCCACCGGACCTGGTGCGAGGTCCTGGCCACCGACCACGTCGACGTCCGGGACAACTTCTTCGACGTCGGCGGCGACTCGCTGCGGGCGGTGGCGCTGGCCGGCAAGCTCAAGGCCGACGGCCTGGACGTGTCCGCCGCCGACATCTTCGAGCACCAGACCATCGAGGAGCTGGCACAGGCCTGCGCGGCACAGCAGGGGCCGTCCGAGCAGTTCGCGCTGGTCGAACCGTTCGCGCAGATCACCGCCGAGGACCGCGCGGCGCTGCCGGCCGATGTCGTGGACGCCTACCCGCTGGCCGCGATGCAGCTCGGCATGCTGATCGAGCTGCGGGCGCGGCCGGACGTCAACACGTACCAGGACAGCACGTCCTACCTGATCCGCGACGAGGTGCGGCTCGACACCGCGGCGCTGCAACGGGCCGTGCAGCTCGTGGTCGATCGGCACGAGGTGCTCCGCACGACGTTCGACCTGAACAGCTACTCGACGCCGCTGCAACTGGTGCACCGCGAGGCGACGATCGCCGTCGGCCTGCACCACCACTCGTTGGGGCCGGACGGCTGGCTGCCGGAGATGACGGCGTTCGCGGCCCAGGAACGCGGTCGGTCCATGGATCTGGCCGTCGCGCCGCTGATCCGCGTGGCCGCGCACACTTCGGACGACTCGCCGCACTGGTGGATCACCATCACGGAATGCCATCCGGTACTGGAGGGCTGGAGCTTCCACACGATGCTGATGGAGATCCTCACCGGCTACCGGGCGATTCGCGGCGGCGGCACACCCGTCGAACCGGACCCGGTGCCCTTCCGGTACGCGGACTACGTCGCGGCCGAGGCAGCGGCGCGGCAGTCCGAGCGCGACCGCGACTACTGGCGCGGCGTGGTCGACGGCCGGGTGGATGCCGTGCTGCCGTCGGCCTGGCGGGACGGTCCGGAGACGCCGCGCGACCGGTACCAGCACATGGTCGACTTCCGCGACCTGGACGCCGACCTGCGCCGGCTGGCCAGCGTGACCCGCACGTCGATGAAGGCAGTGCTGCTGGCCGCGCACCTCAAGGTGATGAGCATGATCAGCGGCCGGCAGGAGTTCTTCACCGGGCTGGTCTGCGACGCCCGGCCCGAGGTCGTCGGCGCCGACCGCGTGCTGGGCATGTACCTGAACACGCTGCCGTTCCCGAATCCGACCGGCGTGCGGACCTGGGGCGAGCTGGTGCGGGCCGTCTACGACGGGCTGACCGGCATGTGGCCGCACCGGGTGTTCCCGATGCAGGTCATCCAGCAGGAGGCCGACCCCGGCGGCCGGCTGCTCGAGGTGTTCTTCAACTACCTCGACTTCCACCAGGTCGACCGGGAGCTGGTCGAGGAGGACCGGACCCTCAACGACAACGACAACGAGTTCGCGCTGCACGTCTTCACCATCGTCGGGCTGCTCAAGCTCAACACCACCAACCACTGCCTGAGCCGGGCCGCCGCCGACCGGCTGGTCAGCCTGTACCGGACCGTGCTGGAGGAGATGTCCCTCGGTCCGGACGGGGAGTCCGGTTCGCCTTGTCTGCCCGCCGCCGAGCTCCGGTCGGGGCCCGAGCAGGTGCTCGACGGCCTGCGACGGCCGGTGGCCACGGGCGTGGTCGGCGAGTTGTACGGCCCCGAAGGGCGAACCGGAGAGCTGGCCCGGTTCCGCGACGACGGCACGCTGGAGAAGCTGGGGCCGATCGAGGCGGGTGAGCTGTACCGGACGCGGGAGCTGCTCGACGCGCAGCCGTCGGTGTCGAGCAGCTTTGTGTTGCCGCGTAACGACAAGCTCATCGGGTACGTCCGCATGGCCGAGGGGGCCACGTTCGACGAGGACGCACTGCGTCGAGCACTGGCCGCTGGCCGGTTGGCCCGGACGCTGATCCCGGACGTCCTGATCCGCGTCGAGGACTGGCCGTTGACCGCGGACGGCGTCGTCGACCGCGATCGGCTGCCCGCACCGGTGGCCGCCGCCGAGCCGGCGGGGGAGCGGCCGTGGGACGACGAGTTCGAAGCGTTGCTGCGCAACGCTTTGGACACCGTGGGCTTCCAGGGGGAGTTCACCGCGGACGTGCCGCTGTCCGACTCCGGGCTGGGGTCGTTCGGCACCGTGGGGCTGCTCGTCGCCATCGAGCAGAGCTACGGCATCACCATCCCGGACGACTTCCCGATCGTCGACATGTTCCGGACGCCCCGGGCGTTGTGGGACACCATCGCCACGCTCCTCGCGGAAGTGCCGGACGGGGTCTGATGACCGCGCCGGTCGTGCGGCTGGGCCTCGTCGTCCGTGAGTCGGAGGACGAGGCCTGGCTCGCCGCCTACCAGCGGCTGCCGCTCAACCGGGCCGACCGCATGCTGCGGACCATGGCCCGGACCGCCGCCGACGTCCGCTGGCTGGCCGGCGTCAGCGCTCGTGCGCACCGGTTGGGACGGTATCTCGTCGGCGACCCGTTGACCGTCGCCGCCGAACTCGCCGCCTACGCCCGCGCCGGCTGCCGCGTGGTGATCGTCGACGCCGACTGCGCCGACGCCGTCGTCCTCTCGTCCATTCTCGCGACACCGGAGCGTGTCCCGTGACCGAGCTTGCGAGGGCACCATTCAACACAGGGACCTGGGTCGCAGACCCGCCGAGCGCCAGCGAGGTGGGCCTGTGACGCCCGACGAGTTGCTCGCCCTGGACCGTGCCCACGTGTGGCACCCGTACGCGCCGATGCCCGGCCGGATCGACCCGCTGGTCGTGACCGATGCCGAGGGCGTGCGGCTGCGGCTGGCCGACGGGCGCGAGCTGGTCGACGGCATGGCCTCGTGGTGGTCGGCCATCCACGGTTACCGGCATCCGGTGCTGGACGACGCCGTCCGCGACCAGATCGGCCGGATGAGCCACGTGATGTTCGGCGGCCTGACCCACGAGCCGGCCGTGCAGCTGGCCAAGAAGCTGGTCGACATCACGCCGGAGCCGCTCCAGCACGTGTTCCTGGCCGACTCCGGCTCGGTGTCGGTGGAGGTCGCGATCAAGATGTGCCTGCAGTACTGGCGGTCGCTGGGCAAGCCGGCCAAACGCCGGCTGCTCACGTGGCGGCGCGGCTATCACGGCGACACGTTCCACCCGATGAGCGTCTGCGACCCCGAGGGCGGCATGCACTCGCTGTGGGCCGGCGTGCTTCCGGAGCAGGTGTTCGCCGACGCCCCGCCGGCCGGGTTCGAGCACGACTACGTGCAGCACCTGGTCGACCTGGTCGAGCAGCACGCCGACGAGCTGGCGGCGATCGTGGTCGAGCCGGTGGTGCAGAACGCCGGCGGCATGCGCTTCCACGACCCCCGCTACCTGCACGTGCTGCGGGAGGTCAGCCTGGCCAACGACGTGCTGCTGGTGTTCGACGAGATCGCCACCGGCTTCGGCCGCACCGGCGAGCTGTTCGCCGCCGACCACGCCGGCGTCAGCCCGGACGTGATGTGCGTCGGCAAGGCCATGACCGGCGGCTATCTGACGATGTCGGCCGCGCTGTGCACGTCACGGGTGGCCGACGGCATCTCGCGCGGCGAGGTCCCGGTGCTGGCCCACGGGCCGACGTACATGGGCAACCCGCTGTCCTCGGCGGTCGCCAACGCGTCCATCGACCTGCTGCTCGGCCAGGACTGGCGGGCCGAGATCAAACGCATCGAGACCGGCCTGCGCGCCCTGGACGCAGCGCGTGACATTCCCGGCGTCGCCGACGTACGGGTCCTGGGCGCGATCGGGGCCGTGCAGCTGGACCATCCCGTCGACATGGCCGCCGCCCAGCGGGCCGCCGTCGATCACGGAGTGTGGTTGCGGCCGTTCAACGACCTCATCTACACCATGCCGCCGTACGTGATCGGGGACGACGACCTGGCTCAGGTCTGCACCGCGATAGTCGCGGCCGCGACGGTCGGCTGAGCCCGACCGATGCCCAACCACTAATCTGATGGGTCGTGAACATCCTCGTGATCACCGGCACCGGCACCGGCGTCGGCAAGACCATGGTCACCGCGGCCTGTGCGGCCCTCGCGGTGGACAACGGCCAGCGGGTCGCCGTGGTCAAACCGGCCCAGACCGGCGTCGGCCCGCACGAGCCGGGCGACCTGGACGAGGTCGCGAGATTCGCCGGCAAGATCACCACGCGTGAGCTGCGCCGCTACCCGGAGCCGCTGGCCCCGGACACCGCCGCGGCCCGCGCCGGCCTGCCCCAGGTGCACCCCGGTGAGATCGCCTCCGTGGTCGCGGAGCTGGCCGCCGAGCACGACCTGGTGCTGGTCGAGGGCGCGGGCGGGCTGCTCGTCCGGTTCGACGACGAAGGCGCGACGCTGGCCGACGTGGCCTGGGCGCTCAACGCCCTCGTGCTGATCGTGGCCGAAGCCGGCCTCGGCACGCTCAACGCCACCGCCCTGACCGCCGAGGTGCTGCTCAAGCGGGGCATCGAGAGCGCCGGCGTGGTCATCGGCAGCTGGCCGGCCGAGCCCGACCTCGCGTCCCGCTGCAACCTCGTCGACCTGCCGGTGGCAGCCGGCGGACCGCTGCTGGGCGCGCTGCCGGCGGGCGCGGGACTGTTGGACCCCTCAGACTTTCTTGAGGTCGCGCGGGCCGGCATGTCACCGTGGCTCGGCGGCACGTTCGACCCGGACGTCTTCGCCGAGCAGTTCACGGCGTGAGTCTTGTAACACGATGTGACGAGGTCACGTGCGGCAGACTGCTGCCCAGCGTCGCCCCGAGCAAGGAGAGTTGGCAGTGACCGAGCCTGCGAGGGCACCATCCAGCACAGGGACCTGGGTCGCAGACCCGCCGAGCGCTAGCGAGGTGGGCCTGTGACCGCCGTCGACACCGACATCCTCGCCGTCGCCCGTGAGCAGGTGCTCGAGCGGGGCGAAGGGCTGTCCGAGGAGCAGCTGATCGCGGTGCTCCGGCTCGGCGACGACCGGCTGGAGGAGCTGCTGCAGCTGGCCCACGAGGTGCGGATGCGCTGGTGCGGGCCGGAGGTCGAGGTCGAGGGCATCGTCAGCCTGAAGACCGGCGGCTGCCCCGAGGACTGCCACTTCTGCTCCCAGTCCGGCCGCTTCCCGTCGCCGGTGCGCTCGGCCTGGCTGGACATCCCCGGGCTGGTGCGGTCGGCGCGGGAGACCCGGGACACCGGGGCCACCGAGTTCTGCATCGTGGCCGCCGTGCGCGGCCCGGACGCCCGACTGCTGTCCCAGGTCCGTGAAGGCATCAAGGCCATCCGCGAGGACGGCAACGACATCCAGATCGCCTGCTCGCTCGGCATGCTCACGCAGGAGCAGGTGGACGAGCTGGTGGCGATGGGCGTGCACCGCTACAACCACAACCTGGAGACCGCGCGCTCGCACTTCCCGAACGTGGTCACCACGCACACCTGGGAAGAGCGCTGGGAGACCCTGCGCATGATCCGCGAGGCCGGCATGGAGGTCTGCTGCGGCGGCATCATCGGCATGGGCGAGACCGTCGAGCAGCGGGCCGAGTTCGCCGCGCAGCTGGCCGAGCTCGGGCCGGACGAGTGCACGATGAACTTCCTGATCCCGCAGCCCGGCACCCCGTACGAGCAGTACGAGGTGGTCGAGGGCCGTGACGCGCTGCGCACCGTGGCCGCGTTCCGGCTGGCCATGCCGCGGCCGCTGCTGCGCTTCTCCGGCGGCCGTGAGCTGACCTTCGGCGACCTGGGCACCAAGCAGGGCATGCTGGGCGGCATCAACGCCATCATCGTCGGCAACTACCTGACCAACCTGGGCCGGCCGGCCGACCAGGACCTGGCCATGCTGGACGAGCTGAGCATGCCGGTGAAGGCGTTGAACCAGTCGCTATGAGCACCTTCTGCGCCCGGTGCGGGCTGCCCGCCGCCGAAGGCGACCACGAGCGCTGCGCCGCCCTGCTGGCCTCGATCGACCCGCCGCGGTTCTGCGGCGACTGCGGGCGGCGCATGGTCGTGCAGGTGACGCCCGCCGGATGGGTGGCGAATTGCAGCCGACACGGCGAGCGAACGTCGACGTCACCGAGTGTCGGCTAGGGTCGCTCGAATGTCGGAGCAAGCGGGCGAGCGGGCCGAGCCGATGCGCATCCCGCCGGTGACCGAGAAGGACCCGGAGCCGGCGTCGTCGGCGGCCGTGTCCTCCGAGGTCCGGACGCCGTCGGTGGCCGAGATCATGGCCATGCTGCCGCAGGCGCGGCGGCCCCAGGTGGTGGTCAAGCGGGACCTGCTGCCCGCGGTCAGCGTGGCCTCCACGGTGGCGCTCACCGGGCTGCTGGTCGGCTGGCTGTGGTCCATTCTGGCACCGGCGCAGCGCGTGATCCTGGTGGACGGTCAGCAGCTGCCGCTGCTGGACGAGAGCTACCACCGGTTCGACGACCTGATCCTGTTCGTGCTGCTCGGTCTGGGCATGGGCCTGGTCGTCGGCGGCGTGGTGTGGATGCTGCGGGAACGCCGCGGCCCGGTGATCATGATCGCCGCCGTGCTCGGCTCGGCGTTGGGCGCGTGGCTGGCCATGAAGGTCGGCGTGTCCTGGGCCGGCAGCCACTACGCCCTGTCCGGCACGCCCGCCAACCGCACGGTCTTCGACCAGGCCCCGGTCCTCGAGTCCGCCTGGATCATCCTCGCCCAGCCCCTGGCCACCGCCTTGGCCTACGGCACTCTCACGGCGTGGAACGGCATGGACGACCTAGGCCGCCGCCTCGGCTGAGCGCCCGATTTGAAGTTCGGAAGGGACCATTCCTCCACTCCGAGTGGAGGAATGGTCCCTTCCGAACTTCAGGGGTCAGTTCGTGCTGGGGCGGATGGAGAACTCCGAGAGGGCGGCGGGGATGGCGCGGAGTTCGCGCAGGATGCCGGTCTCGCGGTTGAGCACGCGGCGGACCATTCGCAGGCGTCGCAAGGGGTTGCGCTCCTCCAGCAGGCCCTGGCGGTCCTCAATGGTCAGCAGGCAGTCGGCGGCCAGCAGGTGGGCCAAGGTGCCGGTGTCGGCGCCGATCTCGGGCTCGGTCCAGTCCTCACGGTGCCAGGCGGCGTTGCAGTAGCGGCGATGCGCGGCCCGCGCCGACTCGGACAGCTGGGGTGCGGCGGCGACGCTCGCGCCGGCGACTTCCGCGTCGGGCAGCCATTCCACGCTGCCCAGCAGGTACGGCGCGCTGCCGGAGTCCAGGTCCAGCAGGCGAAAGCGGCGCTCGCCCCGCGTCACGATGTCGAACCGGCCGTCGGGCAGCCGGTCGACCTGGCGCAGTGTGGCCGAGCAGCCGATCTCGTGCAGCTGGGAAAGCTCGTCCACATCGGTGACCCAGCCCTGTCTGATCGCGACCACACCGAAGCTGCGCCCGGTCACCGCACCGGTCACCAGGTCCACGGTGAGCTGGCGGTAGCGCGGCTCGAAGATGTGCAACGGCAACGACGCCCCGGGCAACAGCACAGTGCCCAGCGGGAAGATCGGGAGCGTCTCGGCCACGCCGTCTACCGTACGTCGGTGGCCGACCCCCTGCTGGGTGGTCGCAGCACGGCGAACGGGTCGGTCACGAGCATGCCGTGCCCGGTGAACCGGAACAGCGCAGCTGGGCGGCCTCCGGACGGCCCGGGCGGGGAAGTGTGACCAGTGGGCTCCAGAAGTCCGCGCCGGGACAGCACCCGCTGGAGGTTGGTCGCGGCCACGCGGTAGCCCAGCGCCGCCGAGTACAGCCCTCGCAGCGCCGAAATGGTGAACTCCGGCGGCGCCAGCGCGAAGCCGAGGTTGGTGTACGAGAGCTTGGCCCGCAGCCGGCCCTGGGCACGCCGCACGATGGCCTCGTGGTCGAAAGCGGTGTCCGGCAGGTCGTCCACGGGGTACCAAGCGGTGTCGGCGGGCACCTCGGGGTCGACGTCGCACGGAATCAGCCCGACGAAGGCGGTGGCCACGATCCGGCCGCCCGGCACCCGGTCCGGGGCGCTGAACACGGCGAGCTGTTCGACATGTGCCAGTTTCCTGACGTCCACCTTCTCGGCCAGCTGCCGCCGGATCGACGCCTCCACGTCCTCGTCGTCGCGCAGCCGCCCACCGGGCAGTGACCAGCGGCGAGCGTGCGGTTCCTGAGCGCGCTGCCACAGCAGGACCTGGAGTGATTCGCGCCTCACCTGGAGCACTGCTGCCAGTACTTCATTGCCTGTTAACCCCGGTTGGCTGATAGGATCTGGCACGTTTTCGATTGTAAGGCGAAAACTGGCGGGACCGCAACCGAGGAGGACAACATGGCCGCTACCGCACAGTTGGAGCGGACCGAGGACGGCTGGACCGGTATCCAGCCGGACGCCGCCTGGCGGGATGAGGTGCGCCGACTCGTCGACCAGCACGACGCCGTGCTGCTCGCGCACAACTACCAGCTGCCCGAGATCCAGGACATCGCCGACCACACCGGCGACTCGCTCGCGCTGTCCCGCATCGCGGCCAGCAGCAGCAAGTCGACCATCGTGTTCTGCGGCGTGCACTTCATGGCCGAGACGGCCAAGATCCTCAGCCCGGACAAGCGGGTGCTCATCCCGGACGCCCGCGCCGGCTGCTCGCTGGCCGACTCGATCACCGGGGAGCAGCTGCGCGAGTGGAAGGCCGAGCACCCCGGCGCCGTCGTCGTCTCGTACGTGAACACGACGGCCGAGGTCAAGGCCGAGACCGACATCTGCTGCACGTCCTCGAACGCGGTCGACGTGGTCAACTCCATCCCGGCCGACCGCGAGGTGCTGTTCTGCCCGGACCAGTTCCTCGGCGCGCACGTCCGCCGGGTGACCGGCCGGGACAACGTGCACGTGTGGGCCGGCGAGTGCCACGTGCACGCCGGCATCAACGGCCCCGAGCTGGCCGACCGGGCCGCCGCCAACCCGGACGCCGACCTGTTCATCCACCCCGAGTGCGGCTGCGCCACCTCGGCGCTGTACCTGGCCGGCGAGGGCGCGGTGGCGGCCGAGAAGGTCAAGATCCTGTCCACCGGCGACATGCTGACCGCGGCCCGTGACACCAAGGCCCGCAGCGTGTTGGTGGCCACCGAGGTCGGCATGCTGCACCAGCTGCGCAAGGCCGCGCCGGAGATCGACTTCCAGGCGGTCAACGACCGGGCCTCCTGCCGGTACATGAAGATGATCACGCCGTCGGCCCTGCTGCGGTCCCTGCGGGACCAGGCCGACGAGGTCTTCGTGGACGCCGACACGGCGGCGAAGGCTCGTGCCTCGGTGCAGCGGATGATCGAGATCGGCCAGCCCGGCGGTGCGGAGTGAAGCCCCGCTGGGAAGCCGACGCCGATCTGGTCGTCGTCGGCACCGGCGTGGCCGGCCTGACCGCCGCGCTGGACGCCCATGCCTTGGGCCTGCGGGTTCTGGTCGTCACCAAGGCCGAATTGGGCGACGGCAACACACGCTGGGCGCAGGGCGGCGTGGCCGTCGTGCTGCCCGGTGAGCACGAGGAAGGCGACACCGTCGACCAGCACGTGGCCGACACGCTGACCGCAGGCGCGGGGCTGTGCGACGCCGCCGCGGTGTCGGCGATCGTCAACGGCGGCCCGTCGGCGGTGACCAGGCTGCGCCAGTGGGGCGCGGTGTTCGACCAGGGTTCGGACGGCAAGCTGGCGCGTACCCGGGAAGGCGGCCACACGGCGTTCCGTGTCGTGCACGCCGGCGGCGACGCGACCGGGGCCGAGGTCGAACGCGCCCTGCTGGCGCAGGCCCGTGACGGCCGGATCGCCATGCTGGACAACCACGTCGCCGTCGAGGCGCTGCGGACGCCGTCCGGCGCGGTCGGTGGATTGCTTGTGCTGGACGGAAACGGCGTGCCCGGTGTGCTGCGGGCCCCGGCGGTTCTGTTGGCCACCGGCGGCCTCGGCCAGCTGTACCAGGCGACGTCGAACCCCGAGGTCGCCACCGCCGACGGCATCGCGTTGGCGCTGCGGGCCGGCGCGGCCGTGGCCGACCTGGAGTTCGTGCAGTTCCACCCGACCGTGCTGTACACCGGTTCCGGTGCTCGCGGGCGGTGTCCGCTGGTGACCGAGGCGGTGCGTGGCGAGGGTGCGATTCTCGTCGACGCCAACGGTTCCCGGGTGATGGTCGGCGTGCATCCGCTGGCCGACCTGGCTCCTCGGGACGTGGTGTCGGCGGCGATCACCCGTCGGATGAACGAGACCGGCACCGATCACGTGTTCCTGGACGCCACGCACCTCGACGGCGACGCGTTCCGTCTTCGCTTCCCGACCGTGTACGCCGCCTGCGCCGCGGTCGGCGTCGACCCGGCGGTGGACCCGATTCCCGTTGCCCCGGCGGCGCATTTCTCCTGTGGCGGCGTAATGGCCACTGTGGACGGTCGGACTGCGGTGACCGGTCTGTACGCCGCCGGCGAGGTCGCACGCTCCGGCCTGCACGGGGCGAACCGCTTGGCGTCCAACAGCTTGCTGGAGGGGCTGGTCGTCGGTTCCCGTGCGGCGCGGGCGGTCGCCCAGGACAAGGCCCTCGGCCTGCTCGGCGATCCACGCAAGGCGGAGCTGCTCGGCTCGCTGGCCGCGGCCGTGACCGAACGGGATGTCCTACAGCGGACCATGTCCCTGCACGCGGCCATCGGCCGTAACGTGGAGGGCCTGGCGGCTGCGTCCGCGGTGTTGGAGAAGTCGACCGTCGTCCGTCCACTTGGGACGCGCGAGTCGGTCGAGGACGCCGCGCTGACCATGGCCGCGGAGATCTTGCTGGCCGTGGCGGCCGAGCGCACCGAGTCGCGCGGTTGCCATGTGCGCACCGACTATCAGAGCCGTAACGACGCCGCGTGGCAGCGGTCGATCCCCGTGCGACTGGACGCGGCCGGGCGGCCGTTCCTGTTCGATCGGGCTTTGCTTGGGGGAGTGGCATGAACATCGATATCGAGGACATGCGGCGGGTCATCAAGACCGCACTGGCCGAGGACCTGCGGTACGGGCCGGACGTGACCACGCTGGCCACCGTCCCGTCCGAATCCATTGCCGTCGGCAGCTTCACGCCGCGCAAGCCCGGCACGATCGCCGGTGTGCCGGCGGCGTTGGCCGTGCTGGACGAGGTCACCGACTACGAGGTCGTGTCGCGCGTCGAGGACGGCTCCCGGCTCGCCGCCGGGGAACCGGCTCTGGTCGTGCGCGGGCCGGTCCGTGGGCTCGTGACCGCCGAGCGGACCGCGCTGAACCTGCTGTGCCATCTGTCCGGCATCGCCACCGCCACCGCCGCGTGGGTCGAGGTCATCGCCGGAACCGGTTGTGCCGTCAGGGATTCCCGCAAGACGCTGCCCGGGCTGCGGCTGCTGGAGAAGTACGCGGTGCGCTGCGGCGGCGGTGTCAACCACCGCCTCGGGCTCGGCGACGCCATTCTCATCAAGGACAACCATGTCCAGGCCGCCGGCTCCGTCACCGCCGCGCTGGCCGCCGCTCGCGCCTACGCCCCTGAGCTGACCTGCGAGGTCGAGGTCGACACCCTCGACCAGCTCGACGAGGCCCTGGCCGCCAACGCCGAGCTCGTGCTGCTGGACAACTTCACGCCGGCGCAGTGCGCGGAAGCCTTCCGCCGCACCAAGACCGCCGGCACCGGCACGCTGCTGGAGGCGTCCGGCGGGCTGACGTTGGAGGTGGCCCGGGCCTACGCCGAGACCGGCGTCGACTACCTGTCTGTCGGCGGGCTCACACACTCCTCCCCGGCGCTGGACCTGGGGCTGGACATGTAGTCAGGCGCATACTGGGCCCGTGGGGGACATCTGGTTACGCCACACCCGCGGCTACCGGGTCGCAGCGCTGTTGCGGCTGCTACTGCTGCTCGGGGTGCTGTTGGGCTTGGCGGCCGCCGCCAAGCAGCTGGCCGGTGGTGCCGTTGTCGCGGCGGTGTTCGTGCCGCTCTACCTGTGGCAGTTCGTGCCGCGGTACCGGATCCGGGACGACCGGCTGACGGTGAACTGGGTTCGCCAGCGGACCTGCCGCCTGCCGGACGTCACGCACGCCAGCCTGTACCGGGTGAAAAGCCCCAACGGCCGTGCACCGGCTTCGCTGCTGTTGGTTCTCGACGGGCGGATCAAGATCCGGCTCGCCGACAGCCTGTGGTGCCACTGCAACTACCGGCCGACCGACCTGCGGGTCCTCGCCGCGTGCCTGGCCCGTTCGCCCCATCCCGAGGCGCGAACAACCGCGTCCTGGCTGCGGTGGTTCGCCGATGATCCCGAGCGCCCGTGGCCAACACGGGCGGCCCTGACACCGGTCCGGCGCGCCGCGCGCCCGGACCCGGCTCGGCTGCGGGAGATCGGTGCCGTCCATGGCCGGTCGCGCCGGAGGTCCTGAGGCCGCTCAGGCGCTGATGCCGTGGTCTGGTTAGGGTCGGGGTGTGCGTCGACTCCTGCTACTCGGTTCCCTGCTCAGCGCTGTCGTGGTCGTGGCGGCATGCACCGGCGAGCCGACGCCGAGCCGCTCCGGCGGGACGGTCGACGACAACACGACCATGACGCTGGCCGACGCGACCGAGCCGGCCAGCCTGAACCCGGTGCAGGGCTTCGCGCCCGAGGGTGGCTCGCGGATGTACGACGGCCTGGTCGGCTACCAGGCCGACCGCACGCTGCGGCCGGTGCTGGCCACCGAGCTGCCGCAGCCGTCGCCGGACGGCAAGTCGTGGACGGTGAAGCTGCACCAGCGGGTGCGGTTCGCCGACGGCAGCCCGCTGACCGCGGCCGACGTCGTGGCCGAGTACAACGCGGTGCTCGACCCCGCGGTGAAGTCCCCGCTGCGGCCGGACTTCGACATGCTCGCCGGCGTGACGGCGGTGGACGACCTGACCGTCCGCTTCGACCTGTCGTACCCGTTCCCGTCGTTCCCGACCCGTCTGGTGCTCGGCGTCATCCCGCACACGGCGCTGACCGCCGCGCAGCCGCCCGGCACCGGCGCGTACGCCGTGGCCGGCTGGGACAAGGGCAAACAGCTGGTGCTCGGGCTGAACAAGTACTACTACGGCGTGTCGCCCAAGGTCGTGAAGGTCACCGTGGTCTTCGTGCCCGACGACGCGACCCGGATCCAGCGGCTGCAGAACGGCGACTTCGACGGCATCGAGGTGCCGCCGTCGGAGGCCGTCGCGGTGGCCAAGTTCGACGGCGTCAAGGTCATCACCGAGGACACCGCCGACTACCGGGCCGTCACGCTGCCGACGGACAATCCCGTCACCAGCGACCACTCGGTGCGGCTGGCGCTGAACTTCGCCGTCGACCGCAAGGACCTCATCGGCAACGCGCTGGGCGGCAAGGGCACGCCGGCCTCGACGCCGATGCCGGACTCGCTGCCCGAGTTCGTCGATCCGCAGGCCGTCTACCGCTTCGACCGGGGCGCTGCCGGCCGCATCCTCGACCAGGCCGGCTGGGTCGCCGGGGCCGACGGCATCCGGTCCAAGGCCGGCGTCCGGGCCGCGTTCACCGTCGGCTACCCGGCCGGCGACCTGGAGCGCCGCGCCATCGCGCAAGCGTTTGCCACCCAGCTCCGGGCCGTCGGCTTCGACGTCACCGCCGCCCCCGGCGCCGGCGGCGCGCAGATCGTCTCCGGCGGCAATCCCTTCGACCCCGACCTGGCCGTCCGCCAGGTGCTGCGAACCGGCGGCGCCGCCAACACCACCGGCTACTCCGACGCCGCCGTCGACACGGCCCTGGACACCGCGCACAAGGCGACCGACCCGGCCGCCCGCGCCACCGCCTTCCGCGCCGCCCAGCGGGCCTACATCGGCGACCCGAGCCTGGTCACGCTGGCCTTCGTCACGCACACCTACGCCGTGCACGACAACTGGGCCGGCTCGGTCGTCATCATCGAGCCGGCCGTGCACGGGCCGCTGACCTGGGGACCTTGGTGGAACCTGGAGACCTGGACGGTTCGGTGAGACAGGGGCGCGACCCGGCCGGTCGCGCCCCTGTCCCGGTCACCGCCTGGGGAAGGTGATGGTCTCACCGTTCTTGGTGAAAATGCCGATGTACGCGTAGTTGCGATAACCGCCGTCGCCCTGATGGACGAAGGTGCCGTACTCGAACGTGGCCCAGTGGTAGCGGGAATGCTTGTCGACCGGGGATTTGCACTCGGGGTAATCCGCGACGCCCGACGCTTCCTGGACCTCGCCGTGCAGGTCGTAGGTGGCGGCCGCGGATTCCTTCCACACGATGAGGTTGTACTTGCCGGCGGCGTCCCAGCTCTGCAGTTCTTTCGCCTTGTCGAGCAAATTGCAGGTGTTGAAGTCGAGTGTGGACGCGCCGGCCGCGATCGGCAGTGCCGTTGTGAACGCGACGGCAACGGTGACGGCGGCGGCGGCCATGGCCGCGAAACGACGGATGGGCTTCATTGTCCTTCTGTTTCCTTCCGGCTCACGGCCTGTGGAAGTTGACGACGCCGGCGTTGCCGGGGCGGTCGAACCAGCCGACCATGCCCCAGTTCTCGTAACCGCCCTTGCCCTGGTTCTCGAAACGGCCGTCGTCGAACACCCAGAGCCCGTAGTAGATGCCGTCCCACCTGATATTGGCGTAGAGGACCTTGTTGTTGAGCTGCTCGACGTAGTGGTTGGCCAGGTTGATCATGATCACGTTGTACTGGCCGAACTGGCCGGCCAGGTGGAACGCCTTGTCGATCGAGTCCTTGACCAGTTGGGCCTGGTTCTCCTCGGCCAGCTGGCGGATCGCGCCGCCGATCCGCGGCCCGAGACCGCCGTTGGGCGTCCGGTCCGACACCACGTCGATCACCGGGTTGTATGTCGTCTCGACCGCGGCGAGCGCCGGCTCGGCACCGACGCCGACCAGGGCGAACGTGGCCAGCGTGAGCGCCGCGAACAGCTTGCGCAGCACGGCTCAGCCCTTCTTGTGGAAGTTGACGACGCCGGCGTTGCCCGGGCGGTCGAACCAGCCCTTGAAGGCCCAGTTCTCGTAACCGCCGTGGCCCTGGTTCTCGAAACGTCCCGATTCGAAGACGTAGATGTGGAAATCGGGGTACCCGGAATCGTGGGCGATCGCGTCGTACACCACGTTGTTCAGGTCGAAGTTGAACTTGTTGCCGGTGTTGATCACCATGACGTTGTAGTTCTCGTGCAGCTGCTGGTCGTTGAACGCCGCCTCGAGCAGGCTCTTCACGTAGCCGGGGCGGTTCTCCTTGATCTTGTTCGCCGCCTCGATCGCGTCGAGGATCGTCTTGGTGATGTCGAGGACGTGGCTGAACGCGTCCACTCCGATGCCCTTGGCGCCGGCGGTCGAGGTTGGCACACTGTGCTGAACCGGTGCGGCCATCGCGCTGGCACTCGGCAGCACAACGCCGCCGACGATGGCGGCGCCGACCACGGCGGCGGTCATTTTCCTGCTCAGGATACCCATTTCCCACTCCCGGTCGTGCTCGTGTCGCCGCGTGGCCTGGTACGGACGGCGCGGCGGTCGAATGTTGATGTGAGACAACCTCGGATTCTTTGGTCCGAGTCGGGTGCTACGGGAAAAATGATGCGATCGGCGACGTTTGGGTGGCAATCGCCTGCTCGGTATTTACCTGTGAAAGCAGCACGTTCGTACCTCCTGACGGGCGGTAATATGAGGTATATTCATGTGTTTGTTCACGTTGTGCAGGAAGTAGTGGGAAAAACGGGCCGACCGGCCGTTCGCGGGCAACC
Organism: Kutzneria sp.; assembly: GCA_035492655.1. Classification (GTDB taxonomy): domain Bacteria; phylum Actinomycetota; class Actinomycetes; order Mycobacteriales; family Pseudonocardiaceae; genus Kutzneria. The sequence goes on along the minus strand of DATJJB010000225.1, from coordinate 14,631 downwards.
GAACGGGGCCGGCCCGCTGCGACGCCGTCTCATCGGCCGGTGCCGGCCGGGTTGACCGGCGACCTCGGTACCCTGATGGCCATGCTCAACCGCACCGACCTGCGTGGTCACGTCCCGTCCGCGGCTCAACTGCGCGTCACTCTGCCGCGCGCCGAGGTCGACGTGGACGTCGTGCTGCATCAGGTGCGGCCGATCGTCGAGGCGGTGCGCGACCGGGGCGTGCCGGCGGTGCTGGAGTACGCGGAGCGGTTCGACCGGATCAAGCCGGCCTCGGTCCGCGTCCCACGGGAGCGCATCGCGCAGGCCCTGGCCGAGCTCGACCCCAAGGTCCGGGAGGCCCTGGAGGAGGCGATCGCGCGGACCCGCAAGGTGCACGCCGACCAGCGCCGCCAGGACAAGACCACCGAGGTGGTGCCGGGCGGCACGGTCACCGAGCGCTGGGTGCCGGTGGGCCGGGTCGGCCTGTACGCGCCCGGCGGCCTGGCGGTGTACCCGTCGACCGTGGTGATGAACGTGGTGCCGGCACAGACCGCGGGCGTGGGCTCGCTGGTCGTGTGCTCGCCGCCGCAGGCCGAGCACGGCGGCCTGCCGCACCCGACGATCCTGGCGGCGTGCGCGCTGTTGGACGTCGAAGAGGTGTGGGCGGTGGGCGGCGCGCAGGCCATCGCGCTGCTGACCTACGGCGGCGTGGACACCGACGGCGCCGAGCTCGACGCGGTGGACATGATCACCGGCCCGGGCAACATCTACATGACGGCGGCCAAGCGGCTGCTGCGCGGCCTGGTCGGCATCGACTCAGAGGCCGGCCCGACCGAGATCGCCATCCTGGCCGACGACACCGCCGACCCGGCACACGTGGCCGCCGACCTGATCAGCCAGGCCGAGCACGACACGCTGGCCGCCAGCGTCCTGGTGACCGACTCGGAGCGGCTGGCCGACGCGGTCGACGCCGAGCTGCACAAGCAGGTCGGTGCGACCAAGCACAGCGCCCGGGTCGCGGAGGCGTTGGCCGGCCGGCAGTCCGGCACCATCCTGGTGTCCACTGTGGACGACGGGCTCCGGGTGGTCAATGCCTACGCGGCGGAGCACCTGGAGATCCAGACGGCCGACGCCCGCGCGGTGGCGGCCCGGGTCACCAACGCGGGCGCGGTTTTCGTCGGCGCCTACGCGCCGGTCTCGCTGGGCGACTACTGCGCGGGCTCCAACCACGTGCTGCCCACCGCCGGCTGTGCCCGCCATTCCTCGGGCCTGTCCGTGCAGACCTTCCTGCGCGGCATCCACGTCGTCGACTACACCGAGGACGCGTTGCGCGACGTCGCCGACAAGGTGGTCGCGCTGGCCAATGCCGAGGACCTGCCCGCTCACGGCCAAGCCGTCACCGCACGCTTCAAGGACTCCTGAATGACCAACCCCATCGGCGCACGCGTCGCCCTGGCCGACCTGCCGTTGCGTGACGACCTGCGCGGCCGCACGCCCTACGGCGCGCCGCAGCTGGACGTGCCGGTTCGCCTCAACACCAACGAGAACCCCTATCCGCCGCCGCCCGAGCTGGTGGCCGACGTCGCCGCCGCGGCGGCCGAGATCGCGACCACGCTGCACCGCTACCCGGACCGGGACGCGGTCGAGCTGCGCACCGAGCTCGCCGCCTACCTGGCGTCGTCAACCGGCGTGCCGGTGACGGTGGAAAACGTGTGGGCGGCCAACGGTTCCAACGAGATCCTGCAGCAGCTGCTCCAGGCGTTCGGCGGTCCCGGCCGCAGCGCGCTGGGCTTCGAGCCGTCGTACTCGATGCACCCGATCATCGCCGCCGGCACCCGCACCGACTGGGTGCCCACGCCCCGCCGGGCCGATTTTTCCTTGGACACCGAGGAAGCGGCCCGGGTGATCGTGGAGCGGGCGCCGGACCTGGTGTTCATCACCAGCCCGAACAACCCGACCGGCCAGGCCATCCCGCTTGACCAGCTGCGCGAGCTGATCGCCGTGACGCCCGGCGTGATCGTCATCGACGAGGCGTACGCGGAGTTCAACGAGCACGCCAGCACGCTGGGTCTGCTGGAGGAGTTCGCCGACAAGCTGGTGGTCACGCGGACCATGAGCAAGGCGTTCGCCTTCGCCGGCGGCCGCCTCGGCTACCTGGCCGCCGCGCCGGCGCTGGTCGACGCGTTGCAGCTGGTTCGCCTGCCGTACCACCTGTCCGCGCTGACCCAGGCCGCCGCGCTGGCCGCGCTGCGGCACGGCGAGCAGACCCTCGAGTCGGTGGCCAAGCTGGTCGCCGAGCGGCACCGGGTGGTGGACTCGTTGGCCGGCATGGGTTTCCAGGTCGTGCCCAGCGACGCCAACTTCGTCCTGTTCGGACGGTTCGACGACGCCAAGGCCGCCTGGCAGTCCTATTTGGACCGTGGCGTGCTGATCAGGGACGTCGGCATCGCCAACCACCTCAGGGTCAGCATCGGGACGCCGGACGAGAACGACGCGTTCCTGGCTGCCAGCAAGGAGATTTCGAAGTGACGCGCATTGGGCGCATCGAGCGCGCCACCAAGGAGTCCTCCGTGCTGGTCGAGATCGACCTGGACGGCTCGGGCAAGGTCGAGATCGACACCGGCGTGCCGTTCTACGACCACATGCTGACCGCGTTCGGCGTGCACGGCAGCTTCGACCTGGTGGTGCGGGCGACCGGCGACACCCACATCGACGCCCACCACACCGTCGAGGACGTGGCCATCGTGCTGGGCCAGGCGATCCGCCAGGCGCTGGGCGACAAGGCCGGCATCCGCCGCTTCGGCGACTGCTGGATCCCGATGGACGAGGCGCTGGCCCACGCCGCGGTGGACGCGTCGGGCCGGCCGTACTGCGTGCACGTCGGCGAGCCCGAGTCGATGGAGTCCTTCACCGTCGGCAACAACTACGCCACCGTGCTCAACCGGCACGTGTTCGAGTCGCTGGCCTTCCATGCCCAGCTGGCGCTGCACGTCCGCGTGATCCACGGCCGGGACCCGCACCACATCACCGAGGCCGAGTACAAGGCCATCGCCCGCGCGCTGCGGGCGGCGACCGAGCCGGACCCGCGGGTGTCGGGCGTGCCGTCCACGAAGGGGGTGCTGTGATGCCGCACGAGTACATCGCCATCGCGCTGTTGGCCGTGGCCGGTTTCCTGATCGGCGGCGTCTACACCATGTGGAAGACGGCCAAGATCGCCGCGACGGTGCTGGCGGTGCTCGCCGTGCTGGCCGCCGGCGGCGCGATCGCGTGGTTCATGTCGAGCTGAGGTACCCGGCGGGCACGTGTTCGGTGAGCCAGACTCCGTTGGCGCTCAACCGGAACACGTGCCCGTCGGCGTGCATGCGGCCGGCGGCCACGGCCAGCACGACCGGCTTGCCGCGCCGCGAGCCGACCTTGACCGCCGTCGGGACATCCGGTGACAGGTGGACGTCGTGCCGGGTCATCGGCCGCAGCCCGTCGGTCATGATGGCGTCCAGGAACTTGGCCACCGTGCCGTGGTAGAGCGTGTCCGGCGGCGTCGTGACCGGCAGGTCGAGTTCCACCGGCACGGTGTGGCCCTGGTTGGCCCGGATCCGGGCGCCGGACTCGTCGAAGGCGAAGCGGCGCTTGTCGTTGCCGGCGACGACATGGTCGAGCTGCTGTCTCGTGATGCGCAGAGCGGTGAGCAGGGCGTTGACGTCGGTCCAGCCGTCGGCGCTGAGCTGGATGCCGATCTCGTCCGGGGCGTGCCGGAGATGCCGGGACAGCCGTTTGGAGAGCCGGATCATGTCTTTGTCGTTCATGTGCCGGAAGTGTGGGCGGCGGGGGACCCGGCCGTCCACTGGTATTAGCCGGCCAGGTCCAGTTCGTTGAACACGTGGTCGGCCAGCAGCACGTCGGTGCCGGCCAGGCCGGTCGAGCAGAACAGGGTGATCTGGCCTTCGCTGATCCGGCCGGGCAGCTCGCCGGCGATGATGCCGCCCAGGTGGGCCAGCTTGCGGCCGGTGAAGAACGGGTTGCCGTAGGCGGCGGCCTGCGCGGGCGAGTCGCTGGCCACGATCGCGGCCACGCTGGCCAGCTCCGGCGGCAGTTCGCTGGCGCCGCGCAGCTTCGGCCCGATGGTGTTGACGTGGCAGCCGGGCGAGAACGCGGTGGCCGGCAGCACCGGGCGGGTCGACTTGGTCGCCACCAGCACGACATCGGCGTCCCGCACGGCCTCCACGCTGTCGGCCAGGTCGATGGCGTTCAGCCCGAGCTCGTCACGGGCCCGCGCGGCGAACTTGGCCCGGTTGGCCGGCGTCGGCGAGCTCACCCGGACCTCGCTGAACGTCCGCACCGCGCAGGCGGCCCACAACTGGGCCCAGGACTGCGTGCCGGAACCGATGACCGCGCACACCGAGGCGTCGGGCTTGGCCAGCGCGTCGACGGCCGCGCCGCCGAGCGCGCCCGTGCGGAGGGCGCCCAGGGCCGTGCCGACGACCACGCCGCGCAGCGTGCCCACGTTGTCCCACACCGCAACCAGCTGGTCGGCGTGCCCGGGCCACAGGCCGTAGCAGCGGAAACCCACGGTGCCGGAAGCATTTCCGCCAACCGTGAACACGAGTTCCGTTGAGCCGACGTCGATTCCGGTGCGCGGCGGGGCCTTGAGCGTGCCGTGGTAGGCGTCCACGAGGGCGTCTCGGGAAACTCGGACCGCCGCCCCGGCCAGCAGGGCGGCACGCACATCGGCGTCCGAGATGACCTTCACGTGTCCAGTCTGCGACGGCCGACACCGGCCTTCAAGCACAGTCGGGCAGCTGCATCCTTATGGCGCAACGGTGATCACTGTGTGGTGGGCGGCGCCACTCAGTCGATACCCCCCTCGGCGGCAGCGCGCAGCCGCGGCGCACCCGGACCGTAGTCGGCCATCCGGTCCTCGGCGTTGACCAGCGTGCACACCTTCAGCGACAGGCAACCGCAGCCGACACAGCCGTTCAGTTTGTCGCGAAGTCGTTGCAGGGAATCGATTCGCGCCTCCAGCTCGGTCTTCCACTCCCGGGAGAGACGGGACCAGTCGGCCCTGGTCGGCGTGCGCCGGTCGGGCAGCGTCGACAGCGCCGCGCCGATGTCCTCGAGGCTGAGTCCCACTCGTTGCGCCGTGCGGATGAACGCCAGGCGGCGCAACACGGAGCGTGGGTACCGGCGCTGGTTGCCGGCCGTGCGCTCGGCCGCGATCAGGCCGCGTTCCTCGTAGAAGCGCAGGGCCGTCTGCGCGACTCCGCTGCGTTCGGACACCTGGCCGATGGACAGCCAGTCGGGGAGTTTCACCACCCGTTGAGCCTAACCTGGAGTTAACTCGAACGCTCAGACCCCTCGCTGCTGTGGCACCATGACCAGCCGATCGGGACGTTCCACCACCGCCACGCACGATCGGACCCGGCCCGGTGTCGGCCACAGCTGCCAGCGTTGGGCGATGGTCGCCACCGCGACCGTGAACTCCGTCCACAGGAACGAGCCCCGATCGTCGCAGCCGAACGGCACGAACGCCCCGCGCGGCAGATGGGCACACCGGTCCGGCCGCCAGCGGTCCGGATCGAACTCGTCCGGCTGGCCGTGCAGTTGCGGGTCCCGGTGCAGCGATCCCGGCCGCAGCAGCAGTTCCGCCCCCGGTGGTAGCCGGATTCCGCCCAGCCGAACGGGTTTCACCACCGTGCGCATCACCAGCAACACCGGATGCAGGCGCAACACCTCGCTCACCACGCGTCGGGTGTAGCGCAGGTTGACCACGTCCATTGCGGTGACACGACGGCCTTGCAGCACCGTGTCCACCTCAGCGTGCAACCTCGCCGCCGCGTGCGGATGCGAGGCCAGCTCGTGCCACGTCCACGCCAGCGTGGCCGCCGCGAACGCCGCCAGGCAGCTTTCCAGCGGCTCCGCCGCCGGGAAGAACCGCCGCATCAGCAGCATGATCGTGGACGGTCCGTCGGCCTGGCCGCGGTGCACCGGCTGGTAGTCGCTCATCGCCGCGGTCACGTCGAGCTCCGCGCCGGACCGCCAGTCCCGCGTCAGCTGCCGCGCCCGTTCCGCCACCGTCGCCACCCGCGCCGCGAGGTCCCCCTCGGTCGGCCGCCGCGGCGGGCTGATCGCGGCGTAGCGCCTGGGGTCGCCGAGCAGCACGGCCCGGACCAGTTCCGGGGCGGTGACCGCGTGCACCAGCCGGGGGCCGATGTAGAGCTCGGTCATGCCCGGTCGGCCGCCGGCCGCCAGCGAACCGAGGAAACCCAGCGGATCGCCGGCGACTGCTGCCTCCATGTGTCCCATCCTGAGCAGGCCGATCGGGCGCGGCAATCGTCGGCCGGACACGATGGCCGGGTACGCCGCGTATCTTCCGGCCAGTTCGGGGGGTGTCCGGGCAGCCGGGGCCTACAGTTGTGGGCAGTGCCGGCGGCCGGACCCGGTTCCGCGTTACGTGCACCCCTGCAACCCGTTACGCAACGGTTTTCATTCAGCCGGTCGGGCCGCACAATCACTGGTATGAACCATGCGATCACCGTGGGAGTCGTCGACTCCGAGGCGCTGGTGCGCGGCGGTATCCGCCGGGTGCTCGAACAGGCGCCGGACGTGCGGGTCGTGGCCGAGGCCGCCAGTGGGCCGGGCGCCGTCGAACTCGTGCGCAAACATCTGCCAAGGGTGCTGCTGATGGACGTCCGGATGCCCGGCATGGACGGCCTCGCCGCCGCCGAGCAGGTCCGGGCGCTGTCCGCCGGCACCGCCGTCGTGCTGCTCACCTCGGTGGCCGACGACAGCCACATCCGGCGGGCCGTGCGGGCCGGCGCCACCGGGTTCCTGCTCAAGGACGGCAGTCCCCGCGAGCTCGTCACCGCCGTCCGGGCCGTCGCCGCCGGCGAGGCCATGCTGTCGCCGGCCATCACCCGCCGGGTGCTCGACCGCATCGTCGACATCGACCCCGAACCCGTCGAGCGGGCCCGCACCCTCGTCAACCACCTCACCGGCCGGGAGCGCGAGGTCCTCGGCCTGCTCGCCCAGGGCATGGGCAACCTCCAGATCGCCCGCAAGCTCTACCTCAGCGAGGGTGCGGTCAAGGCCCACGTCAGTCGCCTGCTCACCAAGCTCAGCTGCGACAACCGAGTGCAGGCGGCCATCCTGGCGCACAACGCCCGCCTGGTCAGCGCCTGACGGGTAAGCGCATTCCGGTGGCGTCCGCCGCCCACCGGTGCCCTTCCCCTCCGACCACCTCCCGGCGGCATCCGCCCCCCGCCGGACGGCGGCTCCACCACCGCCGAGCCCGTTCGCGATCCACGCGCGCCTTCCCCAGGCGACCACCCTCATGGGAAAGCGCTTTCTTCTTCCCCCGAGCCCCACCGCTCGCGCACCGAAAACCTTCTCCGCCACATTCGAATGTCACATGCGCGTCGTACTTGCCTTTCTGCGGCATATCCGGACCGCATGTGCCGATCAGTGGGGGTGGGAGGCCCAGGTGGCTATGTCGTCGCGGGTGTTGAGGCCGAGTTTGGTGCGGATGCGGTGCAGCCGGTAGGCGACGGTGCGCACGCTGATGCCGAGCCGGGCGGCAATCTCGGGGTTGGTGAGGCCGGTGGGCAACAGGACGGCGACGGCGTGCTCGTCGGGGGCGAGGGCGGGCGCGGGCGAGGGATCCGGCCAACGGTCGTGCAGGGCGTAGGCCATGACCTGGTCCCGGGACAGCCGGCCGACCTCGGCGGCGATGCGGTCGATCTGGTCGTCGTCGGGCACACCCCAGTCGCCGAGGCTGGCCTCGACCTGACGCCGCCAGGCCGGCTCGGCGTAGAGCCGGTCGCCGCCACGGATGTAGCGGGCGGCGCAGAACAGCCGGATGGCGCGCTCGCCGAGGCCGCGGCGGCCGGCGGCCATGGCGAGGCCCTCGAGGGCGAAGGGCACCTCGAGCCACGAGGCGGGGGCGTTGCGCAGGCTGTCGGCGAAGAAGTCCTCGGCGGAAGCCAGGGAACCGCGGCGCAGGGCGATGGTGCCGGCGGTGTGCAGCGCCAGGCTCATGCCATGGCAGACGGGACCAGCCCGGAACCGCCGAAGGGCGTCGGTGATGAGCTCGTCGGCCCGGTCGAGGTCTCCCAGCCAGTGCGCGGTGAGGGCCAACCGCTCCAACACCATGGCGACAGCGGTCTCGTCACGGAGACCGGTGGCGAGATCAAGGGCCTCGGTGAACCGCTCCCGCGCGTCGGCGAGCCGCTCGGTGGCCTGGCAGACCGCGCCCATGGTGTACAGGGCGCCGATGAGCGGCACGGGATCGCCGGTCGTACGGGCGAGCGCCAACGCCTCGGCGAGGTGGGTGACGCCCTCCTGGGCATCGCCCTGCACGGTCGCGAGGTAGCCGGCGTAGGTGAGCAGCAGGCAGCGGTGCTCGGGCCGGATCTGCACCCGGTCCAAAGCGGCCCGCAACAGCTTGCGGCCCTCGGTGAGGAAGCCACGCGGCATCCAGCAGCGGACGGTGGCCATGGTGAGCACGGCATTGCGCTCGTCGTCGACGGACGCGGTCCATCGCACGGCCACCATCAAGTTGTCGATCAATCCCTCCAATCGGCGCTGCGCCGCCAGCGGGAACCACACGGGCTCCCGGACCAGCGGCTGGGCCAGCTCGGTCAACCAGCTCGTCAACCGGTCGTGGGTGGCGGACCCGTCCTCGGAGGCGTCGAGCCGTTCCCGCGCGTACAACCGGATGGACTCCAGCATCCGCAGCCTCGACGAGCCCGCCGTGGTGATCAGCGAGCCGGCCTGGAGGCGGAAGGCCAGCTCGAAGACCTGCTCGGGGCGGAACTCGTCGTCGGCGCAGACCGCGATCGCGGTGTCCAGATCGAACGTACCGGCCAGCACCGACAGCCGGCGGAACACGACCTGCTCGTCCGGTCCGAGCAGCTGGTGGCTCCAGTCGATGGCCTGCCGAAGGCTGCGTTGACGTGCGGATCCAGTCCGATGCTGGGTTGTCAACAGCTCCAGCCGGCCGGCCAGCCGATCATGGATCGCGCCCACCGACAGCATCGGGACCCGGTGCGCGGCGAGCTCGATGGCCAGCGGGCTGCCGTCCAGTTCGGCGCACACGGCGGCGATCTGGGCCACGGTGTCCTGGTCCAGCCCGAAGTCCTTGTCCCGCTCGCGGGCCCGGTCCACGAACAGCCGCACGGCGTCGCTGCGCAGCGGATCCGAATCGCCGGGCAGCGCCAGCCCGTCGACGGAGAACACCAGCTCACCGGAGATGGCCAGCGCCTCCCGGCTGGTGGCCAGCACCCGCAGCCCACGGCAGCGACGCAGCGCCAGGTCGACGAAGTGCGCGCTGGCGTCGACCAGGTGCTCGCAGTTGTCCAGCACGAGCAGCGTCCGGGTGCCGCGCAGCACGTCGAACAGCGCGTCGTTGATGGTCCGCCCGGGCAGCTCGCGCACGCCGAACGCGCCGGCGACGACCTGGGTGATGCGGTCACCGTCGTCCAGGCTGTCCAGCTCGACCAGCACGGCCCGTTGCGGCAGCCGCCCGGCTACCTCCAGCGCCAGCCGTGTCTTGCCGACGCCGGCCGGCCCGACCAGCGTGATCAGCCGGCGCTGCCCCAACAGTTGGGTCAGCCGCTCGATCTCGGGCCGTCGCCCGACGAAACTGTCCACCAGTGCCGGCAGCGCGCCCGGGAGATCGGAGTTCATGGCCGACGGCGTGGTGGCTCGCGCGGCTGAGGTGGCTCGCCGGCGATAGGCCCGCTGCCGGCACGCGTTCGAGCAGTAGCGCACGCGTTGCTGGTCGGCGAGCACCCTGCCGCAGACCGCGCAACTCCGCTCCGCCGACGCCACCGCAGTGACGCTAGCAGCATGTGGAATGGGCAAAATGATGGTCACCCGATCGCCGGCCGCGCCGCCGGAAGTATCCATCGGCCAGGGGTTTGCCGCTGTTCGGCGGCATCGATCGCAACGCTGCGATTCGGCCTCAACGGCCGGCACGCGCGGTGCCGCGCTGACGATCTTGGCATGATGTGTGACCGTGACCGCGAGGATGCTCATCTGGACCCCCGTGCCGACTGCCAAGCTGCAGATCCGGCTGCACGAGGAGGGCGAGGGGCCGGCGGTGCTGGTCCCCGTGGGCTCCGGCACCGTGGTCCTGCCGGCCCCGGCCGCGCGCTTCCCACGCGCGGTGGCGCTGGCGCGCACCTGCCTGCGTATCGGCGAGCGCGCGCTGGCCGTGCGCTGGGACGACAACGCCGTCACCGCGCATCCCATCTACGAGAAGAGCCTGTACGGCTGGGCCTGGGGCGCCCACCGCGACGTGTTGGGGCTGCTGGAGGCGACCAACCCGCGCGGCGGCGCGGCGCGGGTCCTGCTGCGCACCATGTTCCTCGTCAACAGTGACAAGCGGGACCAGCGCAGCCGGCACGACGCCGTGGCACGGCACTTCGGCGAGACGCTGGACGCCGCCGACCAGGAGATGCTCAAGCGCGTGCAGGACTGGCCGGCCGGCGGTCCGTCGGCGCTGGCGGCGCTGTTCACTTCCGCCGGACGGGACGACGTGGCTCAGGTGGCGTCGCTGGTCGACGCCGGTCACGCCGACGCGTGGCTGGCCAAGCTGCCGGCCGAGGCCAGCCGCAAGGCCGTCAAGGAGGCCCCGCTGAACACCGTGCTGCCGGTCGTGCCGGTCACGCAGGGGATGGCGCCGTCTTAGCCTTCTTGCGGCCGCCGACGATGAACTTGCGGCCCGGCGTCTCCACGAACGTGTACAGCGCCCACGACAGGCCCAGGCTCACGCCGAACATGGCCAGCACCACGACCAGCCCGGCCGGCGCGTTGAGCGAGATCGTGCCCGGCAGCAGCGTCTTCACCGCGCTGAGCACCATCGCGTGCACCATGTAGAACGAGAACGACCACTCGCCCAGCCGCTCCATCACCGGCAGCCGCCACACCGAGTGGGTGCCGCGCAGGTCGGCCATCGCCGCCGCCGGGATCAGCAGGCTGAAGCCGAGCAGCGTGCAGAACGTGTTGCCGAAGGCGCTGGGCAGCGCCGGCACCAGGAAGTAGCCGATCAGGGTCACGCCGAGCGCGACGTCCAGGCCCGGTCCGCGCCACCGGCCCAGCATCACCAGCCGGGCCAGTGCGATGCCGAGGGTGAACTCGCCCAGCCGGGCCAGCGGCAGGAAGTACACCGGCCACGAGGTCGGGTGCACGGTGATGGCGATCGGCACCGCGATCACCGACAGCGCGCTGACCACCGCGAAGATCACCGCGCCGCGGGCCTGCAGGTGCCGGGCCAGCCGGCCGAACAGCGGGAACGACACGTAGAACAGCAGCTCGCAGACCAGCGACCAGCTGACCGGGTCCAGGCTCTGGTAGTAGAAGTAGTCCGGGAACCACGAGTGCAGCAGCAGCACGTTGGCCACCAGCTGGCCGACCGTGGGCACGAACTCGGAGCCGATGGTCAGCGCCAGCACCAGCGCGAGCGCCGCGCACACCAGGTGCACCGGGTAGATGCGGGCGACCCGGCGGCGCAGGAAGCCCAGCGCGGTGTCCTTGGGCCGGGACGACCACATCAGCACGAAGCCGGACAGGATGAAGAAGAACGACACGCCGGTGCCGCCGGCCTGGAACACGGTGGCCATCACGTTGGCCGCCGGGCCGGGGCCGAAGAAGCCGAAGTTGCGGACGTGCATGCCGAACACGAGGAAGGCAGCGGCCCAGCGCAGGCCGGTCAGCGACGGCAGGCGCCCACCCAGCGACTCGGTCCCGGGGCTCGTGGCGCGGGCATCGGGGGCCAGCTGGGTCACGGTTGCAATCCTTCGATCGTCTCGACGGCAGCAGCAGCCGGCTACGGTACGACACCGGCAATAGCCCGTAAGACGGACGAGCTACCCGAATAGTTGGTCTGCCGGGGAGAATGCGTTCCGTGTCGTGACGCAGATCACGGTGGAACGGGCCCTCTAAGCTGTGTTCGTGCCCCGTGTAGTCGTGCTGGATTACGGATCAGGGAACCTCCGCTCGGCCGAGCGCGCGCTGCGGCGCGTCGGCGCCGACGTCGAGGTGACCGCCGACCATCGTGCCGCGCTGGCCGCGGACGCCCTCGTGGTGCCCGGTGTCGGCGCGTACGCGGCGTGCATGACCGGTCTGAACGCCGTCCGCGGCGCCCGCATCATCGGCGAGCGGCTGGCCGGCGGTCGGCCCGTGCTGGGCATCTGCGTCGGCATGCAGATCCTGTTCGAGCGCGGCGTCGAGCACGGCATCGAGTCCGCCGGCTGCGGCGAGTGGCCCGGCACCGTGGAGCGCCTGCACGCGGACGTGCTGCCGCACATGGGGTGGAACACCGTGCAGGCCGCCGAGGGGTCGATGCTGTTCGACGGCCTCGACGCCGACGCGCGGTTCTACTTCGTGCACTCCTACGGCGTGCGCAAGTGGGAACTGGTGCCGGACAGCGCCACCCTCAAGGCGCCGCTGGTCACGTGGGCCAACCACGGCGAGGACTTCGTCGCCGCGGTGGAGAACGGCGCGCTGTGCGCCACCCAGTTCCACCCGGAGAAGTCCGGCGACGCCGGCGCGCACCTGCTGGAGAACTGGCTGGCCAGCACGCGATAGGGTTTCTCCCGTGACGTTCTACCTGCTCCCCGCCGTCGATGTCGCCGACGGCAAGGCCGTGCGGCTCGTCCAGGGCGAGGCCGGCACCGAGACCTCCTACGGCGACCCGCTGGAGGCCGCGCTCGCGTGGCAGCACGACGGCGCCGAGTGGATCCATCTCGTCGACCTCGACGCCGCGTTCGGCCGCGGCTCCAACCGTGAGCTGCTCGCCGGTGTGGTCGGCAAGCTGGACGTGAAGGTGGAGCTGTCCGGCGGCATTCGCGACGACGAGTCGCTGGCCGCCGCGCTGTCCACCGGGTGCACCCGGGTCAATCTCGGCACCGCCGCGCTGGAGGACCCGCAGTGGTGCGCCAAGGCCATCGCCGAGCACGGCGAGAAGGTGGCCGTCGGCCTGGACGTGCGGATCACCGAGCAGGGCCACCGGCTGGCCGCCCGCGGGTGGACGCAGGACGGCGGCGACCTGTGGGACGTGCTGGAGCGGCTGGACCGTGACGGCTGCTCCCGCTACGTGGTGACCGACGTGAGCAAGGACGGCACGTTGCGCGGCCCCAACCTGGAGCTGCTGCGCGCTGTCTGCGACCGGACCGACGCCCCGGTGATCGCCTCCGGCGGTGTGTCCAGTGTGGACGATCTGGTGGCGCTGGCCGGGCTGGCCGCGGACGGCGTCGAGGGCGCCATCGTCGGCAAGGCCCTCTACGCCGGCGCGTTCACTCTCCCTGACGCTCTCGCCGCAACTCGCTGAACTTGGCCAGGATCCAGCGTTCGAGCTCGTCGGCCTTGAGGCCGAGGCCGGTGAGCACCTGGGGGCCGATGCCGTCGGCCTCGGCGATCAGGCCGAGCAACACGTGTTCGGTGCCGACGAAGTTGTGCTCGAGGCGCAGCGCCTCGCGCACCGCGAGTTCCAGCACCTTGCGCACGCGCGGCGTGAACGGGATGTCCTCGGTGATCTTCTCGTCGGTGTAGGGCGCGGCGACCTTCACCGCGGCGCGGATCTGCTCCTCGGTGATGCCCTGCGCGATCAGGGCCTTGGAGGCCAGGCCCTTGTGCACCGCGACCAGGGCGATCAGCACGTGCTCGGTGCCGATGTAGCGGTGGCCGGCGGCCATCGCCTCGCCGCGGGCCCCGACCACCACCTGGCGGGCCAGGTCGGTGAAGCGGCTGAACGGGCCCCAGTCCATCGGCTCTTCCTTGGGCACGAAGCGTTTCTGCGCGGCCTGCTTGCTCACGCCCATGCTGCGGCCGATGTCCGTCCAGGTGGCGCCGGCCCGCCGGGCCTGGTCCACGAAGTGGCCGACCAGGTGGTCGGACAGCTCGCCGAGGCGGTCGGCCTGCACCACCGCCTCGGTCAGCCGCTCCAGCGGGTCGCCGTCGGGGTGCAGGGTGGCGACCAGGTTGATCATGTCGTCGAGTCGTGGTGTGGTCATATCGTCAACGTTAGGTTGACGCCCGCCCCGTTGTCAACCGTTGGTTGACGACTGTCGGCGCACCGTGGTGTCCGCGATGACCATCGTCGCCGACAGCAGAATGAGGTCCTTCAGCACGTATTGGCCCTCCAGGCTCGGCATGTGGTCCGGGCCGCTGAACAGTTCCGCCGGCATCAGCGCCAGTGGCAGCAGAATGCCGATCGCCCACAGCGCCATCGGGTAGATCGCTATCCGCAGGCCGATGTTCGTGATCAGCGACAGGCCGATCAGGCATTCCACCGTGGCGAACCCGTTCATCGTCAGCCGATCCGGCGCGAGGCCGAGGCTCAGCGTCCGGCTCACCGTCTCCACCATGTGCTCCGCCGGGCTCAGGCCCGGGAAGTACTTGAGGAAGCCAAAAGTCAGAATGATGCCACCCATGCTGATCCGCAGCAGCCGAACGCTGTTTCTGGTCAGCCACCGATGGATTCGCAGCTCCATTCGTGCAATCGTTTTCAGGGGTGTCGACACGCGCGCCTCCGCAGGGAAGAGGATTTGCGGGTATGCGGAGACTCGTGGCCGGCTCCGCCGGTCGCAGCGTATTGGCGGCGTGACGGCCGTCGCCATCCCGAGATAAGCCTAGGTATGGGCTGAATTACCTAGT
>DATJJB010000224.1:0-10058 GCA_035492655.1 Kutzneria sp. | reverse complement strand
GCTCGATCGGGTCGATGAACTGCTGGCCCTCGTAGTAGCGCTTGCCGGCGTAGCCCTCGGAGTACTTGTTGGTCAGCACCGTGCCGGTGGCCTCGAGCACGGCGGTGGAGACGTAGTTCTCGGAGGCGATCAGGCGGATCTTGTCGTGCTGGCGCTTGGCCTCGGACTCGACCAGTCCGGCCAGTTCGGGGTCTTCGGCGGTCAGTGCGGTGAGTGCGGGCTGATGCATCGTCAAACTCCCGAGTCGGTTGTGGCAGCTGACACCCAGGCGCGCGACGCCACCGTTTCCAGTCGCTCCCCGGTGGTCGATTCCACCCCAACACGCCAGTCGCGACGCTGTGGGATCCTAAACCGCTCGGCTCACGTTGTCCTCAAGCAGGGCTCGTAGCCGGCACGCCTCGGCCGCGGGTTCGATGAGCCACTTGGCCCGCACCCGCTCGTTGGCCGCGGCCACCCGGGCCAGGTCCCAGCGGCGGTCGTAGAAGTCGCCGTCCACGGCCGGGTCCTGGTGGCGGCGGAACACCGCGGTCGCGTTGGGCGTGACGCCGACGGTCAGCCCGAGCAGCTGGAGGGTCAACCCCAGGTCCAGGTCGGTCCGGCACCACATCTGCTCGTCCAGCTCCCCGAGCTGCCGCGCGGTGGCCCGGCTCATGGCGAAACAGTGCCGCTCCAGCTGGGTGACGATCCGGCGGACCCCGGTCGGGGCCGGGTCGAAGTGCGGGTTGCCGACCTCGTCCTCGTGCACCACCGGCACGGCGACGTCGCAGTAGCCGGAGGCCAGCATGGCCACCAGCTCGGCCGTCGCGCCGGGCCGGAGCTCGACGTCGTTCTCCACGCACATCAGGTACTCGGCCCGGCTGGTGGCCACGAACTGGTTCCACACCACGTTGGTGTTGGCGTGCCGTTCGGTGGCCTGCCACCGGATCCGGCCGCCGTCGAACTCCCGTAAGCGCTCGGCCACGGCCGCCGGATACCCGGCGTCGAGCACCACGATCTCGCTGTTGGGCGGGAGGTCGGCCAGTGCGGCGGCCAACGCGGTCGGCGCGCCACTGAACTTGTCCCGGGCGATCAGGCCGATGGAGAGGAATGGCTCGCGCATCAGATCGGCGGCACCATGCCGATCAGCCGCCCGTTGGTGTCGCACACCGGGCAGGTGCGGTTCGCGGTGGCGGTGCGGCCGACGCCGCCGAGCACCGCGAGCACCGGGATGGGCACCTCGCCGATGCCACCGCAGTGGTGGCACACGGTGTACATCTGCTCGGCCACCGAGTCCGCGACGAACTCGGCCTCCTCATCGTCTCCGGTCACGAGCGCCCACCCTACGGTCCGGCCGGAGCCGGCCGGACCGCAGGTGCCGTTTTCCCAGCTCAGCGCCGGGTCAGGAGGCCGAGGTCACAGTGACGGCGTCGACAACGAAGACCAGGGTCTCGTTGCCCTTGATGCCGGAGTTGCCGTTGGGGCCGTAGCCCTTGTCCGGCGGGATGATCAGCAGTCGCCGGCCGCCCTGCTTCATGCCGACCAGGCCGTCGTTCCAGCCCTGGATGACCGGCGCCTGCCCGACCGGCTGCACGGGGAACGGCTGGAACGGCTGGTGGGCCCAGGAGGAGTCCACCTCCTGCTTGTCCGACCAGGTGATCAGGTCGTAGTACGTGGCGACGGAGTCGCCGACCTTGACCTCGGCGCCGGTGCCGGGCGTGAGGTCCTTGCTCAGCTGCTGGGTCGGCGGCAGGCAGGTGGTCGGCAGGGTGATCGTCGGCTTGGCGCCGAACGCGCCGCTGACCTGGATGTCGTCCGCGGTGCACGTCTTGGTCGGCGCGTTCGACGTGGTCTGGGACCCCGTGGTGGACGAGCCGCCGCAGGCGGCGGCCGAGAGCAGGGTGGCGAGAATCAGGGCCGCGAGGCCGGCAGTGCGCATGGTGCGCGAGCCTAACGGGCCCGCCGCGTTACCTGTTCGTGACCTACCGCCAGGTATCCCCACCCGGCCCGGCCGTCCCTGATTACAGGACGAGAGGAGGGGGTGGATGGTGGGACACCCGCGGCACGGACCGGGCAGGCCACCGACCGACATGGGTGACGGGGACACCGATCACGGGGAATCTGGCAACCGCTACGAACAGATCGCCGTCCTGCTCGAAGCCGCCCGCGCCGACCCGCGCGGCGGCATGGACCAGCTCATCGTCGAGCTCACACCGCTGCTCTGGCACGTGGCCAGGGCCCAGGGACTCGACGCCGCCAACTGCGCCGACGTGGTGCAGACGACCTGGCTGAACCTGCTGCGCTCGCTGGCCGACATCCACACCCCGGCCGCGCTGACGGCCTGGCTGGTGACCGCCACGAAACGGGAGGCGTGGCGGGCCAAGGACGCGCACCGGCAGGAGATCGTGGCCAGCGACGAGGCGTTCGCCGACCTGTTGGACAGCACCGAGGGCCCGGACGAGCGGGCCATGGCCACCGATGAGAGACGACGGTTGTGGCGGGCCGTCGACCAGCTGTCCACCCGCTGCCAGCAGCTGCTGCGGGTGGTCGCCTTCACGCCCCGCCCGGACTACGGCCTGGTCGCGAACCGGCTGGGCATGCCGCGCGGCAGCATCGGCCCGACCCGCGGCCGGTGCCTGGCGAAGTTACGGGAGTTGTTGACCGCCGACCCGGAAGGAGAGTGGGGATGACCTCCCGCCCCGACACACCGCGGCCCGACGACCCGATCGACGAGCTGGACCTGCGCATCCTGGCCGCCGTGCGCGACCTGTGGTCGGCGGCCGACCCGCCACCGGCCGACCTGGTCGAGCGGGTCCGCTGCGCGGTCGCGCTGCACGGCCTGCGACTGGGCCCGCCGTCGGTCGCGGTGTGCCGTCAGCGCACCGGCTCCGACGACCTCGGCCGCATCACCTTCGACAGCGACGAGCTGACCATCAGCCTCAGCGTCGGCGTCAACCGGGACGGCACGGTGCGGATGGACGGCCGGCTGTCCCCGCCCGGCAGCCACGACGTCGAGCTGCGCACCGACGACCAGCGCCTGTGCACCCGCAGCGACGTGCACGGCCGGTTCACCATCAACGGACTTCGCCACGGCCCGGCGCACCTGGTCGTGAGCGCCACGGACGTGTTCCTCACCACGCCGTCCATTACGCTCTGAAACCAGACCAATGCAGGGAAGGACGCCTTACCTGCGTTCAATGCGGGTAAGGCGTCCTTCCCTGCATAAAAGGATGGGCCGATGGGGGTCGCTCAGAAGGGCAGGCCGATGACCGGCAGCCCGACGACCGCGTCCGCGGCCAGCGCCACGAACACCAGCATCAGATACGTGTTGGAGAGATGGAACAGCTTCATCGGGTTGCCCTCCTGGCCCCGCCGCACCTCATTGTGCAAACGGTGGGCGAACACCAGGAACCAGGCGCCGAACACGACGGCGAACACGCCGTAGATCCAGCTGGTCGCCGGCAGCAACAGCAGCGACAGCGCGACCATCGCCCAGGAGTAGACGACAATCTGTCGCGAAACCTGTTCCCGAGTCGCCACCACGGGCAGCATCGGCACGTTCACCGCGGCGTAGTCGTCCTTGAACTTCATCGCCAGCGCCCAGAAATGCGGCGGGGTCCAGCAGAAGATCACACCGAACATCACCAGCGGCTGCCAGCCGACCGTGCCGGTCACCGCGGACCAGCCGATCACCACCGGCATGCAGCCGGCCGCGCCGCCCCACACGATGTTCTGCGCGGTGCGCCGCTTGAGCACCATGGTGTAGATCAGGACGTAGAACATGATGGTGGCCACGGCCAGCACGGCGGACAGCAGGTTCGTGGTCAGCCACAGGAAGGCGAACGACGCGACGCCGAGCGCCAGGCCGAAGATCAGCGCGTTGCGCACCGGCACCGAGTGCTTGGCCAGCGGCCGCGCCTTGGTGCGCTTCATCACCGCGTCGATGTCGGCGTCCCACACGCAGTTGAGCGCGTTGGCGCTGCCGGCGGCCATGGTGCCGCCGAACAGGGTGGCCAGCACCAGCCACACCGACGGAATTCCACGCTGTGCGAGCAACATCGCTGGGATCGTCGTCACCAGCAGCAGTTCGATCACGCGCGGTTTCATCAGGGCGATGTAGGCCCCGAGCACGGCGCGCACGGAGCGACCGGATGTGGTGGCGTCGACGGCGGTGCTGCCAGGCATTCCCTTGGCGGGGCTCACCGGCGGCATCTCGCTCCTCGAATCGGACAGTTGGCAAGAATGGGGACCGGCGAGCTGACCACCGATCGCATGAATCGTAACCGCGTGCCGCCGACGCGCTCTTGTGGGGTCGTTGCGAGGTCCGTCACGACTCACTCAGCCATGTTGAGATCACATATTCGAGACGTCGGGACTAGGCTTGCCGACGACGAGCGAAGCGAGCGGGAGGGGGCTGGGCACGGTCGGCTTACGGTATCGATCAAGAGCCGTCGACCAGCGCCGCCACACCCCACCCGCCTGACGTGAAGAGTGGGAGCTCAGGTCCGTGTCCGACACCGACGAAGTCACCCGGCTGACCACCGCCCATCTGCCCCAGGACTGGACCGAGCTGGACAAGCGCGCGGTTGACACCATCCGGGTGCTGGCGGCCGACGCCGTGCAGCAGGCCGGCAACGGCCACCCCGGCACCGCGATGAGCCTCGCGCCGGCCGCGTACACCCTGTTCCAGCGGGTCATGAAGCACGACCCCACGGACCCGCACTGGCTGGGCCGGGACCGCTTCGTGCTGTCCGCGGGCCACTCCAGCCTGACCCTGTACCTCCAGCTGTTCCTGGCCGGCTACGGCCTGGAGCTCGACGACATCAAGGCGCTGCGGACCTGGGGCTCCAAGACCCCCGGCCACCCCGAGGTGCACCACACGGCCGGTGTGGAGATCACCACCGGCCCGCTGGGCAGCGGCCTGGCGTCCGCGGTCGGCATGGCCATGGCGGCCCGCCGCGAGCGCGGCCTGTTCGACCCGGACGCGGCGCCCGGGCAGAGCCCGTTCGACCACCACGTCTACGTGATCGCCTCCGACGGCGACATCGAGGAGGGCGTCACCTCCGAGGCGTCCTCGCTTGCCGGCACGCAGCAGCTGGGCAACCTCACGCTGATCTACGACGACAACAAGATCTCGATCGAGGACGACACCACGATCGCGCTGTCCGAGGACACGGCCAAGCGCTACGAGGCCTACGGCTGGCACGTGCAGGTCGTCGAGAGCGGCGAGAACGTGCAGGGGCTGCTGGACGCGCTCGAGGCGGCCAACGCGGAGACCGCGCGGCCGTCGATCATCGTGCTGCGCACGATCATCGGCTTCCCGGCGCCGACCAAGATGAACACCGGCAAGGCGCACGGCGCCGCGCTGGGCGAGGACGAGATCGTCGAGATCAAGAAGATCCTCGGTTTCGATCCCGAGGTGAAGTTCCCGGTCGCCGACGAGGTGCTGGCGCACACCCGCAAGGCCGTCGAGCGCGGCAACGCGGCCCACGTGGAGTGGCAGAAGTCCTTCGACGTGTGGGCGGCGGCCAACCCGGAGCGCAAGGCGCTGCTGGACCGGCTGACCGCGCGGGAGCTGCCGGCCGGCTGGGCCGAGAAGCTGCCGACGTGGACCCCGGACCCCAAGGGTGTGGCCACCCGCAAGGCGTCCAGCGAGGTGCTGTCGGCGCTGGGCGAGGCGCTGCCGGAGCTGTGGGGCGGCTCGGCCGACCTGGCCGAGAGCAACCTCACCACGATCAAGGGCGCCGACTCGTTCGGCCCGACGTCCATCTCCACCAGCACGTGGAACGCCAACCCGTACGGCCGGACGCTGCACTTCGGCATCCGCGAGCACGCCATGGGCATGATCCTCAACGGCATCGCCCTGCACGGCCCGACCCGCCCGTACGGCGGCACCTTCCTCGTCTTCAGCGACTACATGCGGCCGGCGGTGCGGCTGGCCGCGCTGATGGGCATCCCGGTCACCTACGTGTGGACGCACGACTCGATCGGCCTCGGCGAGGACGGCCCGACGCACCAGCCGGTCGAGCACTACGCGGCGCTGCGCGCGATCCCGGGCCTGGCCTTCGTCCGCCCCGGCGACGCCAACGAGACCTCGTTCGCGTGGCAGGCCCTGGTCAAGCGGCACGACCACCCGACGGGTCTGGCGCTGAGCCGGCAGAACCTGCCGGTGCTGGAGGGCACGGACGTCGACGGCGTGGCCAAGGGCGGCTACGTGCTGGCCGACGCCGGCAACGGCGAGCCGCAGGTCGTGATCATCGCCACCGGCTCCGAGCTGCAGATCGCGGTCGAGGCCAGGAAGGTCCTCGAGGCCGACGGCGTTGCAACTCGTGTGGTGTCCATGCCGTGTGTCGAATGGTTCGACGAGCAGGACCAGTCGTACCGCGACCAGGTGCTCCCGCCGGCCGTCAAGGCACGGGTCACGGTCGAGGCGGGCATCGCCCAGCCGTGGTACCGGTTCGCCGGCGACAACGGTGAGATCGTTTCACTGGAGCACTTCGGGGCATCCGCTGACTATCAGACGTTGTTCCGCGAGTTCGGCTTCACGACCGAGCACGTCGTCGAGGCCGCACGCCGAAGCATCGCCAAGGTGGAGGGAAAGTAAACATGAGCGCCAACAACTTGGCCGCGCTCAGCGAGGCCGGCGTGTCGATCTGGCTCGACGACCTGTCGCGGAGCCGGCTGCAGACCGGCAACCTGGTCGGACTGATCAAGGACAAGCACGTGGTCGGGGTCACCACCAACCCGACGATCTTCGCCAGCGCGCTGTCGCACGGCGAGGCCTACGACGAGCAGCTGCGTGAGCTGGCCGCCCGCGGCGCCGACGTGAACGCCGTGGTGCGCGAGCTGACCACGACCGACGTGCGCAACGCGTGCGACGTGTTCCGCGAGACCTACCAGGCCTCCGGCGGCAAGGACGGCCGGGTCTCCATCGAGGTCGAGCCGGGCCTGGCCAAGGACACCGAGGGCACCGTCGCGCAGGCGCTCGACCTGTGGAAGACGGTCGACCGCCCGAACCTGATGGTGAAGATCCCGGCCACCGTCGAGGGCCTGCCGGCGATCACCCGCACGCTGGCCGAGGGCGTCAGCGTGAACGTGACGCTGATCTTCTCGGTGCAGCGCTACCTGGACGTGATGGACGCCTTCATCGCCGGCATCGAGCAGGCGAAGGCCAACGGCCACGACATCTCGCAGATCCACTCGGTCGCGTCGTTCTTCGTGTCCCGGGTGGACACCGAGGTGGACAAGCGGCTGGCCGCCATCGGCACGCCCGAGGCCGAGGCCCTCAAGGGCGAGGCCGCGATCGCCAACGCCCGGCTGGCCTACGCCGCCTACGTCGGCGCGTTCAGCACGCCGCGCTGGCAGGAGCTGGCCGCGGCCGGCGCGCACGCGCAGCGTCCACTGTGGGCGTCGACCGGTGTCAAGGACCCGAACTACTCCGACACCCGCTACGTCGACGAGCTCGTCGTCGACAACGTGGTGAACACCATGCCGGAGAAGACCCTGGACGCGGTGGCCGACCACGCGAACCTGCGCGGCGACACGGTGACCGGCACCGAGGAGCAGGCCCAGGAGCTGTTCGACTCCCTGGAGCAGGCCGGCGTCGACATCGACGACGTCTACGAGGTGCTCGAGACCGAGGGCGTGGACAAGTTCGTCAAGTCCTGGACCGAGCTGCTCGAGACCGTGCAGGGCCAGCTGGACAAGGCGAAGGGCTGAGGGGATAACTGTGGGGATCTCCGTCGACATCGTCCACGACGGACTCGCCGAGAAGGCGCGTCCGCTGGTGGACCAGCTGATCGCGGACAAGGTCGCGTCCCGGCTGGCCGCGAAGGACGCGACGCTGTGGGGGCCGGACGCCGAGCCCGAGTCGTCCATCCGGCTGTCCTGGACCACGCTGCACGAGAGCTCGCGGCCGCTGGTCGGTGAGATCGAGGCGCTGTCGGCCGAGCTGGCCGGCGAGGGCATCGACCGCGTCGTGCTGGCCGGCATGGGCGGCTCGTCGCTGGCGCCCGAGGTGATCACCGCGACCGCCGGCGTGCCGCTGGTCGTGCTGGACACCACCGACGCCGGCCAGGTGGCCGACGCGCTGGCCGGCGACCTGTCCCGCACGGTGATCGTGGTGTCGTCCAAGTCGGGCGGCACCGTCGAGACCGACAGCCACCGCCGCATCTTCGAGAAGGCCTTCACCGAGGCCGGCATCGACGCCAAGAGCCGCATCGTGGTCGTCACCGACCCGGGCTCGCCGCTGCAGAAGATGTCCGAGGAAGCGGGCTACCGCAAGGTGTTCACCGCCGACCCGCACGTCGGCGGCCGCTACTCGGCGCTGACCGCGTTCGGCCTTGTGCCGGCCGGCCTGGCCGGTGTGGACATCAACACCCTGCTCAACGACGCCGCCGCGGCGTTCGAGCTGCTGTCGCGTGACGACGACCAGAACCCGGCCCTGTGGCTGGGTGCGGCATGGGGCGCGGCGCACGCGCAGGGCGCGGAGAAGGTCATCCTGGCCGACACCGGTTCTGGCGTGAAGGGCTTCCCCGACTGGGCGGAGCAGCTGATCGCCGAGTCCACCGGCAAGGAGGGCATCGGCCTGCTGCCGGTGGCCGTGGAGAACGCGGACGCGCCCGGCTTCGTCACCGCCGGCACCGACGCCACCCCGATCGCCATCGGCCCGGACGTGGACGCCGCCTTCATGAGCACCGCCGGCGAGCTCGGCGGCCTGTTCCTGCTGTGGGAGTTCGCCACCGCCATCGCCGGCCGGCTGATCGGGATCAACCCGTTCGACCAGCCGGACGTGGAGGCGGCCAAGGTCGCCGCGCGTGCCTTGCTGGACAAGCCGGTCGGCGGCGAGACCGAGGCGGCCCCGGCGCTGACCGTGGGCTCGGTCGAGGTGCACCAGAGCGGCGACTGGCTGCCGGCCACCGCCACCACGCTGGCCGATGTGCTGAACGCTTTCCTAGCCGCCGCCCCCGATCATGGGTACGTGGCCGTGCAGGCGTACCTGGACCGACTCGACGACGCCTCCGCGGCCGTGCTGCGGCCCGCCGTCGCCCGGGCCAGCCGGCTGCAGACCACGTTCGGCTGGGGCCCGCGGTTCCTGCACTCCACCGGGCAGTACCACAAGGGCGGCCACCAGAACGGCGTCTTCCTGCAGATCACCGGCGCGGTGGAGCAGGACATCGAGGTGCCGGACCGGCCGTACACGCTGGGCGTGCTCCAGCACGCGCAGGCGTTGGGCGACGGCTCGGTGCTCGCCGAGCACGGCCGTCCGGTGCTGCGCCTGCACCTGACCGACCGGGCCGCCGGCCTGGTCGAGCTGACCAAGGCCGTCCAGGAGGTCAAGAGGTGAGCAGCCCTCTGCGCACGTGGCGCAATCCGCTGCGGGACGAGCGCGACAAGCGGCTGCCGAGGATCGCCGGGCCGTGCGGCCTGGTGATCTTCGGGGTGACCGGCGACCTGTCCCGCAAGAAGCTGATGCCGGCCATCTACGACCTGGCCAACCGGGGTCTGCTGCCGCCGGGCTTCGCGCTGACCGGGTTCGCCCGGCGGGACTGGGCCAACGAGGACTTCGGCGAGGTCGTGCACGAGGCGGTCAAGCAGCACGCCCGCACGCCCTACCGGGCCGAGGTGTGGAACCAGCTGGCCGAGGGCATCCGGTTCGTCCAGGGCACGTTCGACGACGACAACGCCTTCGACAACCTGGCCAAGACCGTCCGTGAGCTCGACGAGCAGCGCGGCACCGGCGGCAACCACGCGTTCTACCTGTCGATCCCGCCCAGCGCGTTCCCGGTGGTGACCAAGCAGCTGTCCCGGGCCGGCCTGGCCGACCAGGACGCCGAGCAGTGGCGCCGGGTCGTCATCGAGAAGCCCTTCGGCCACGACCTCAAGTCGGCCAAGGAGCTCAACAACGTCGTCAACCACGTGTTCCCCGAGGACTCGGTGTTCCGCATCGACCACTACCTCGGCAAGGAGACGGTGCAGAACATCCTGGCGCTGCGCTTCGCCAACCAGATGTTCGAGCCGATCTGGAACGCCAACTACGTGGACCACGTGCAGATCACCATGGCCGAGGACATCGGCCTCGG
>DATJJB010000223.1:0-2426 GCA_035492655.1 Kutzneria sp. | reverse complement strand
TCGACCAGATGTGCTGCGGCACGACGAACTGGTTGAGGATGTCCGTCTGGTAGACGAACTGCGAGGACGGGAAGGTCATCGTGACCGTGTTCCCGCTGCTGGTGATCGTGCCGAACTTGACCGCGTGAAGGTTGAGCGCGGAGTTCGACTTGATCAGGTTGAAGGTGTAGGCCACGTCGGCGGCGGTCAGCGGCTGGCCGTCGGACCAGGTGACGCCGTTGCGGATGGTCAGCACCAGCTTGGTGTAGTTGCCCGACCAGTTCCACGCGGTGGCCAGCCACGGGGTGCCCGCCTGGGAGGGCTGGATCGCGTTCGTCATCACGAGGGGTTCGTAGATGACGTTCTTGTAGCCGAGGCTGTTGGCGGCCGAGGAGGCGAGGAACGGGTTGTTGTTGTCGCTCTGCGCGCCGTTCGGCATGCCGATGTTGAGCACGCCGCTGGAGCTGCCCCCGCCGCCCGACGAACCGCCCGAGGCGCCCGAGCCGCCACATGCGGTCAGACCGCCTGCGGCCAGCAGCGCAGCGGCCGCGACCGCTATAGTTCTCGATGTACGCATGTATCCCTCACTTGAGTGTCGTAACTCCTGGATGACGTGCGGCGGATCTCCGGTACGCGGGAACGTCCGGGATCCGGTTCCATCCCGGCCCACTGTGTCGCAACGGTGGGCCGGACTGGTTCGCCTTGGTGGCTCTCGATCTCCGTGGACCGTCGTCGGCTACGTCTCGACGTTCTCCACGCTGCGCGCCTGGGGGTGCGAGGAGCCGCGCACCACCAGTTCGGTCGGCACGATGTGCGGTTCGTCCGGCAGTTGCTCGCCGCCGTCCAGATGCGCCATCAGCAGCCGCGCCGCCGCCTCGCCCATGCCGCGCATCGGCTGGCGCACGGTGCTCAGCGGCGGATTGGTGTGCGCCGCTTCGGGAACGTCGTCGAAGCCGACGACGGCCACGTCCTGCGGCACCCGCAGCCGCGCTTCGGCCAGCGCCTGCAGCGCGCCGGCCGCGGACAGGTCGTTGTGCGCGAAGACGGAGTCGAACTCGACGCCGGACTGCAGCAGCCGCACCGTGGCGCGCAGCCCGCCCTCGAAGGTGAAGTCGGCGCCCTGGATCAGCCGCGAGTCCATCGGGTGTCCGGCCTCGGCCATCCGGGCCCGGAATCCGGCGAGCCGCTCGCGCGAGCAGCCGAAGCGCAGCTCGCCGGTGATCATCGCGGGCCTGCTGCGCCCGAGCGCGAGCAGGTGCTCGGCCGCCGCGGCGCTGCCGGCGCGGTTGGTGGTGGCCACCGACGGGAACCGCGGCCGGTGTTCCCGGTCGTCGATCAGCACCACCGGCAGCCCCTGTTCGTGCAGGGAGCTGATGTAGTCGAGGGTGCCTTCCGGCTCGATGACGACCAGGCCGTCGAAGGACTTCGCGGAGACCTGCCCGGCGAAGCGGCGCATGGACTGGTCGCCCTGGGTGCAGGTGAACAGCATCAGGCCGTAGCCGGCGGATTCGACTACGTCGACCGTGCCCTGCAGCACCTCGCCGATCCACGGCCAGGTCAAGGAGGGCACCAGCATGCCGATGACCCTGGTGCGGCCGCGGGCCAGGCCCACCGCGCCCGCCTTGGGCACGTAGCCGAGCTCCGCGATGACCTGCCGGACCCGCGCCGCGGTGGCCGCGTCCAGCTCGCCCTTGCCGTTGAGCACCCGGGAGACGGTGGTCTTGCTCACGCCGGCCCGCGTCGCCACGTCAGTGATGGTGATCGGCAACGCAGCCTCCCTTGGCCCGGTACCGGTTCCGTAACCGGTACCGTGTGTGGAAGTAAAGCGTCGGGCCTGTTTCCCGTCAATGAACGGTTTATAACGAAACGAACAGGCCAGGTCGCAGACTTTTGATCTCCGTGCTTCGTTCCGGGAAAACGACATTGCGGACAACGGTGGGTTGTCCGCCCAAACAAACCCCCGGCGTGCGCGCGGCGGCCGACCGCCCGGCCCGAGTGGTCCAGACCGCAAAAGTCCGACAGTTCCGCAACTTTCTTGCACGCTCGTGCCGTACACTTGCAGCATGCCAGGCAAACTCTCCGATGTGGCGAAGAAGGCTGGGGTCAGCGAGGCCACGGTCAGCCGGGTGCTCAACGACAAACCCGGCATCTCGGCGTCCACCCGCGCGGCCGTGCTGACCGCCCTGGACGTCATGGGGTACGAGCGGCCCACCCAGCTGCGCGGGGAGCGGGCCCGGCTGATCGGCCTGGTGCTGCCCGAGCTGCAGAACCCGATCTTCCCGGCGCTGGCCGAGGTGGTCGGCGGCGCGCTGGCCCAGCGCGGCTTCACCGCCGTGCTGTGCACCCGCACCACCAGCGGCATGTCAGAGGCCGACTACGTGGACATGCTGCTGGAGCGGCAGGTGTCCGGCATGGTCTTCGGCGGCGGCCAGTACGCCGAGGCGGAC
>DATJJB010000222.1:0-25692 GCA_035492655.1 Kutzneria sp. | reverse complement strand
TGCTGGTCGACCTTGTTGTCGGCGTACTGCAGCGAGGTCTTGTAGCCGGCCTTCTTCAGCAGGTCCTCGAGGTGGGAGCCGTCGTTGTTCCAGCGCTCCAGGCTGCGGGTCGGCATGGCGATGCCGACCAGCCCGGGCCCGCTGTCGGCGGGGACGTTATTGGTGTCGTCACGCGTTTTGCTGCAGGCGGCGGAGGTGGTGACCAGCAACGCCGCCAATGCGCTGGCGGCCAGGATTCGAAGCGTTCTGGACATTGTCGTAGAACCCTTTCGGAGTGGGTTTGTTACGGGCGCGAACATACCCGGGTCGACCGAGGAATTGGCGTAACGGATTCACAACGGGGCCACGACAAAAATGCGACTCTCCGGCCCGTGCGGGGATAACAGTTTTTGGTCAGCAATTTACTCAGGAAAATATGCCCTCGCGCGTTGACGTATGACGTATGACGCCATACCGTGGGGTTCCCTGGGCGCCGCGGAGCGCGCGGGCGTTGCCGCCCAACGCCGTCGAAACCGCCAGGGCTGCGCTCGCGGCGCCATCCGCCACTGGACCATCACCGCCGTGTGATCACACGGAAGGAATCCTCTCGTGCCTCTCGCGAATCGCATCCGCCTGCGCCTGTCCGGCCTCGGACTGGGGCTGGCCACGTGCGTGCTGGCCGCGGCCGGCATCGTCGCCGCGTCCGCCGGGCCTGCCGCTGCTGCCACCTCGATCACGGTCAACGGAGGCTCCGCCGGCCGCACGTTCGACGGCGTCGGCGCCGTCAGTGGTGGCGGCGGCAACAGCCGGCTGCTGATCGACTATCCCGAGCCGCAGCGATCCCAGATCCTCGACTACCTGTTCACGCCCGGCTACGGTGCCGCGCTGCAGATCCTCAAGGTCGAGATCGGCGGCGACACCAACTCGACCAGCGGTTCCGAGCCCAGCCACGCGCACTTCCGGGGCGACCTGAACTGCAACCGCGGCTACGAGTGGTGGATCATGGAGCAGGCCAAGGCCCGAAACCCGAGTATCAAGCTGGCCGGACTGGCCTGGGGCGCGCCGGGCTGGATCGGCAACGGCAACTTCATGTCGAGCGACATGATCGACTACCTCGTGTCGTGGCTCGGCTGCGCCAAGCAGCACAACCTCACCATCGACTACCTCACCGCGGCCCAGAACGAGAAGCGCTACGACGCCAACTGGACCATCAGCCTGCGCAGCGCGCTCAACGCCAGCGGCTACAGCGGCGTGAAGATCATCTTCGGGGACGACTACCCGGGCAGCTGGAACCCGGCAAACGTGGTCGCCGGCAACGCGGCGCTGCGCGACGCCATCGACGTGCTGAGCGGGCACTACCCGTGCGGCTACCTCAGCGCCCAGACCACCTGCACGGTGTCGGCCAACGCCGCCAACTCCGGCGAGACCCTGTGGGACAGCGAGGGCGGCTCCCAGGACTACAACGACGGCGCCAAACCGCTGGCCCGCGGCATCAACCGCGGATACATCGACGGAAGGATGACCGCCTACCTCAACTGGGACCTCATCGCCGCGATCACCCCGAACATCCCGTGGGCGACCGTCGGCCTCGTGCTGGCCAACCAGCCGTGGTCGGGCTGGTACTCCGTCGGCAAGGACACCTGGGCTCTGGCCCACACCACCCAGTTCACCGCGCCCGGCTGGAAGTATCTCGACTCCTCCAGCGGCTACATCGGCGGCAACCGCGGCAACGGGAGCTACGTCTCGCTGCGCTCTGCGACCGGCGGCGACTACAGCACGGTCATCGAGACCATGGACGCCACCGCCGCCCAGACCCTCAACTTCACAGTGACGGGCGGACTGTCCAGCGGCGCCGTGCACGTCTGGTCCACGAACCTCAACTCGAGCAACGCCGCCGACCAGTTCCGCCACGCCACCGACATCACCCCGTCCGGGGGCGCGTTCTCGCTGACCGTGCAGCCCGGATACCTGTACACCGTCACCACCACGACCGGCCAGGGCAAGGGCACCGCGGTCAGCCCGGCGCAGGGGTCACTGAGCCTGCCGTACGCCGACACCTTCGACAGCTACGCGGCCGGCCGGCCGCCGAAGTACCTGCAGGACAACCAGGGCGCGTTCGAGACCGCGGCGTGCGGCGCCGGGCGTTCCGGCGTCTGCCTGCGCCAGTCCTCCCCGCAGGCGCCGATCACATGGAAGACGCTGGCCGAGCCGAGCACCTACGGCGGCAATCTCAACTGGAGCAACTACACCGTCTCCGCGGACGTGCTGCTGGAGAAGTCCGGATACGCACAGCTCGAAGGCCGCGTCGGCACCCAGAACCTCGACCCGGTCAGCGCCCAGAACGGCTACTTCCTGCGAGTCACCGACGCCGGGGCGTGGTCGGTGCTGCGCAACAGCAGCGGCGGTCAGCTCACGACGCTGCGCAGCGGCACCGTCGCGGCGCTCGGCGTCAACCGCTGGCACACTTTCGCGCTCACCTTCGCCGGCAGCACGATCACCGCGGCGATCGACGGCGCCACCGTGGGGACGGTCACCGACTCCGCCTACGGCGCGGGGCAGGTCGGGTTCGGCACCGGCCAGGGCGTGACCGCGCAGTTCGACAACCTCAGCGTGGTGGCCGGGCCCGGCGGCTCCGGCGGCGGCTCCACGGCCCCGCTGCGCAACGCCAACGCCGGCCGGTGCCTGGACGTCCCGTCGCAGTCGCAGACCAACGGCACCCAGCTCTCGCTGTGGGACTGCAACGGCGGCACCAACCAGCAGTGGACCTACACGTCGAGCAAGCAACTGCAGGTGTACGGCACCAAGTGCCTCGACGCCGAGGGTGCCGCGACATCGCCGGGCACCCGGGCAATCATCTGGGATTGCAACGGCCAGGCGAACCAGCAGTGGAACGTCAACGCCGACGGCACCGTCATCGGCGTCCAGTCCGGCCTCTGCCTCGACGCCAGCGGCGCCGGGACGGCCAACAGCACGCCGGTGATCCTGTGGAACTGCACCGGCGGCAGCAACCAGAAGTGGAGTAGAAGCTGATGCCCAGTCGATTCGGTGCCGCTGCCGGCGTGGCGGCCGCCGGTCTCGTGGCGGCCGGCACCCTGGCGACGCTCGCGTCGCCGGCCGCCGCCGCGGTCATGACCACGCTCGTCGTGTCGCCGGCCGGCTCCGGCACCGCGTGCTCGTCCGCCCAGCCCTGCTCTCTCGCCCAGGCGCAGGCCGCCGTGCGAGCGAGCGCGCCGTCGATGACCGGCGACATCGTCGTGCAGCTCGCCGGCGGCACCTACACCCTGAGCGCGCCCCTGACGTTTACCGCCGCCGACTCCGGCACCGGCGGCCACGCGGTGTCGTGGCAGGCCGCGAGCGGCGCCCGGCCGGTCATCTCGGGCGGGCAGAAGGTGACCGGCTGGACGGTGGCCGACTCGGGGCAGAACATCTGGCGGGCCGCCGTCGGCACCGGCTTCGACACCCGGCAGCTGTACGTCGATGGTCGCCTTGCTACCCGGGCGCGCACCCAGGTCAACCGTGGCGACTTCACCGCCTCGGCGACCGGGCTCAGCTTCACCAACGGCGCCCTGTCGTACCTCAACAACCTGGCCAACAAGAGCCGGGTCGAGGTCGAGTCGGTCGACTCGTTCACCGACCGCTACGTGCCGGTGCAGACGATCGCCGGCAACACCCTCACGATGCAGCAGCCCGCGTGGAACAACAACACGTGGGGTTACGACACGCTCAGCAGGCCCTTCCGGGCCGGGCCGATGTACCTCACTAACGCCCGCGAGTTCCTCGACAGCGCGGGGGAGTGGTACCTCGACACCGCCGCCGGCAACCTGTACTACAAGCCCCTCGCCGGGCAGGACATGGCCACCGCCGACGTCGAGCTGCCGCGCCTGGAGTCGTTGCTGCGCGTCGGCGGCACCTACGCCGCGCCCGCGCACAACATCTCCTTCACCGGCCTGCAGTTCGCCAACACCAGCTGGCTGCAGCCCAGCACCAGCCAGGGCTACGCCGACCAGCAGACCGGCGCCTACATCTACGGCGGCTGGAATCGGCCGTCCGACGCCCTGACGTCGTGCCAGTCCGGCTGCCAGCTGTTCGAGGCGACCCGGCCCGCCTGGCGGCAGATGCCGGCCGCGGTGCAGGTGTCGGCGGCCAGCGCCATCACCTTCGCCGGCAATCGGTACACCAACCTCGGACAGGTCGGGCTCGGCATCGGCAACGACGCCAACGCCCACGGGACCGGGGTGGGCCTTGGCGCCAGCAATATCACCGTCACCGGCAACACGTTCGACTACCTCGCCGCCGGCGGCATCGTCGTAGGCGGCGTCCAGGCCGACGCCCACCACCCCAGCGACTCACGGATGACCAACAGCAACATCGTGGTCAGCAACAACGTCATCCACGACGTCGCGATCGACTACCGCAGCCACGTCGGGCTGCTCATGACCTACACCGCGGGGTCGTCGATCGCGAACAACGAGGTGTACAACCTGCCGTACTCGGGCATCGCGCTCGGCTACGGCTGGGGCGCCAACGACCCCGGCGGCAGCCAGGACTACGTCGACCGCGGCCTGTACAACTACCAGCCGAAGTACACGACGGCAACCGTCGCGGCCAACAACCGCGTCACGGCGAACTACGTCCATGACGTCGTGCAGCAGATGACCGACGGCGGGGCGTTCTACAACCTCTCGGCCAACCCGGGCACGACCGTCAACCAGAACTACTTCCGCAACACCAACGGCTGGCTCGGCATGTACTTCGACGAGGGCTCGCGGTACGTCTCCGCCTCGAGCAACGTCCTCGACAACATCGGCACCTGGGCGTACACCCAGGCCTGGGCCAACAACAACACCGGCAACCTGACGCTGACGAACAACTGGACCACGAGCAGCGCCACCAACGTCACCACCGGCGACCGGGGCAACACCAACTCCGGCACGGTCGTGGTCACGGGCGGCAACTGGCCCAGCGGCGCGCGCAGCGTCATGGCCGCCGCCGGTGCCGGGGGAACGCCGACGAGCGACACCTTCGCGCTGCGCGGCCAGGCATCGAACCGCTGCCTCGACATCGCCGGCGCGTCGCAGGCCAACGGGGCGCTCGCGCAGATCTGGGACTGCCACGGCGGGACGAACCAACAGTTCACCCTGACCGCGGCGGGCGAGCTGCGAGTGTACGGCGGCGCCAAGTGCCTGGACGTGTACGGCCGTGGCACCGCCAACGGCACGGCGGTGGAGATCTGGGACTGCAACGGCCAGACGAACCAGCAGTTCCGGCTCAACAGCGACGGCACGGTCACAGCCGTCGGCGCGAACAAGTGCCTCGACGTCAGCGGCAACGGCACCGCGAACGGCACCAAGGTGCAGATCTGGGACTGCCTCGGCGCGGCCAACCAGAAGTGGACCCGCAGCTGACACCGGAACCGGCCTGAGTGCCGGCACCGGCCGGAGGTCCGCCCCTTCGTGGCGGGGCGGACCTCCCCTGTGTGCGCAATGTTCAATGTGCGTCTCGCGACCCGGTCGGCGGCATGCACATAACACTTTCCGGGTTGGCGGGGAGCTGATGGAAAAGCGTTATGAACCGTGGTCGCCGCCGGTCGCGTCCTCGACCCGTTGGTGCTTTCACGAATGTTTGCAACAATTCCATGAATGACGTTTCGGGAGCCGCTCGCGCGGGTGCGTGCATGACCACGGCGATCGTCGTCAGCGGCGCTCTACCCGGGCTCGCCGAGCTCATCCGCCCGGCCGTGGACCGGGTGGAGCTGCGGCGGCTCGCCGACCTGCACGACGGCGACGGTGTTGGCGCCAACGTGATCGTCCTGCCGACGCTCGCGGCCGTGCGGGAGCTGGTCGCCCTGGCCGTGCTGCCCGCGCCCCGGCCGCCGGTGCTCGTCGTCACCCCGGCGATCGTGCCCGGCGACGTGCTCACCGTCCTGCGCTCGGGCGTGCGCAGCATCCTCGTCGAGGGGCAGTACACCCGGGCCGACCTGCTCGATGCCGTGCGGGCGACGGCGGCCGGGCACAGCCGGCTCTCGGCCGGGCCGCTGGCCGCCGTGGTCGACCACGTGCAGACCCGCCCTGCCGCCGAGCCGGAGCCGGGACGGCAGCTCCTGACGCGGCGGGAGCTGGAGATCCTCGAGCTGATCGCCGCCGGGGAGTCCAACGTGGTCATCGCGCAGCGGCTGGCGCTGGCGGAGAAGACAGTTCGCAACCGGGTCAGCCAGATCTACCTGAAGCTTCGGGTCGGCAATCGCAACGAGGCCGTCCTGTGGTGGCTCGGCCACGCGGACGCGGTCGGTTAGCGCTCCACATTTCGCCGGGTCCGACCGGCGTAAAGCGTTATGCCTGAGCCCGAAAGATGGTCCCCGAAGGAGAGCTTGCCAAGGCTCGACGCCATCTGGCACATTTTAATGGACGCCGATGTTAGCGCTAACACGAGCGCCGGTGCGAAGCGGCTCGACATCCGCCATAAGCCGTGTTCGACAGTCCGGCGTGACACCCGCACCCCAACCCCGCCACCTCCGGTGGCGTCCAGACAGAGGAAGTTCGATGGAGCTCAGCAGAAGACTCAGACGCCCCGTGACGACAGTGGTTGCCGCCGCGGCCACGGTCGTCGCCGGGACGGCCATCGCGATCACGGCGACGACGGCCGCGGAGGCGGCGACTTCCGGCCCGTGTGACATCTACGCCTCGGGCGGCACGCCCTGCGTCGCCGCACACAGCACCACCCGGGCGCTCTACGGCGCGTACAGCGGCCGCCTGTACCAGGTGCGCCGGGCCTCGGACAACACCACCCGAGACATCGGCGCGCTCGGCGCCGGCGGCTACGCCGACGCCGCCGCCCAGGACTCCTTCTGTGCCGGCACCAGCTGCGTCATCACGGTCATCTACGACCAGTCCGGCCGCAACAACCACCTCACGCAGGCACCCCCCGGCGGGTTCTCCGGCCCTGCGGCGGGCGGCTACGACAACCTGGCCGACGCGACGGCGGCGCCGGTCACGGTCGCCGGCCACAAGGCCTACGGCGTGTACGTCGCGGCCGGCACCGGCTACCGCAACAACAACACGAACGGCATCGCCACCGGCGACCAGCCGGAGGGGATGTACGCCATCTTCGATGGCACGCATTACAACGGCGGCTGCTGCTTCGACTACGGCAACGCCGAGCGCAACAGCCGCGACAACGGCAACGGCACGATGGAGGCCATCTACTTCGGCAACATCAAGGTCTGGGGCTACGGCACCGGCAACGGCCCGTGGATCATGGCCGACCTCGAGAACGGCCTGTACTCGGGCGTCAACGCCGGCTACAACGCCAACGATCCGACGGTGAACTACAGATTCACCACGGCGATCATCAAGGGCGAAGCGAACCACTGGGCGATCCGGGGCGGCAACGCGCAGTCCGGCGGGCTGTCGACGTTCTACGACGGAAAGCGGCCCAACGTGTCGGGATACAACCCGATGAAGAAGGAGGGCGCCATCATCCTGGGCATCGGCGGGGACAACAGCCACGGCTCCGCCGGCACCTTCTACGAGGGCGTCATGACGTCGGGCTACCCCAGCAACGCCACCGAGGACGCCGTCCAGGCCAACATCACCGCCGCCGGATACACAATGTCGAGCGGCGGCGGTGGCGGGCAGAGCAACGCCGAGATCGTCGGCGGGCAGTCCGGCCGCTGCGTGGACGTGCCGAACGCCAGCACCACCAACGGCACGCAGGTGCAGCTGTACGACTGCTGGGGCGGGTCCAACCAGCGCTGGACCTACACGGCGGCCAAGCAGCTGCAGGTGTACGGCAACAAGTGCCTCGACGCCAACAACCAGGGCACCGCAAACGGGACCGCGGTCATCATCTGGGACTGCAACGGCCAGGCGAACCAGCAGTGGAACCTCAACGCCAACGGCACCGTCACCGGCGTGCAGTCCGGCCTGTGCGTGGACGCCAACGGGGCGGCGACCGCGAACGGGACGAAGGTCATCCTCTGGTCCTGCAACGGCGGCTCGAACCAGCAGTGGAGCCTGCGCGCCTGAGGCGTGCACTGACAACGGTGGGCGGCCCCGGCCGCCCGCCGTTCCGGCGTTACATCTGATGTCTCGCTGGGAAACGTGCACTTTGTGGGCATGTGGACGTTGACGGACGACGATGGACACGCCTAACGTCAGATGTCTGGCGCCCGCCCGCGCCAACCCCAATCTCTCCTGGAGGCATCTCCATGACCCGCACCCCGTTCACCCGCCGGTCGCTGCTGACCGCCCTCGGCGCCACCGGAGCCGCCACCGCCCTCGGGTCCTCCGGCATCCTTCGGGCGGCCGCCGCCTCGGCCGCCATCCCCGGACCGACGAGCTACTCCGCCACGTGGGCGTCGGTCGACCAGCACCCGCCGTCGCCCGAGTGGTTCCAGGACGCCAAGTTCGGCATCTACTACCACTGGGGCGTGTTCAGCGTCCCGGCGTACGCCAACGAGTGGTACCCGCGGAACATGTACAACAACGGCTCGAACGAGAACAACCACCACAAGGCGGTGTACGGCGACCCGTCGGCCTGGCCGTACCACAACTTCATCAACGGCGCGCGCGACAAGGCCGGCAACTTCGTGCAGTTCGCGCCGAAGCTCGCCTCCGCCGGTGGCAGCTTCGACCCGAATGCGTGGGCCCAGCTCTTCGTCGACGCGGGCGCCCGGTTCGCCGGGCCGGTGGCCGAGCACCACGACGGCTTCTCGATGTGGAACAGCAGCGTCAACGAGTGGAACTCGGTGGCCAAGGGGCCGCGGCTGGACCTGCTGCGCCTGCACGCCGACGCCATCCGCGGCAAGGGCCTGAAGCTCATGGTCGCGATGCACCACGCGTACCACTTCACCGGCTACTACCAGTGGGTGCCCGCGCAGTCGGACTCGAGCCTCAAGAAGCTCTACGGACAGCTGGGGGCGTCCGCCGAGCAGCAGCTGTGGTACGACAAGCTCCGGGAGGTCATCGACGGGTACCAGCCGGACATCCTGTGGCAGGACTTCAACCTCTCGCAGCTGCCCGAGTCGCGGCGGCTGGACTTCCTGTCGTACTACTACAACCGCGCGGTCGCCTGGGACAAGGAGGTCGTCGCGACGTACAAGGACGGCTTCAACACCAATGGCGAGGTCTTCGACTACGAGCGTGGCGGGCCGGCCGGCATTCAGAGCCCGTACTGGCTCACCGACGACAGCATCTCCAGCTCCAGTTGGTGCTACACGGTCGGTATCGGCTACTACTCGACCAACGCGCTGCTGCACGCCCTGATCGACCGGGTGAGCAAGAACGGCAACATGGTGCTCAACATCGCGCCGATGGCCGACGGCACGATCCCGTCGGGGCAGCAGACGGTCCTGCGCGGCATCGGCGACTACCTCAAGCGCTTCGGCGAGTCGATCTACGCCACCCGCGCCTGGAGCGCCTACGGCGAAGGCCCGACGCAGATGGGCGGCGGCTCGTTCCAGACCCCGCGGACCGGCACCGCCCAGGACTTCCGGTTCACCCGCAGCAAGGACAACCGGGTGTTGTACGCCACCGTGCTCGGCTGGCCCGGCGGCTCGACGACCATCACCACGCTGAGCTCGAACCGGATCAACCTGAGCACCCTGGCGTCGGTGCAGCTGCTGGGCAACACCGCCGGCACCTACATCGACCTGCCGACCCGCAGCCAGGACGGCGGCGGCCTGCACGTCACGCTGCCCGGCAGCGCCCCGTTCGGCGCCGCCGCCTACGTGCTGAAGCTGACCTTCTCCGGGACGATCCCCGCCCTGGGCAACGGCGGCGGTACCGGCATTCCCACCGGTTGGGTCCGGGTCGGCAACGTCACCACCGGCCTCGTTCTGGACAGTGGCGGCAACGTCGCCTCCGGCTCGGTGGTCAAGCAGTGGAACTACGACGGCAGCACGAACTTGCAGTGGCAGTTCGTATCCCTCGGCAGCGGCTGGTACCGCATCGTCAACCGCACCAACGGCATGGTCGTCGACAGCTGGGGCAGCACCGCCAACGGCGCCAACGCCCGTCAGGCGGCCTGGAACGGCGGCAACAACCAGCAGTGGCGGCTCAACGACACCGGCAACGGGCGGTACCAGATCATCAACCGCGGCACCGGCACCGCCCTGGACGGCATGGGCAACGCCACGGTCGGCTCCACGGTCGGCCTGTGGGCGCCGAACACCAACACCAACAACCTGTGGACCATCACCGCAGTCTGACCCGTGTGTGCCGCCCGCTCGATACATCAGATGTCCTGATGCCAACGAGCGGGCGGCACCACGTGCGTTCGCAGGCAGTCTAGACATCAGATGTCTGATGACCTATAAAGACATCAGATGAATGTCGCTCGGCTGACGGAGCGACAGGCGTGTACACCCGACACCCCAACCGCACCCGCGCATCGCCGCGGGTCGGCCGGGCGCGCCCATGACAAGGAGACCCGGTGAACCGCAACGCTCTACTCGGCCTGGGCCTGACGGCGGTGCTCGGCGCCGCCATGCTCACCGCCGGCTGCGCCGATACCAAGGCGTCCTCGGGCAACGGCAGCGGCGCGGCCGCGGCGCCGTTGATCGGCGTCGACTACCCCCGCTCCGACACCGACTTCTGGAACTCCTACATCAAGTACGTGCCCCAGTTCGCCGGCGAGGTCGGCGTGCAGCTCAAGACGACCAACTCGCAGAACGACATCGCGGCCCTCATCTCCAACGTGCAGGCGTTCCAGAGCCAGGGGGTCAAGGGCGTGGTGATGGCGCCGCAGGACACCGCGGCGATTGCACCTACCCTGGACCAGCTCGCCGGCAAGAAGATCCCGGTCGTCACGATCGACACCCGGCCGGACACCGGCAAGGTGTTCATGGTGGTACGGGCCGACAACCGGGCCTACGGGACGAAGGCCTGCCAGTTCCTCGGCACCAAGCTCGGCGGTAAGGGCAAGGTCGTCATGCTCGAGGGCGGCCTGGACTCGATCAACGGCCGCGATCGCACCGAGGCGTTCAACGACTGCATGAAGAAGGACTTCCCGGGGATCACCGTGTTCGGCGAGGCCACCGACTGGAAGGGGGACGTGGCCGCAACGAAGCTGCAGACGCGGTTCACCTCCGACCCGGACATCAAGGGCGTCTACATGGAATCGTCCTTCGCGCTCTCCGGCACGCTGCAGATCCTCAAGCAGCGCGGCCTGCAGGTCCCGCCGTCAGACCCGAAGCACGTCTTCGTGGTGTCCAACGACGGCATACCGGAGGAGCTCAAGGACATCCAGGGCGGCCTCATCGACGCCACGGTCAGCCAGCCGGCCGACCTCTTCGCCAAGTACGGGCTGTTCTACGTCAAGGCGGCCATCGACGGCAAGACGTTCCAGCCCGGCCCGACGGATCACGGCAGCGTTATCAACCAGGTCCGCGACGGCGTGCTCGAGGACCAGCTGGCCGCGCCGCTGGTGACGCTCGACGGCGCGACGATCGGCGGGCAGCCCACGGCGAAGTTCGACGACAAGTCGCTGTGGGGCAACAACGCATGAGCGCCCCGACCGTCGAGGCGGCCAACATCACCAAGCGGTTCGGCTCCACGGTGGCGCTGGCGGACGCCGGCATCACGGTCCGGCGCGGTGAGACCCACGCGCTGGTCGGGCGCAATGGGGCCGGCAAGTCGACGCTGGTCAGCATCCTGACCGGGCTCCAGGCGCCGGACGGGGGAGTCGTCGCGTTCGACGGCCGTCCGGCGCCGCCGCTCGGCGACCGCGACGCCTGGCGGCGGCTGGTCGCGTGCGTCTACCAGAAGTCGACGATCATCCCGGCGCTCACCGTGGCGGAGAACCTGTTCCTCAACCGGCACGCCCGCGGCCCCGCCCGGCTCATCGACTGGGCGACGCTGCGCCGCGACGCGGAGCGGCTGCTCGCCCAGTGGTCGGTCGACGTCGACGTGCGCCGGCCGGCCGCGACGCTGACCGTGGAGCAGCGGCAGTTCGTGGAGATCGCCCGGGCGCTGTCGTTCGGCGCCCGGTTCATCATCCTCGACGAGCCGACCGCGCAGCTCGACGCCGCCGGGATCCGGCGGCTCTTCGAGCGCATCCGCGATCTGCGCGAGCAGGGCGTGACGACGCTGTACATCAGCCACCACCTCCAGGAGATTCACGAGATCTGCGACCGGGTCACGGTATTCCGCGACGCGCGACACGTGCTCACCGCGCCGGTGGCCGGGCTGAGCCACCAGGCGCTGGTGACGGCGATGACGGGCGAGGACGTGAGCCTGCCCGAGGCCACGCGCCGCGAGATCCCGGCCGGCGTGCCGGTCCGGCTGCGCGTGCACGAGCTGGAGACCCGCTCCTCGGCGCGGCTGTCGCTGGAGGCCCGGGCCGGCGAGGTCGTCGGCATCGCGGGCGGCGGCAGCAGCGGCAAGGTCGACGTGGCCGAGGCGATCGTCGGGCTGACCCGGCCGGCCGCGGGCACCGTCAGGGTGGACGGCCGGCTCCTGCGGCCCGGCAGCGTCCCCGACGCCATCGACGCCGGGGTCGGCCTCGTGCCGCAGGACCGCCACCGCGAGGGCCTCGTCCCGCTGCTGTCGATCGCCGAGAACGTCACCATGACCGTCCCGGAGCGCATCCGCCGCCGCGGCCTGCTCTCCCCGAAGCGCCGCGACGCCCTGACCCGGCGGGCGATCACGGAGCTGTCGATCAAGGCCGAGGGGCCGCAGGTGCCGGTCGGTGAGCTCTCCGGCGGCAACCAGCAGAAGGTCGTCATGGGCCGGGCGCTGGCCGCCGACCCCACGCTGCTGGTGCTCGTCACGCCGACCGCCGGCGTCGACGTGCGCTCCAAGCAGACCCTGCTCGGTGTGGTCGAGGACGTCCGCGGGCGCGGTACCACGGTGCTCGTGGTCTCCGACGAGCTCGACGACCTGCGCATCTGCGACCGGGTGCTGGTGCTGTTCCAGGGCCGGGTCGTCGCCGAGATGGCCGCCGGCTGGAGCGACAACGAACTGGTAGCTGCCATGGAAGGGGTCGATCTCGGCCATGTCTGACACGCCCATGTCCGACACGCTGTCCACCGACGCGGCGCCGGCCTCCGGTGCGGCGGCGGCCCGGCCGCGGCGCCGGGGACCGGCCATTGCCCGCCTGCGCGACCTGGCGCTGGTGCCTGCGATCATCGCGGTCGCGATCGTCGGTTTCGTCGTCAATCCCGTGTTCCTGCAGTCGGACAACATCGTCAATGTGCTGCAGAGCATGTCCGAGGTCTCCATCGTCGTGCTGGCTGAGACCGTCGTGCTCGTCGCCGGCAAGATGGACCTGTCCCTGGAGTCGACATTCGGGCTGGCCCCCGGTCTCGTCGCCTGGCTCGTCGTCGATCCGGCGGTCACCCACGGCCTGGGCCTGCACGTGCTGCCCGCCGCCTGGGCCGTGCCGGCCGTGCTGCTCACCGGGGCCCTCGTCGGGGCGTTCAACGGGCTGCTCATCGTCCGGTTCGGGCTCAACGGCTTCGTCGTCACCCTGGGCATGCTCATCGTGCTGCGCGGGCTGCTGACCGGCATCTCCGGCGGCAAGACCTTCTTCGCCCTGCCGGCGTCGATGACGTACCTCGGGTCGGCCGAGTGGCTGGGCGTGCCGGCCTCCGTCTGGCTGTCGCTCGGGTTGTTCGCCGCCGGCATCGTGGTGCTCGGCTTCACCCGCCCCGGCCGGGCGCTGTACGCGATCGGCGGCAACGTCGACGCGGCCCGCGCCGCCGGCATCCGCACCGACCGCGTCCTGTGGCTGACCCTCGTGGTGGCCGGCATGCTGGCGGCGCTCGCCGGGCTGCTCATCAGCGGACGGCTGGCGGCGGTGCCGGCCGCGCAGGGCAGCGGCGCCATCTTCCAGGTGTTCGCGGCGGCCGTCATCGGCGGCGTCAGCCTCAACGGCGGCAAGGGGACAGTCTTCGGCGCCTTCACCGGCGTGCTGCTGCTCTTCATGATCCTCAACGTGCTGACCCTGGCCGGTGTGCCCGCGCAGTGGACCAACTTCCTCAACGGCGCGGTCATCCTGGTGGCGCTCGTGCTGTCCCGGGTCACCGGCGGCAAGGCGCAGACGTGACCACAACGATCCCGGGCGCCGCGCGGCGCCGTCCAACCCCCAGGAGCACTGGTGATTGAGCGCATCTCGTCGGTGGACGTCCTCGACGTGCGGTTCCCGACCTCCCGCCACCGCGACGGCTCGGACGCGATGAACCCTTTCCCGGACTACTCCGCCGCCTACATCGTGCTGCGCACGACCGCCGGCGCCGAGGGGCACGGGCTGGTGTTCACCGTCGGGCGCGGCACCGAGATCGAGGTGGCCGCGGTGCGCTCGCTCGCCGCGATGCTGACCGGCCAGCCGGTCGACGATCTCGTCGCCGACCCGGGCGCGCTGGCCCGGCGGCTCGTCGGCGACAGCCAGATCCGCTGGCTCGGCCCGGAGAAGGGCGTCGTGCACATGGCCGCCGGCGGGCTCGTCAACGCCGTGTGGGATCTTGCCGCCCGGCGGGCCGGCCGGCCGCTGTGGCAGCTGCTCTCCGGCCTGACGCCGGAGGAACTGGTGGCGCAGATCGACTTCCGGTACCTGCGCGATGCGCTCACCGAGGACGAGGCGCTCGAGCTGCTGCGGGGCGCGGCCGCCGGGCGGGGCGAGCGGGAGCGGCGGCTGCTGGCGGAGGGCTATCCGGCGTACACCACGACGCCCGGCTGGCTGGGCTACGACGACGAGAAGCTCGCCCGGCTGTGCCGGGAGGCGGTCGCCGCCGGCTACGAGCTGATCAAGCTCAAAGTCGGCGGAGACCTGGCCGACGACGTGCGGCGGATGGCCATCGCCCGCGAGAGCGTCGGGCCGACGACCCGCATCGCCGTCGACGCCAACCAGATCTGGGGCGTCCCGGACGCGATCCAGTGGATGCGGGAGCTCAGCCGCTTCGACCCGTACTGGATCGAGGAGCCGACATCGCCTGACGACGTACTCGGACACGCTGCCGTGCGCCGGGCGCTGGCGCCCATCCGGGTGGCCACCGGCGAGCACGTGCACAACGCCGTGATGTTCAAGCAGCTGTTGCAGGCAGCCGCCGTCGACGTGGTGCAGATCGACGCCTGCCGGGTCGGCGGCGTCAACGAGAACCTTGCGATCCTGTTGCTGGCGGCCAAGTTCGGCGTGCCGGTCTGCCCGCACGCCGGCGGCGTGGGGCTCTGCGAACTGGTGCAGCATCTGGCGATGTTCGACTACGTGGCGGTCAGCGGCACGACCGACGACCGGTTCATCGAGTACGTCGACCATCTGCACGAGCACTTCGTCGACCCGGTGCGCATCCGGCGTGGCCGCTACGTGACGCCGACCGGGCCCGGCATGAGCGCGCAGATCGTCCCGGCATCGCTGGCCGCGTACCGGTTTCCCGACGGCCCTGAGTGGGCGACGGCGGTGGCGGCGTGATCATCGATGCGCACCACCATCTATGGCGGCCGGAGCGGGGGTACCGCTGGCTGGATGATCCGGGGCTCGCCGCGATCCGGCGGCCGTTCACGCCGGCCG
Organism: Kutzneria sp.; assembly: GCA_035492655.1. Lineage (GTDB taxonomy): Bacteria > Actinomycetota > Actinomycetes > Mycobacteriales > Pseudonocardiaceae > Kutzneria. The sequence continues at coordinate 10,209 of DATJJB010000222.1, read as the reverse complement.
ACCTGACCGCCGAGCTCGTGCCGTCCGGCGTCGACGCGACGGTGCTGGTCGAGGGCGGTCGCTGTCACGTCGACGAGGCGGCCGAGTTCCTCGGCTGGGCCGCCGACACACCGCCGATCGCCGGCGTCGTGGCGTGGATCGACGTGGCCTCACCGCACATTGCTGCTGTCCTGGAACGCTACCGCGCGCTGCGCGGTGGCGAGCTGCTCGTCGGCGTGCGCTCACAGGTGCAGGCCGAGGCCGACCCCGACTACCTCGACCGGCCGGAGGTGCGGCGCGGCCTGGCCGAGATCGCCGCCGCGGGGCTTGCGTTCGACCTGGTGATCCGGGCCGACCAGCTGCCCGCCGCGGCGCGCGCGGCCCGGGCGGTCCCGCAGCTGCGGTTCGTGCTCGACCACCTCGGCAAGCCCCGAATCGACCGGGGCGACGCCGGGCTGGAGGACTGGCGGGCGCCGTTCGCGGCGCTGGCCGGCAACGACAACGTCGCCTGCAAGCTGTCGGGGATGGTCACCGAGGCGGGACCCGGCTGGACGGCCGCGGATCTGCGGCCTTTCGTCGCCGTGGCGGTCGAGGAGTTCGGCCCCCGACGTCTGATGTTCGGATCCGACTGGCCGGTCTGCCTGCTCGTCGCGGACTACCGTGCGGTGCGGCGGGCGCTTGACGACGCCCTTCCGCCGCTGGCCGCGGAGGACCTGGCCGAGATCTTCGCCGGCACCGCCATGCGGACGTACGGCCTGGCCGGCACCCACGTCCGCGCCGGGGCCGGCGCGGCACCCGCATGACCGGCGGCCTACGACGCCTCGTCGGCGCCAGGGGCCGACAGCACGGCCCGCAGCCACGCTTCGGAGGTGTTGACGTGCAGCAGCGCGCTGGCCTGGGCCAGCAACTGATCTCGCGCCCGCAACGCGAGATAGATGGCGTGATGCTCCTCGATGGTCGTGTGCGCCGAGTTGCCCTCGATCAGCCCCCGCCACACCCGCGCCCGCACGGTGCGCCCGGACAGCCCGTCCAGCAACGACGTCAGCGTCTCGTTACCGGTGGCCGCGACGACGGTGCGGTGGAACGCCGTGTCGAACTGGATCAGCTTCTCGTGATCGCCTGCAGCGGCGCGCATGTCGTCGAGGATCCGGCCGAGCTCGTCGAGATCCTCGTCGGACACCCGCAGCGCCGCTATGCCGGTCGCCACGGGCTCCAGCATCCGGCGGACCTCCATCACCTCGAGCAGGGTGTCGTCCTGCAACAGCTCCACGGCGAGCCCGAGGCCCTCCAGCAACAGCCGCGGAGCGAGGCTCGTGACGTAGGTGCCGTCGCCTCGTCGCACGTCGAGCACCCGCGCCGACTCCAGCACCTTCACGGCCTCCCGGACGCCGCTGCGCGACAGACCCATCTGGGCCGCGAGCTGAGGCTCTGTCGGCAGCCGGGATCCCGGCGGCAGCTCGCCGCTCTGGATCATGCTGCGAAGCTTGGCGATCGCTTCGTCGGTCAGTGCCACAGGTCTCCCTCGAGCCGGCTCCGGCGTACCGGATTCCACTATAGATACATCAGATGTTTGTTGCGGTGCGGCGCCAACGGCGGCGGATGACGTGGCACCCGGACTGAGGGGACCGCATGACCCGCGCGGCGAAGGCGTAGCGGACGCCTTCCGGGCCCTGGGTAACTGCGGCGGCGCCACCTCAACAGGCACGGCGAAAGATGTGCCACATAAATGACGGAAACTGTTATGGCCGACGCGGCGCCGCGGTCGACAATCGTCACCTGCCGCATTTTCGAAAATGCTTAGGCATGCTCGAAGTCACCAAGCGGTGTCTAGGTGCCGCTCTTGGTTGCCGCTAATATCGGCGGCGGCGAAAGGGGTGCGCTAATGGTTCGTGGCCGGGCGGCTGTGATCAAGGATGTCGCTCGGCTGGCCGGCGTTTCGCACCAGACGGTGTCGCGGGTGCTGAACGACCACCCCATGGTCAGCGTTGGCACGCGGGAACGCGTGCTCGCGGCGATCCGCCAGCTCGACTACCGCCGCAACGCCATGGCGCGCGGGCTGGCCGGCCGCCGGTCGCGGGTGATCGGTGTGGTCACCCTGGAGACCATTCTCTACGGTCCCGCCGCGACGCTGCTCGGCATCGAACGGGCCGCGGGCGCGGAAGGCTACGGCGTCAGCATCGCGACGCTCGAGCGGATCGACCATCGCGGCGTGGAGTCGGCGCTGAGCGCGCTCGCCGACCAGTCGGTCGCCGGTGTCGTGGTGATCGCGCCTCAAGGTGCCGCCGTGCGGGCGTTGCGCGGCCTGTCCCCGGCAACGCCCGCCGTGGCGGTGGAGGCCGACACCGGCGGCCGGGTACCGGTCATCGGCGTCGACCAGCGGGCCGGCGCCCGGATGGCCGTCGAGCACCTGATCGGGCTCGGCCATCGCGAGGTGTGGCACCTGGCCGGACCGCCGGACTGGCTGGAGACGCAGGGCCGCGCCGAGGGCTGGCGTTCGGCGCTGCAGGACGCGGGGTTGCCGGCGCCGCCGATGCTGAGCGGTGACTGGAGCGCCCGGTCGGGCTACGACGCCGGCCTCGAACTCGCAGCGACGGCCACCGCGACCGCGGTGTTCGCCGGGAACGATCAGATGGCGCTGGGGGTGCTGCGCGCCTTCCACGAGCGGGGTGTCCGCGTGCCGGACGACGTCAGCGTCGTGGGCTTCGACGACATCCCCGAGGCGACATACCTGTGGCCGCCGCTCACCACCATCCGGCAGGATTTCGACGAGGTGGGCCGGCGGTGCATCGCCGCGCTGCTGCGGGTGATCGAGGCAGACCGGCGCGACGGGCGGCCGGACCGTCCGGAGCCGGCGCCGGTCGTGTCCCCGTCGCTGATCGTCCGGAGCAGCACCGCCGAACGCCGGTAGTCCGGCTTTTCGCTACGGGCTCGTGCAGGTCGGCGCCGGCGCCGGCGTGGACGGTCCGGTGCCGGTGAAGCCGAACGGGGCGATCGCCCCCGGCGCGAGGGTGCCGTTTCATTTCGCCCTTCCATAGGTGCGCTATTACATTGACGAGCTTCGGTTTATATTACCGGCGTTTGTCAACGCTAGGAACGCCGTCTCGAGTGGCAGGCCGACGTGAAAGTCGCGTTGTTGGGAACCGGGAAGCGAATTCGCGCGACGGCTTCGGCGTGGAAAGTGTTATGGCGGCTGGGGCTGCGGAGTCGCCGGCGCGGCGTCGCGCGGCGGCTTGACAACGTCCCGGCCGTGTGCCGAGATTGACACGTCAACGGGCCGGTGATGGTACTTGCGAACAACGAGGAGTGGCGCGGCGCCGCTGGTCGTCGCGGCGAAGGCCGGGGACGAGCGCGCGGTCGGCGAGCTCGTGGCGGCGTCCCTGCCGCTGGTGTATGCCATCGTGCGGCGGGCGCTGGCCGGTCACCCGGGCGCCATCGACGACGTGGTTCAGGAAACGATGCTGCGTACGCTGCGGCAGCTGCCGTCGCTGCGCGAGCCGGACAGCTTCCGGGTCTGGCTCGCCTCCATCGCCGTCCGGCAGGCCGGCACATACCTGCAGCGCGAACGCGTCGCCGCCCGGCGGTGGGCGCCGCTGGACGATCTCACCGTCGCGCCTGACGCCGACGACTTCGAGGATCTCACCGTCCTGCGGGTGGAGCTCTCGGGCCAGCGGCGCCAGGTCGGGCAGGCGGTCGGCTGGCTCGACGCCGACGACCGGGTGCTGTGGTCGCTGTGGTGGCTCGAGGTCGGGGAGGAGCTGACCCGTCCCGAGCTCGCCGGCGCGCTCGGGGTCAGCGTCGCCCACGCCGGCGTGCGCGTCCAGCGGATGCGCGGCCGGCTGGAGCAGGCCCGGGCTCTCGTGGCGGCGCTGGACGCGCGACCGCGTTGCCCGTGGCTGGACGCGGTCGTCGCCGAGTGGGACGGCATTCCCAGCCCGCTGTGGCGCAAGCGGATCGGCCGGCACACCCGGTCATGCGTGGCCTGCGCCCGGGCCACGGAGGGGATGGTCGAGACGGAGCGGCTGCTGAACGGCTTTGCGCTGCTACCCGTGCCCGCGGCACTCGCCGCACTGCTGGCGGCCGGGGACAACGTCTCGACAACCGTCCCGGCGGCCGGCGGTACCTCCATCGGCGCCGGCGCCGCGGCCAGCACCGGCGCCGCGAAGGCGGGATGGCTGGCCGGTGCGCCGGTCGCGAAGCTCGTCGCGGGCGCGCTCGTCATCGGGGCGGCGGGCACCGCGGTGGCCTGGTCGAGCCACGGGCGGCCGCAACCGACCGCGGCGCCGCCCTCCGTCGCACCCTCCTCGGCAGCGATCTCCGCCGGGTCGTCGGCGCCACCGTCGTTGCGTGCCGGCCGGCTGTCGCTGGAGTTCGCCGCCGAGCCCGGGCGCTTCCTCGGCACCGACGGCCAGGTCGGCATCCTCATCGCCGGCGACACCGCGCTCGCGCGGCAGCGGGCCACCTTCGAGGCCGTGCCGGGCCTCGCCGACGCGGACTGCTACTCGCTGCGCACGCCCGATGGACAGTTCCTGCGACACTCCTCGTGGCGGCTGCGTCTCAGCAGTGACGAGGGCACGCAGCTGTTCCGTGGTGACGCCACCTTCTGCCCGCTCGGCCCCGGCAACGGCGATGTGCTTCTGGAGGCGTCGAACTACCGCGGGTACTTCATCCACCGCGAGGGCGACCAGCTGTGGGTGCGCCCGGCCGACGGCACCGCGGCTTTCCGCGCCGACAGCACCTTCCACGTGGGTCCACCGCTGGCGTAGCCGCCTGCCGGTCCAACATTGAGTCAGGGCTCAATACAGCGCGTCAATTCGACGGTTGCGAATGCATCGATGTGCTCCGTGGTCGTGAAACTTTCCTCACCTGGGACGGGTCGGAACATCGAACATCCCGCATGGCTTGACACCATACGTCATACGACTTACGTTCCGGATCGCGTACTCCGTAGGGCAGGCCATTCGCTCCCAGACAAGGAGTCACAGCTGTGAGAACTGTCCAAAGACGACACTTGGTACCCCGATGGCTCGCGGTGCTCAGCGCTGTCGCCATGGTCGCCGTGGGAACGCTTGCCGTCATGACGGCGACCGTTCCGTCCGCGTCCGCAGCGACGACGGCCGGTTGCGGCAAGACCCCGACACTGCGCAACGGCTCGTACACCATCCAGAGCAGTGGCCAGAGCCGCAGCTTCATCCTGCGGATCCCCGACGGCTACAGCAACGCGCGTCCGTACCGGTTGATCATGGCGTACCACTGGCGGGGCGGCACCATGCAGGACGTCTCCTCGGGTGGGACCAGCGGCACCGCCTGGTCCTACTACGGCATGCAGGAGCAGTCCGGCAACAGCGCGATCCTGGTCGCGCCGCAGGGCATCGGCAACGGCTGGGCCAACACCAACGGCCAGGACGTCACCTTCACCGACGACATGGTGCGGATGATCGAGAGCGATCTCTGTGTCGACACCACGCAGGTGTTCGCCATGGGGTTCAGCTACGGCGGCGGGATGAGCTACGCCATCGCGTGCGCCCGGGCCACCGTCTTCCGAGCGGTCGTGGTGTACTCCGGCGCACAGCTGTCCGGCTGCAGCGGCGGCACCCAGCCGATCGGGTACTTCGGCATCCACGGCGTGTCCGACAACGTCCTCAACATCTCCTCGGGGCGGGCGCTGCGCGACACGTTCGTGCGCAACAACGGCTGCATTCCGCAGAATCCGCCGGAGCCGGCGCCGGGCAGCGGCAGGCACATCACGACCGCCTACTCCTGCCGGGCCGGGTATCCGGTGCAGTGGGCGGCGTTCGACGGGGGCCACGGGCCCGGTCCGGTGGACGGGTGCTCCGGCTGCGATGACGGCACCAGGACGTGGACCAAGGGCGAGGCCTGGCGGTTCATCTCCTCCTTCGCCAGCACCCCGCCGTCGAGTTCGACCCCGTCGAGCAGCGGCCCGCCGTCCGGCCAGTCGAACGTCATGATCGCGGGTGCGGGATCGGGTCGCTGCGTCGACGTGCCCGGCTCGACCACAACGAACGGCACGCAGGTGCAGCTGTGGGACTGCCACGGTGGCAGCAACCAGCGCTGGACCTACACGGCCGCGCGGCAGTTGGTGGTGTACGGCAACAAGTGCCTGGATGCCAGCGGTCAGGGCACGAGCAACGGCACCACCGCAGTTATCTGGGACTGCAACGGCCAGAGCAACCAGCAGTGGAACCTGGGCGCCGGCGGCGTCATCACCGGTGTCCAGTCCGGCCTGTGCCTGGACGCCAGCGGCGCCGGCACGGCCAACGGCACCAAGCTCCAACTCTGGTCCTGCCACGGCGGCTCCAACCAGCTGTGGAGCCTCCGCAGCTGACCGAATGCTCGGCGGCGCCGGCACGCATGGCCCCGACCGGCCGCGCCGGCGCCACCACCTTTCATGTCTCGGCCGGATAGGGGAGTGGCACCGTGACATCCACATCTCGACGTCTTGCGAGGCGCGCGGTCGCGTTGGCGGCGGTCCTGTTCTGCATCACGGCGTTGCTCCCGGGCGTCGCCAGGGCGGACAACCCGATCGTGCAACACGTCTACACCGCCGACCCGGCGCCGCTGGTCTACAACGGCCGGGTCTATCTGTACACCGGGCACGACGAAGACGGCTCGACGTACTTCACGATGCGCGAGTGGCGGGTCTGGTCGTCGGCCGACATGGTCAACTGGACCGACCACGGATCGCCGATGAGCCTGGCCACCTTCAGCTGGGCGAGCTCCGATGCGTGGGCCGGACAGGCCGTCTACCGCAACGGCAAGTTCTACTGGTATGTCCCAGTGCGCATGGCGAACGGATCGACCGCGATCGGGGTGGGCGTCTCGGACAGCCCAACGGGGCCGTTCCGCGACGCCCTCGGCCGGCCGCTGATCCAGAACGCCGAGATCGACCCCACCGTCCACATCGACGACGACGGGCAGGCGTACCTGTTCTACGGCAACCCTCATCTGTGGTACGTGAAGCTCAACGCGGACATGACGTCGTACCCGGGCAGCCCGACGCAGATTCCGCTCACCACCGCGGGGTTCGGCACCCGGGCCGGGGACGCCAACCGGCCGACGCTGTATGAGGAGGGGCCCTGGTTCTACAAGCGCAACAGCTTGTACTACATGGTGTTTGCGGCGAAGTGCTGCTCCGAGTTCATCGCCTACTCCACCGCGCCGTCACCCACAGGGCCGTGGACCTATCGCGGCACCATCATGTCGACGCAGGGCACCAGCTTCACCAACCACCCCGGCGTCATTGACTTCAACGGTGGGTCGTACTTCTTCTACCACAACGGTGCGTTGCCGGGCGGCGGCGGCTACACCCGCTCGGTCGCGGTGGAGAAGTTCAACTACAACACCGACGGCACGTTCCCGACCATCAACATGACCACTACCGGGGCGCCGCAGGTCGGCACGCTGGATCCGTATGTGCGCCAGGAGGCCGAAACCATCGCCTGGGGCAGCGGCATCGAGACCGAGCCCTCCAGCGAGGGCGGGATGAACGTCGGCTGGATCGACAACGGCGACTACATCAAGATCAAAGGTGTCGCGTTCGGCACAGGTGCCGGCTCCTTCAGCGCCAGAGTGGCGTCCGCCGCCGCCGGCGGCCGGATCGAGGCGCGTCTGGACAGTGCGACCGGCACGCTCGTCGGGACGTGCAACGTGTCCGGTACCGGCGGCTGGCAGACGTGGACCACGGTCTCGTGCCCCGTCAGCAACGCGACCGGAACCCACGATCTGTACCTTCGCTTCGCGGGCGGCAGCGGGTCGTTGTTCAACGTGAACTGGTGGCAGTTCGCCGCGGGGCCCAGCCAGCCGGTGGGCTACCCGACCGGGTACCACCGGCTCACGATCGGCAACAACGGCCTGTGTCTCGACGTGAGCAGTGCGTCCACAGCGGCCGGCGCGGCGGTAACCCAGTGGACCTGCAACGGGCAGGCCAATCAGCAGTTCCAGTTCGTGCCGGTCGCGGACGGTTACGGCCGGTTGCAGGCCCAGCACTCGGGTTATGACGTGGCCGTGGCCAACAGCTCCACCGCCGCCGGGGTCCCGAACGTCGTCCAGCAGGTACCCAACAGCGCGCCGAACAGCCTCTGGCTCCCGGTCCAGCAGTCCGACGGCTCGTACTCGTTCAAGAACCGCAACAGCGGCCTGTGCCTGGATGTGTACGGCGCCAACAGCACGCTCGGGCAGCAGCTCGACCAGTGGCAGTGCAAGAACGCGGCCGGTACCAACCAGGACTTCGCACCGCGCTGACCGGTGTGCCGGCGTGCCGCCCCGATCAAACCCCACGACACCCCGAAGGAGCTGCCATGGTTCTTCGCACCGGCGTCGCGGCCGGCCCCGGCGATGGTCGGCCATGCTCGGCACGCCCACGCCGATCGTGGGCGGCCAGTCGGGTCGCTGCCTGGACGTGCGCAACTCCAGTGCTGGTTCGGTGGCTGCTCCGGGTCGGGCCCGTGGGTCCAGGCCGACCTCGAGTGGGGCCTGTATTCCGGTGGCAGCCAGTCCCGGAACCAGAACCAGCGGGCGTTCAACAGCAGGTTCGTCACCGCCACCCTGAAGAACAACGGCACGTCGCGCTTCGCCATGAAGGGCAGCAATGCTCAGTCCGGCAGTCTCTACACCCTGTGGGACGGCGGCCTGCCGAACGGGTACAGCCCCATGAAGAAGCAGGGCGCCATCATTCTCGGCAGCGGCGGCGACTGCTGCAAACCCGGCGGGGGCGCAAACCTCAGCGCCGGGACCTTCTACGAGGGCGAGATGGTCGCCGGCTACCCGTTCGACGCGACCGAGAACGCGGTGCAGGCCAACATCGTGGCCGCCGGCTACCGCTGAGTGTCACGACGGTCCCGGTCCCCTGAGGGACCTGGGCCGGAATGCTTCGTTGGGATGAGCACACATCGATGCCCCGGCGGAACGGATCCGCCGGGGCATCGAACGTGCCGGTCTAGCCGAGCCTTGGCGGACGGAGGTGTCGTTCATATTCGTGCGTCCTCCTCGGGAGACTGGCGGATCGCTGGCTCTGCATTGGCGAGTGTTATCGCTAACAAATTCGAATGTCAAGTCCCGCAATTATCGAAATTGAACGATATGTGGACTGCTACCCATCGCATTTTCGAAACTGCGTTCCGGTCCGGTTCGACAGGCGAGAAAACCACCTTCCAGAAAACTGTTATGAACGCCGGACACGCAAAGTCGTTCGCGAAATTTTCGGCGGATGTCGTCGCGCGCCGATTCGGGGCAAGGGGCACCTGGGTGGCAGCTGAGCTGCGCAGACTCGACGGTTGAGCCGCTCTGGCAAACGCGTTCCGCCCGAAAAGGCGTGGGCCCTCTTGAATGTTTTGAAGGGGTCTGGCAACCTCGCGGTCCAGGACGTGAACGTTTCCGCCGGCGCTCGCTGATCGGCCAACCATTCGGCGTGCCAGGGTCGCTTCCGGCCAGGTATGTGAACGCTCACTCGACGCGGCTCGGATTGAGGGAGCGCCGACGCGATCATGTCCCGGCGCCCGAAGTGAATGTTGGCGCTGACAAATCACCCTACTCGGCCGTCCAGTCGTCCCGCCGAGACGGCTCGGGCGCTGACAAAAGGAGGACAAAGTGGCTACTAGCCCCTCCGCCCATCGTGGCGGAACCCGGCGGAAGAGAACGCTCATCGTCAGAGCGTTGATCGCCGGCGTGGTCGGTGTCGTGGCGGTGGCCACGGCCGCGGTGATGATGCCGTCGGCGAATGCGGCGGCGAGCACGCTGGGTGTCGCCGCCGCGCAGTCGGGCCGGTACTTCGGCACGGCGATCGCGGGCGGCCGGCTCGGCGACTCGACGTACACCACGATCGCCGGACGCGAGTTCAACATGGTGACGGCCGAGAACGAGATGAAGATCGACGCGACCGAGCCGCAGCGGGGGCAGTTCAGCTTCAGCGCCGGCGACCAGATCTACAACTGGGCCACGCAGCGCGGCATGAAGGTGCGCGGGCACACTCTGGCGTGGCACGGCCAGCAGCCGGGGTGGATGCAGAGCCTTTCCGGCTCCAGCCTGCGCCAGGCGATGATCGATCACATCAACGGCGTGATGGCCCACTACAAGGGCAAACTCGCCTACTGGGACGTCGTCAACGAGGCCTTCAACGAAGACGGCAGCCGCCGCCAGTCCAACCTGCAGGGCACCGGCAACGACTGGATCGAGGTCGCCTTCCGCACCGCCCGCAACGCCGACCCCTCCGTCAAG
>DATJJB010000221.1:0-4556 GCA_035492655.1 Kutzneria sp. | reverse complement strand
ATGGCCAGCACCTCGTGCCCGTTGCGGCGCGCGTCGGACAGCCGCTCCACCACCAGCATGCCGACGCCCTCGCCCCAGCCGGTGCCGTCGGTGGCCCCGGCGAAGGACTTGCAGCGGCCGTCCGTGGACAGTCCGCGCTGCTTGCTGAACTCGACGAACGTCTCCGGCGTGGCCATCACCGCCACACCGCCGACCAGCGCCAGCGAGCAGTCCCCCGCCCGCAGCGCCTGTACTGCCCAGTGCAGTGCGACCAGCGAGGACGAGCAGGCCGTGTCGATCGTGACCGCAGGGCCTTCGAACCCGAACGTGTAGGAGACGCGGCCGGAGGCGATGGCGCCAGTAGAATTGTTGGCCGCGTAGTCGTGGTACATCATGCCGGCGAACACGCCCGTCGAGCTGCCCTTGAGCGTCGTCGGGTCGATGCCCGCGCGCTCAAGCGCTTCCCACGTGGCCTCCAGCAGCAGGCGTTGCTGCGGGTCCATCACCAGGGCCTCGCGCGGCGAGATGCCGAAGAAGCCCGGGTCGAAGTCCGCTGCCCCGTGCAGGAAGCCGCCCTGGTCCGTGTACGTCGTGTTGGGCCGCTCGCCACTCGGGTCGTAGATCTTCTCCGTGTCCCAGCCGCGGTCCTGCGGGAAGGACGTCACCGCGTCCGCTCCGTCGCGGACCAGCCGCCACAAATCCTCCGGCGACGACACCCCGCCCGGGTATCGGCAGGCCATGCCCACGATCGCGATCGGCTCCCTGATGGTCGCCGTCAGCTTGCGGTTCTGCTGCCGCAGCCGCTCGGTCTCCTTCAGCGACGCCCGCAGCGCGTCGACCAGCTTCTTGTCGGATTCGGCCATCGCACTCTCACGCTTCCCGCATCGCGTCGTCCAGGTCCAGGTCGCCAAGGGCCATGCTGATCAGGCTGTCGGTGTCCATCTCGTCGATCGACTCGGCGTCATCCGCGTCCGCGGCCGCCGCCTCCGCCACGCGCACGCCGGCCAGTTCGAGCAGGCTGTCCATCAGGCCGGAGTCCCGCAGCCGGGCCAGCGGGATCGACTGCAGGACACGGCGGAGCTCGTCCTCCCCACCGCCGTCGGCGACACTCGGGGCCAACTCCTCCAGGAGGTGGTCGGCCAGCACCGCCGAGCTCGGATAGTCGAAGATCAGCGTGGCCGGCAGTGCCAGTCCGGTGACCACGTTGATCTGGTTACGGAACTCGACCGCCGACAGCGAATCGAAGCCGAGTTCGCTGAAGGCACGACCCGGTTCGATCGCTTGTGCCCCGGCATGGCCGAGCACGGCGGCGGCTTCCCGACGCACCATATCCAGCACAGTGCTGGCGCGATCCTCGATCGGCAGCCCGATCAGCTTGTCGCGCAAGGATCCGGCGACCGCGCCACCAGCTGCCCGCCGGGTAGGCCGGATCAGGCCGTGGAACACCGGCGGCAGCCGGTCGGCACCAGCCGCGTTGAGCGCTCGGATGTCGATACGGATGGGGGCCAGGGTAGGAATGTCGCTGCCACACGTGGCATCGAACAGCGCCAGTCCCTCCTCGGTGGACAGACCCAGCACACCGCTCTTCTGCATCCGGCCGGCGTCCGCGTGCTCGCCGCCCATCCCGTCATCCCAAAGCCCCCACGCCAGCGACACCGCCGGCAACCCCGCCCTGTGCCGGAGTTCGGCCAACGCATCCAAGTAAGCATTCGCGGCGGCATAGTTCCCCTGCCCCGGCGTCCCTAGCGTGCCAGCAGCTGAACTGAACAGTACAAATGCACTGAGGTCCAGGTCCCTGGTCAGCTCATGCAGGTGCCACGCCGCATCGACCTTCGGCCGGAACACGTTGTCCAACCGCGCCGGCGTCAACGCCGAGATCACCCCATCGTCCAGCACCCCAGCCGCATGAATCACCGCCCGTAGATCCTTGGTGATCACCTTCTTCAGCGACTTCCGGTCCGCCACGTCACAGGCCGCGACCGTGACCTTCGCACCGAGCTCGGTCAGCTCCCGCGCGAGTTCCTTGGCACCTGGCGCCTTGTCACCTCGACGACTGGTCAGCACCAGCTCCGTCACCCCGTGGTTGACCACCAGATGCCGGGCCAGCTTCGCCCCAAGCCCACCCGTGCCACCGGTGATGAGAACCTTGCCATCGAACGGATTCGTCGGCTCCGGCAGCGCCGTCTTGGCCAGCCTGGCCGCATGGAGCAGCCCGCCCCGCACGCGCACCTGCGGCTCCCCGGACCCGACAACCTCGGCCAGGTTCTCCAGCGAAGCCCCGGGTTCCAGGTCAACCAGCACGATCCGCCCCGGGCTCTCCGACCAGGCCGAGCGCACCAGCCCGGTGACCGCGGCAGCAGCTAGCGCCGACTCGGCGGCAGCGGCCGAATTTTCCGCTGCAGAAAAGGATTCCGCCGCGCCACTCCGGGTCACTACCACCAGGGGCGTGTCTTTCTGGAGCTCAGCGAGTGTGGCGTAGGTGGCCTCCCGGACATCACCGGTCGGCTCGAACACGGTCCAGCCGGCGGTATCGGCCGGGGTGGCGGTGATAGGAGTCCAGGTCAGACTGAAAAGGGAGTCGTTGGCCCGACTGGTGGTCAGGTGGTCCATGGCCACGGCTCGCAGCGCGAGCGTGGTGACGGTGACGACGGCACCGCCGGCGGGGTCGACGGCGTGCAGCTCGACGATGCCCTCGCCGACGGGCTTCACCTTGAGCCGCAGAGCCTTGGCACCGGTGGCGTGCAAGGCGACGCCGGCCCAGGAGAAGGGCAGTGCGGCCTGGTCGCCGGTGACACCGGTGAGGCTGATGGCGTGTAGGGCGGCATCGAGCAGCGCGGGGTGGAGACCGAAGCCGTCGATGTCCACGTCGTCGGGCAACTGAACTTCGGCGTACACCTCGTCGCCGCGCTTGAACGCGGTCCGCAAGCCCTGGAACACCGGGCCGTAGGCCAGGCCGGCGTCGGCCAGGTTGTCGTAAAGGTCGGTCAGGTCGACTGGTTCCGCGTCGGCTGGGGGCCATTCGATCGTCACGGCGGCCGGCGGAGTGGTGCCGAGGCGGCCGGTGGCATGCCGAGTCCAGGTCTCGTCCTCGTCGGGACGGGAGTAGATAGCGATCCCCCGGTTCTCGTCGACCACGACCTGGATCGCCACGCTGCCACGGTCCGGCAGCACAAGCGGGGCCTCCAGGGTCAGGTCCTCGACGACGTCGCAGCCGATGTGGTCGCCGGCGCGGACCGCGAGCTCCACGAATCCGGTGCCGGGGAAGAAGATCGAGCCGCCGACGACGTGGTCGGCCAGCCACGGCTGAGTGTTGGCCGACAGCCGGCCGGTGAACACCACGCCGTCGGAGCCGGCCAGCTGGACGGCCGCGCCGAGCAGCGGATGGTCGGCGGTGGTCACGCCCAGCGAGGCCGCGTCGCCGCCGCCGTTGAGCTGGTCGGCCCGCAACCAGAACCGCTGGTGCTGGAAGGCATACGTGGGCAGGTCGACCTTGCGCGCCTCGGTGAAGAACTTGGTCCAGTCGACGGTGACGCCGTTGGCAAAGGCCTGGGCGATGCCCGCAACCAACTCCTGCTCTTGTGGCCTTTCCCGTCGCTGCGTGGCCACCAGCACGGCGTTGTCCACACAGCTTGCGGCCATACCGGTCAGCACGCCGTCCGGCCCGATCTCGACGAACTTGGTCACGCCCTGAGCGTCGAGCTCGCCAATGGCATCGGCGAAACGCACGGCCTCGCGGACATGATTGACCCAGTAGTCCGGCTCCGACCACTCCCCGCCACCGGCCGACGTGATCACCACCGGGATCTTCGGCGCGTTGAACTCCAGCCCCGCCACGACCTCGCGGAACTCGTCCAGCATCGGAGCCATCAACGACGAGTGGAACGCGTGCGACACCTTCAGGCGCGAAGTCTTCCGCCCCAACGCATCGAACTCCGCCTTGACAGCCAGGCAAGCCGCCTCGTCACCGGAGATCACCACCGACTGCGGACCGTTCACCGCCGCGATACCCACCCCGTCGACCAGCGCGACCTCGTCTTCAGTGGCCTGCAGAGCGACCATCGCACCACCGACCGGCAACGCCTGCATCAGCCGACCACGAGCACTGACCAGCGTCTTCGCGTCCTCCAGCGACAGCACGCCGGCGACATGCGCCGCCGCGACCTCACCCACCGAGTGACCAGCCACAAAATCCGGCCGCACACCCCACGACTGAACTAAACGGTACAGAGCAACTTCAAACGCGAACAACGCCGGCTGAGCACTACCGGTCTGATTCAACAACTCCTGATCAGAACCCCACACCACACCCACCAGTTCAGATGCGATCGCCGCATCCCACGCCTCAGCAAACACCGGAAACCGCTCATACAACTCCCGCCCCATACCGATCCGCTGCGAACCCTGACCCGTGAACAGGAACGCGGTCTTGCCGCCAGTGGCGACACCGGCGGCCACCCCTGCGCCGGAAGTCCCCGAGGACAAGGCGATCAGGCCCCGGATCAGGTCGTCCCGATCGGTGCCGACGACCACGCCGCGGTGGTCGAACGCGGCGCGGGTGGAGGTCAGCGAGTACGCGA
>DATJJB010000220.1:0-10985 GCA_035492655.1 Kutzneria sp. | reverse complement strand
GACGGCCGATCCGTCGGTGCGCAGCGACATCACCTGGGCCGAACCGTTGAAGCTGGGCCAGGTCGTCCATCCCGCCGCGCCGGGACGGCCGTCGCGCACGAAGGCTCCCCAGGCGTCCACCATGTCCGCGGCCAGCCGGCGCTCGGCCGCGGTGAAGGTGGGGGCGATGGGCGTGCCGTTGTCGAAACTCGGCCACAGGTAGGCGAGTTCGGCGGCATGGCCGGCGCCCCACACGTAGCCGGGGATGGGCGTCAGGCCCGGACCGGTGCGGTGGTCGAACTCGTACGCGTAGGTGCGGGTGTACCGGGCGAAGGTCCGGGTGAGGTCGAGGTTGGGGCAGCCGCCGACGCGGGCGACCAGGCCGTCGTCGGTGTAGATCGCGGCGGCCAGGTAGGCGGCCGTGAACTGGTCGGACTCGGCCGGCCAGGGATAACGCGCGAGCACCGTGTCGGCGCGGTCCGGGAAGGCGGCCCGCACGAACCCCTCGTAGGTCTGGCGGCTCTGCCCGATGAATCCGGCGGCGAACGTGCGGCCCTCGTCGCGGTTCGCACCGATCACCACCGGCACGCGGGCGAACGCCCCGCTGTGCACCGCTACGTCAGGCGCCTGCGGCAGCGCCGGGACGCCGTGCACGAACTGCGCGGTCGCCTGCGCGTCGACCAGCCGGCTCGCCGGCAGCGCCCGCAGGCACGCGACGGCGGTGGCCGGGTCGGCGCAGCCCAGTGCCTGCGCGGTGGCCGTGCCGGAGGCTTCGGCCTGGGCCAACGGCTGGCTGTAGCAGGAACCGCTCTGGATCATGGCGGCGTGGAACAGGCCACGTGAGCCCGGCGCGGTCAGGTGGGTGCAGACCGACCAGCCGCCGGCGGACTCGCCGCCGATGGTCACCTGTCGCGGGTCGCCGCCGAACGCGGCGATGTTGCGCAGTACCCAGCGCAGCGCCGCCTGCTGGTCGAGCAGGCCGTAGTCGCCGGACTGGCCGCCACCCTCCGCCGTCAGGCCGGGATGGGCGAGGAAGCCGAAGGCCCCCAGCCGGTAGTTGATCGTGACCACCACGGCGCCGGTGCGCTCGACGATGAGGCTGCCGTCGTGCTGGTTGGAACTCCCGTTCTGCAACCCGCCGCCGTGGATCCAGAAGTACACCGGCACCCTTTGTCCACTATGGACGTATGAGGGCCGCTGGACGTTGAGGAACAGACAGTCCTCGCTCTCCGACCGAGGCCCGTTGCCGCTGGCCGCGGTCGCGCACCGGTTGCCGTAGGCCGTCGCCTCCCGCACTTCCGGCCAGCTTGCCGCCGGCTGCGGCGGCCGCCAGCGCAGCTCGCCGACCGGCGGCGCCGCGTAGGGAATGCCGCGGAAGCTGTCCACGCCGGCGGTGTCGCTGCCGCGCAGCAGGCCGGTCTCGACCCGGGCGAGGGGCGCCCGGTTGTCAGGACCGGCCAGCGCCGGGGCGGCGCCGGCCAGGGCCAGCATTCCGGCGAGCAGTCCAACACCGATCCGGTTCCACATCCGTGCCTCCTGGCCGTCGAGTGGTCAGCCGGCGGCGACGATCCGCCACTGCTGGTTGGCGCTGTTGGTGTCGCTCCACTGGCCCAGGTCGCTGCCGCTGGCGGTGCGGCCCATGCCGTCGATGAACTTGCCGGTCGCCCGGTTCTTGATGCGCACGTTGTCGGCGTCGGTCAGCACTGTCCACTGTTGACTGGACGCGTTGGTGTCGCTGTGCGCGCCCACCGCGGCCCCGTCGGTGGTGCGCCCCTCGCCGTCCAGATAGAGGCCGGTGGCCCGGTTCTTGACGCGAACATAGTTCCCGTCGTTCTCGACGGTCCACTGCTGCTCGTAGCGGCTGCCGTCGCCGGTCCGCTCGCCCGTGCCGTCGACGTACAGGCCGGTGCCGGCGTTGACGATCCGCACGTACGTCCCGCCGCCGTCGCCGATGCCCCAGGCGTACCGCAGTCGGGTCAGGCCGGACGGGTTCACCAGCGACAACGTGATGTTCGGGCCGGCGCCGGTCCTGGTGGTGAGGCTGTACCAGTCCCCGTCACGCAGGCCGGGCCACAGGACGCTGCCCATGCCGAGGGCCCGCAGTTCGCTGCTGACGCCTCGGATGTAGTCGGCGAAGTACGAGCCACTGGGGATGCTGTAGTCGATGGGGCCGTAGTGGACGCCGTTCTTGCTGCCCGGCCCCATCGGCCCGCCCCACTCGGTGGCCACCGTGCGGGCGGCGTAGCGGCCGATGTAGCCGGCGATGTGGTTGGCCCACTCGGTCTCGTCCTCGTAGCCGGCGAAGAAGGAGTAGTCGTGCACGGCGAGCAGGGTGCCGTCCAGACGGGTGTCGTCGCCGACGGCGTTGACGTTCTGGGCGTCGCCGGCGCCGTCGAGGATCACTCGCCCACGAGGCACGGAGGCGTAGCGCGTCAGCCAGTCGTGGTAGGCGTTGTCGAGGTTGGCGGTGCTGTAGCCGTACGGCTCGTTGATGACCTCGAAGTAGGCGTTGGGATTGCTGCCGTACCTGGCGACGACCTTGTCCCACATCTGGTTGAACCCGGTGGTGCTGTCCGGTTTGCCGCCGGCGTGCGCCCAGTACGCGAGGATCACCTTGCCCCGGCTCAGTGCCGTGTCGATCGCCCCGGTGTAGGTGCCCCAGTAGCTGGTCACCGTCGGCTCGTTGATCGGCATCCGCACGGTGTTGGCGCCGGTGATCGAGTACAGCTGGCCGACGACCCGGTCGGCGACGGTGGCGGCGCTCGAGTAGGTGTCCGAGGCACTGAGCCCGGACACGTACAGCACCCCGTCGACGAAGTTGTCCCGCTGGTCGGCCCAGTTCACGCCGTGCACCTGACCGGTGGACGCGTCGGCCTGGTGCGGGGCGGCCGCGAGCGTTCCCGCGGCAAGGACGGCCACCGTCAACATCCTCGACCAGCCTGATCCCATCGGGTCGTTCCTCCCGCGCCGTCCGACTGCCATGGGACACATCGGTGCTCCGTTCGGACCGTAGCAAGGGGAAGGGGCACCGCGTGCTCCGCGCCAGGTCACGCCGCCGCGGCGCGTGTAAGTTCCACGGCGATCACCGGGCGGCCGGTTCGGACCGAGGTGCGCCTTCGACGCGAATTCGACAGCGGCTCGGGACCGACGCGTGGACACCTCCCGGCGGAGCGCTTGTAGTTCGAGGCGAGCGACCGAAAGGGGAGTGGCTGAATGCCCGAGAACTCAAGGTGGATCTGCGGTGTCACCGTGCTGGCCGCGGCGGCGCTCGTCGCCGCCGGTGTCACGACACCGGCCACCGCCGCGACCACGGCCAGCACCACGATATCCGTCAACGCGACGGGCGGACTCGGGGCCATACCGTCGAACGCGATCGGCCTCAACACCGCCGTCTACGACGGGCACATGAACGACCCGGCGATCCCCGGACTGGTCAAGGCCGCCGGCATCACGGCGCTGCGCTATCCCGGCGGCTCCTACGCGGACATCTACAACTGGCAGACCAACGTGGCCCAGGGCGGTTACGACGCGCCCAACACGAGTTTCGCCGACTTCATGAAGACCGCGCAGGCCACCGGGGCGAACCCGATCATCGCGGTCAACTACGGCACCGGGACCGACGCGCTCGCACAGGCGTGGGTGACCAACGCCGACGTCACCAACAACTACGGGATCAACTACTGGGAGGTCGGCAACGAGATCTACGGCAACGGGACCTACGGCGCCAACTGGGAGGCCGACAGCCACTGCACCGACGCGTCGGGCAAGCCGGTGACCATCGGCAGCGAACCGGCCCAGACCTACAACTGCGGGCCGGCCACGTACGCGGCGAACGTGCTGAAGTACACCACGGCGATGAAGGCGGCCAGCCCGAACATCCACGTCTGCGCGGTGTTGACCACGCCCGGGTTCTGGCCCGACGGCGTGACGAACTCGACCACCAGCCCGCAGCCCTGGAACCAGACCGTGTTGTCGGCGCTCGGGGCGAAGACCGACTGCGTGATCGTGCACTACTACCCGGGCGGCACCACCGCGGCGGGCATGCTCACCGATCCCGACGACATCCCCGGCATCATGTCCACGCTGCGGTCCCAGATCCGCCAGTACGCGGGCGTGGACCCGGCCGGCGTGAAGATCGTCGTCACCGAGACGAACTCCACCATCGACCTCGACACCCAGCCAGCGGCCCTGTTCGGGGCGGACATGTACATGAGCTGGCTGGAACACGGTGTGACCAATGTGGACTGGTGGAACGAGCACAACGGCCCCGGCACGCCGAGCGTGGTCAACGGCGCGCAGGACTACGGCGACCAAGGCATCTTCTCCAGCGGCGCCAACGGAAGCGGCGTCACGGAGCCGGCCGTGAACACGCCGTTCTCGCCGTACTACGCCATCCAGATGCTGTCCAAACTCGGCTCGCCGGGGGACCAGATGGTCACGTCCTCGTCGGCCAACGCCCTGGTGCGCACGCATGCGGTGCGCCGTGCGAACGGCAGCCTGGACGTGCTGATCGACAACGAGGATCCGAGCACCACCTACTCGGTCGGCCTGAACTACAACAACTTCACGCCGACAGGCTCGCCGACGGTGTTCACCCTGGCCAACAACGGCACCTCGATCACCAGCACCACCCAGTCGTCGGCGACCTCGGTCACGGTCGCGCCGTACTCGCTGACGGTCGTGCAGGTGCCGGGCAGTGGCGGGACGGGCACCACCGCGCCGGGTGCGCCCGGCCAACCGACGGTGTCCAACCTGACGTCCAGCGGCGCGGTGCTGAGCTGGCCGGCCGCGACCGCGGGCAGCTACCCGATCGCGCGCTACGACGTCTACCAGGGTGCCGCGCTGGCCACGTCGACCACCGGCACCTCGGTGTCGTTGACCGGCTTGACGATCGGGACGACCTACACGTACAACGTCGTCGCGGTGGACAACCACGGCAACGCCTCGCTGCCCTCGCCGCCGGTGACCTTCACCGTGCCACCACCGGCCAACAGCAGCTGCGCCGTGCACTACGAAGTCACCAGCAGCTGGAACGGCGGGTTCGGCGGCGCGATCACCGTCACGAACCGTGGCACCACAGCGGTGAACGGGTGGAGCCTGACGTTCACCTGGCCCGACGCGGGTGAAGCGGTGCAATCGGGCTGGAACGGAGTCTGGAGCCAGACCGGCCGGCAGGTCACCGTGACCAACGCCGACTGGAACCGCACCATCGCCGCCGGCGGCTCGCTGTCGTTGGGCTTCAACGGAACGGACACCGGGGCCGCCCCGGCGCCGACCGTGTTCTCCCTCAACGGAACCGTGTGCTCGTCGGTGTAGCGCGAGAGGCCGCCGCGACATCGCGGCGGCCTCTCGGTGTGACTCCGCTACTACGGGGTGCGCAGGCTCCACTGCTGGTTGGCCTGCCCGTTGCAGGACCACAGCTGCAACTTCGTGCCGGCGGCCGTGCCCTGACCCGCCGCGTCGAGGCAGAGACCGGACTGCACGCCGCTGATCGTGCCGTTGGCGTTGACGGTCCACTGCTGGTTGGTCTGGCCGTTGCAGTCCCAGATGATCACCTGGGTGCCGTTGGCCGTGCCGCGACCGGACGCGTCGAGGCATTTGTTGCCGTAGGCCATGAGTTGCCCGGACGTGACTGTCCACAGTTGACTCGACTGGTTGGCGCAGTCGGCCAGCTGCGCCTGCGTGCCGTTGGTGCTGGCGACGTCGACGCACCGGTTGGACTGGCTGCCGACGACCTGCTTGCCGGCGGGCGGCGGGGGCGGCGGCGGCTGGTTGGAGTCGAACTGGGTGAAGAACTTCCAGACCTCGCCGGACGTCCAGGTGTGCCAGCCGTCGCAGGTGCAGCCGTCGATCGGACCGGGGTCATGGCCCGCCCCGTCGAACGCCGCCCACACGACCGGATACCCGGCCTTGCAACCGCTGTAGGCGGTGACGATGTGCGTCAGGCTGCCCTGCGCCGGCTCCGGCGGGTTCTGCGGGGTGCAGCCGTTGGCCCGCACGAAGGTGTCGCGCAGCGCGCGGCCGTTGGAGATGGGCAGGACGTTGTCCCGCAGGCCGTGCAGCCCCATGTAGGCGATGGGCTGGTTGCCGCCGCTGCACCCGCTGAGGTTCGCGCCGGAGTAGACCGCGACCGCCCGGAAGACCGTGGCACGGGCGCAGGCCAGTGCGTAGGTCATCGCGCCGCCGTAGCTGAAGCCGGAGGAGAACAGCTGCGTGGTGTCGACGCACAGCCCGCCCTCGAGCTGCCGGACCATGTCGTCGACGAAGGTGACGTCCTGGCCGCCGGAGTTGCCCCAGCCGTTGTTGATGCCTTGCGGGGCAACGAAGATGGTGCCGTTGCCGGCGTTGTCGGCCAGCCGCCGAAGGCCGTAGTAGGACCAGTTGTAGCCGTCGGTGCCGCCGGAGTCGACGTCGTTGGCGGTGCCGCCGACCCAGTGGAAGCCGAAGACCAGCCGGTACGGGTGGTTGTTGTCGTAGTTGGCCGGGACCCGCAGGATGTAGCTGCGGTTCTGGCCGCTGCTCTGGATGGTGTGCGTGCCGCTGGCCAGGGTCGGCGCCTTGCCGCAGCCGGCTGACGCGGCGTTCGCGTGGACGTCACCGGCTTGCGCCGCGCCACCCGTCGTGAGGATCAGACCCGCCGCGAGCGCCACGATCCCCAGCAGGGACTTGAATTTCGACATCACATACCCCCTAACCCAAGGTCCACTGTTGGTTGCTCTGTCCGTTGCACGTCCACAGCTCGGCCAGCGCGCCGTCAGCGGTGGACGCCCCGGTCACGTCGAGGCACAGCCCCGACTGCGCGCCGATGATCGTGCCGTCGGAGTTGACCGTCCACTGCTGGTTGGTCTGTCCGTTGCACGACCAGGTCGCGACCTTGGTGCCGGCCGTGGTGCCCTGGCCGTAGGCGTCCAGGCACAGCGTCGTGCCGCCTAGCGCGACCGTCAGCTGGTTCGACGAGGTCTTCGTCCAGGTCTGGTTCGGTTGGCCGGTGCAGCCGCGGATCTGCAGCTGCGTGCCCAGGGTCGTGGTCGAGTTCGGCACGTCGAGGCACTTGCCCGCACCCACGGCGTGCAGCGGTCCGGTGGTGGCGCCGGTGCCGCCGCCCGTGCCGTAGCCGGCCGCGGTGATGTTGTCCTGCACCGAGTTCTCGGTGGCGTCGGACGGATAGCCGGACGTCATCACGCCTTCGTAGAAGGTGCCGGTGGAGCCCTTGCTGTTGTCGCCGCCGGTGCCCAGGATGATCGCGCCCTGCTTGCGCATCGGGTTGTAGCCCGCCACGTTGGGCCGCTGTCCACTGTAGAACGTGGAGAGGCCGCCGGACTGGGCGTTGCCGCCCCGGATGGCCCACTGGTTCTGGCCACCCTTGATGATCGCCGTGGTGTAGCGGTAGTTGATGGTGGGATCGTTGGCGTTGTAGTGCTGGTTCACGCCGGAGAACAGGCCGTTCTCCAGGTCGGCCATGATCCACGGGCCGTTGCCGGCGCCGTAGCCCCACACCCGGATGTTGCCGAAGTAGATGGCCTCCATGGTGCCGTTGCCGTCGTCGTTGCTGTCCGTCTCGGCGTTGCCGTAGTCGAAGCAGCAGCCGCCGTTGTAGTGCGTGCCGTCGAAGATGGCGTACATGCCTTCCGACTGGTCGCCGGTGGCGATGCCCGAGGTGTGGTTGTTCCGGTAGCCGGTGCCGGCCGCGACGTACACGCCGTAGGCCTTGTGGCCGTTCAGGGTCGTCGGCGCCGACGTGGCGTTGGCGAGGTTGTCGGGACCGCCGGCCGCGCCGCCGCCCGGCGCCTGGGTGAGATTGTTGCCCTTGCCGGACTGGTCGTAGATGATCGTGATGAGGCACGTCGTGTTGGCGCAGAAGGAATCCTGCGCGGCCGCGTCGGCGTAACCGTCCACCACGCCGATGTTGCGGGTTGTGTTGTCGGACGAGCGCCGCACCTGGTACAGGGAGCCGCTGTACGCGCCGTACAGCGCGCGGGTCGTGCTGTGCGCGGCCACACAGGGCGTTCCGCCGGCCGCGTAGATGTCACAGGGCCCCTGCGCCGCCGCGCGTGGCGCGGCGCCAACAGCCGCGCCGGCCGCGAGGATCGCCGCCGCTGCGGCCGCCAGGATCTTCGCGGCACGAGGCATCCACGTTCGAGAGACCATAGATGAACTCCCTTGTTCATGGCCGGGGGGCGATGTGTACGACTCATGTGCGGCGTTCACGACAGCACAAACCCGCCGGTGACAACAAGGTGCCGGTCACCGCGCGCGGGCGTGGGCCGGTGTTGCCACTGGTCGGCAACCAGGATGGGTACTACTTATCGCCCGCCACGCGGTGAAACTTCCATCGCCGGCGGGCGGTCCGGATCGAACCGCCCGCCGGCGATCGGTCAACCCGTGCAGGCCGTGCCGTTGACGGCGAAGCCGGTCGGCGCCGCGCTCGAACTCGACCAGGTGCCCTGGAAGCCGAAGGACGCCGACGCGCCGGCGGCGACGTTGCCGTTGTAGCCGACGTTCACCGCGCTGACCTTGGCGCCGGACTGGGTCGCCGTGGCGTTCCAGGCGTTGGTGATCTTCTGGTCGCCGCCGAACGTGAACGTCACCGTCCAGCCCTGCCATGCCGTGGCGCCGGTGTTGGTGACGGTCACGCCGCCGGTGAATCCACCGGCCCAGGTGTTCGCCTGGTAGGCGACCTTGCATCCGCCGGTCGTCGGTGGACCGGTGGTCACCGCGACGGTGCCGGACCGAGCCGAGCGGGTGCCGGTCGTGTCCTTGGCGTACACGGCGAACGTGTAGGCGGTGGCGGGCGAGAGACCGCTGACGGTGGCGGCGTTCGTGGTCGGCGACGCGACCACCGTCTCAGTGGTGCCGTTCACCTGGACCACGTCGTACCCGGCGATGCCGCTGGCACTGGTGGACGCGGTCCAGCTCAGGCCGACGGAGGTCGACGTGACGGCGCCGGCCACCGGCGTGCCGGGGGTGCTCGGCGGGTTGTGGCTCGTGCCGGGTTGGAGGGTGATCACGGTCGCGGTGTACGGCGCGATGGTCTGCGACCCCGCGCTGCCACTGGTCGTCGTGGTGATGCCGGTGCCGGGCGGGGCGAGCGTGGCCACGGGCGGCACGGCAGCGCTCGGCGTGAATCCGCTGTAGGCCAAGTTCACCGTGTAGCTGTTGGTCGGGTCGTCGTTGACGAGCATGACCCGCAGCGAGCCGTCCGCCTTCTTCACCGCGAACGACCGCACCAGCGACGAGGTGGAGGACGCGGACACCAGCGTGTCACCGGGGTGGATGAACTGGCCGAGCAGCTGGAGTCCGTAGTAGGCGGGGAACGGTGTGTCCACGGCCGGCTCGCACACCCTGGTGCCGCCGGACGCGTCACAGGTCGCATCGGACAGCACGCCGTAGTCGCCGTAGTTGGCGGTGCCGTACAACGACGGGCCGTTGTCGCCGGTGGTGACGATGCCGTTGTGGATCTGCCACCAGTCCACGTTGGCCACGCCCGCGCCCAGCCAGCCGAGATAGTCCTGTTCCAGGTGCAGCGCGTTGACGATGCCGACGGTCTGCTTGCCGGGGTTGGACGACACCGAGTTCGTCTCGGTGATCATGATCGGCACGCTGCCCACCAGCGACCGCAGCGACGACACCATGCCCGGGATCTGGCCGTCGGAGCTGAGCAGGCCGGCGTCGGTCGGCCCCGGCGGCGTGACGCTGCTCGGGTTCTGCGGATACCAGTGCACGTCGGCGAACCCGAGCTGGTCGCCCACCGCGGACAGCACGGTCTGGTTCCACGGCTGCGGGCTGCCGGCCGAGGTGATGCCGTCCGGCCAGTTGCCGGGCGCGGTCAGCACGACACCGACCACGATGCTCGGGTCGACCGCCTTCATCGCGCTGATGTAGGCCTTGACGTTCTGCGCGTAGACGGCCGGGCCGCAGTTGGCCGGGTTCGAGCCGGCGGCGCAGTGCCGGTCGGGCTCCCAGCTGCCGCCGTAGGTCCCGTTGCCGTAGATCTCGTTGCCGATCTCCCAGTACTTGATGCCGTAGTGGTGGGTGACGTTGGCGTAGCGCACCCAGTCCGCGGCCAGTTGCGCGCCGCTCTCGGGCGGGCTCTGGTTCGCGCCGGCCGCGTCACCGGTGCCGTAGTTGACGGTGATCATGCCTTGCGCGCCGGTCTGTCCGAGCAGCGTGGCGTAGTGGTCGAAGTCGACCGCCTGCCGCTGGCCGGACGTGACGTCGGTGTTGGTCCGCCAGTCGTAGGTGTCCGACGACGTGCCGCCGGGGAAGCGGATCACGTTGGTGCCGGCCGACTTCAGCAGTCCGGGCACGGCGGCGTCGGTGAGCGCGGCGTCGTACACCGAGCCGTTGATCCCGATCGCGGTGGCGGGCACGGTGGCCAGCGCGCTGCCTGTGTTAACGCTCACTGACGCGGTGGCGGCCGGGACTGCGACCGCCGCCGGCGCAGTCGACGGCATGCCGGTCGTCAAGGCGGCGGCCAGCAGCGCCGCCGTGGGCAGCGCCGCCCGTCGTCTCCGGTGATCTCCGTGCGAGGTCCGCATGCGGTGACTCCTCGTGTCGTGGAACTCGTCACGGCGGAGGTTCGGCACGGGTGTGCCCGGAGGTCAACCGGGGCCCGGTCCACGTGGCGTGGCCGGTGAAACTTGCAAGATCGGGCGGCGGACGGAGGAACCCCGGGTGGCCGGGGTTCCTCCTGGCACGGCCGTCGGACGCTAGTGCTGCAACGTCAGCACGCCCGGCCGCCACGGCAACTGGTCGTAGGGACCGCCGGCCGACGGGGACTTGCCCTGGTAGAGGAACTGGAGGTTGCAGGGGTCGATGGTCATGGTCTGGTCCGGATTGCCGCGGACGAGGTCGCCGTGGCTGATGTCGTTGGTCCAGCTGGCGCCGCTGTTGGCCTTGCCCGCGAACGGGTTGGCCTGGGTGCTGGCCTGTGGGGTCCAGGAACCGCTCAGGCTGGTGGCCGTGAACGAGCGGAAGTAGCGCCCGCTCGCGCCCATCGCCTCGAC
>DATJJB010000219.1:0-19484 GCA_035492655.1 Kutzneria sp. | reverse complement strand
CCGCCCTACCTCGGTCCACCGGCTCCGCCACCCCCGCTCGGGGGTGGCAGTGGTGCGCGTCACAGGCGAGGATGGCCGCATGGTCGCGCTGCCTGCATATGCCTCGGGAACCTCGGATGTGCCGCTGCTCGGCGACACGATCGGCGACAACCTGGACCGGACGGTGGAGAAGTTCGGCGACCGGGATGCGCTGGTGGAGTGTGCGTCGGGGCGGAGGTGGACGTACGAGGAGCTGGCGAGGGACGTCGACGCGGTGGCGCTTGGGCTGCAATCCCTTGGCGTCGCACAAGGCGACCGGGTGGGTATCTGGGCGCCGAACTGTGCGGAGTGGGTGCTGACGCAGTACGCGACGGCCAAGCTGGGGGCGATCCTGGTCAACATCAACCCGGCCTATCGGGTGCACGAGCTGGAGTTCGTGCTGAACCAGGCGGAAGTGGGGACCCTGGTCGCGACGCCGGCGTTCAAGACGTCGGACTACGAGGCGATGATCAACGAGGTCCGGCCGAACTGCCCTGGGCTGACGACGGTGCTGCTGATCGGGCGTCCGGAGTGGACGGACGTGGTCGAACGGGGGCGCACCAAGGATCGCGGCCGGCTCAAGGAGATCAAGCTCTCGCCGGACGACCCGATCAACATCCAGTACACCTCGGGCACCACGGGATTCCCGAAGGGCGCGACGCTGTCGCACCACAACATCCTGAACAACGGGTACTTCGTTGGCGAACTGTGCGGCTACACGGAGGCGGACCGGGTGTGCATCCCGGTGCCGTTCTACCACTGCTTCGGCATGGTGATGGGCAACCTGGGCGCGACGACGCACGGGGCCTGCATGGTGGTGCCGGCGCAGGCCTTCGACGCGAAGTCCACATTGGACGCGGTGCGGAACGAGAAATGCACCTCCCTGTACGGGGTGCCGACGATGTTCATCGCGGAGCTGGCCCTGCCGGACTTCGACGACTACGACCTGACCAGTCTGCGCACGGGCATCATGGCCGGCTCGCCCTGCCCGGTCGAGGTGATGAAGCAGGTGATCGACCGCATGGGCATGACCGAGGTGACCATCTGCTACGGCATGACGGAGACCTCGCCGGTGTCCACCCAGACCCGGGCGGACGACTCGCTGGACCGCCGGGTGTCGACGGTCGGCCGGGTGCACCCGCACCTGGAGGTCAAGATCGTCGACCCGGCAACGGGTCTGACGGCGGCCCGCGGCGAGCAAGGGGAGCTGTGCACCCGCGGCTACTCGGTGATGCTGGGCTACTGGGCGCAGGCGGACAAGACGGCCGAGGTGATCGACGCGGCCCGCTGGATGCACACGGGCGACCTCGCGGTGATGGACGACGACGGCTACGTGGCGATCACCGGCCGGATCAAGGACATGGTGATCCGCGGCGGTGAGAACGTCTACCCGCGCGAGGTGGAGGAATTCCTGTACACCCACCCGGACGTCCTGGACGCGCAGGTGATCGGGGTGCCGGACGAGCGCTACGGCGAGGAGCTGATGGCGTGGATCCGAATGCGCCCGGGCGCTGAGCCGATCACGGCGGAGCGGGTCCGCGAGTACTGCACGGGCAAGCTGGCGCACTACAAGATCCCGCGTCACGTGCACGTGGTCGACGAGTTCCCGATGACGGTGACGGGCAAGATCCGCAAGGTCGAGATGCGGGAACGGGCGGTGGAGATCCTCCGGGCGAACCAGACGAACGGCGGGTAGTCAGGCGCACATACCGTGTCGGTATGGTTACGCGGCGCCATCCGACGTGAGGAGCCGCCATGAGGCCACGCGCCCTGATCCGCCTAGCCGCCGGGGTTTCCGCCGTACTGCTGCTCGTCGGGACGGCCTCGGCGGCCGCCGGCGACGACACGCCCGTGATGTGGCAGGTGCCCATCAGCGGCAACCAGGCCGGCCAGCTGGTCGCCGCCGGGTTCGACGTCGCCGAGACCGGGGCCGAGGGCGTGGCCTACGTGACCGGCACCGGCCAGACCGCACAAGCGTTGCGGGACTTGGGATATCGGCCGACCAAGTTCGACACGATCTACAAGGACCTGCCGACCGGGCAGCAGTCGCGGGCGCTGGCCAACACCTTCTACGGCGGCTACCGGGCGGTGCCGGACCAGGAGCAGCACCTCAGCCAGGTGGCGAGCGCCCACTCCGATCTGGCCACGCTGTACGACATCGGCGACTCGTGGTCGAAGACGAAGGGCAAGGGCGGCCACGACATCGAGGCCATCTGCCTGACCAAGAAGAAGTCGGGCGACTGCACGCTCAGCACCACCTCGGCCAAGCCCAAGTTCACGTTGATGGCCCAGATCCATGCCCGTGAGATCGCCACCGGCGAGCTGGCCCAGCGCTGGATCGACTACCTGGTCAACGGCTACGGCTCGGACGCGACGGCAACGTCCATTCTGGACACCACCGAGATCTGGGTGATCCCGATCGCCAACCCGGACGGCGTCGACGTGGTCTCCTCGGGCGGCAACTCGCCGAAGATGCAGCGCAAGAACGTGGACAACACCCGCGGCGGCTGCACCGGCACCAACGTCGGCATCGACCTGAACCGCAACTCCACCTACAAGTGGGGCGGCGACTCGAACCAGGCCTGCGCCGAGACGTACCAGGGCCCGAGCAAGGGCAGCGAGCCCGAGGTGACCTCGCTGGAGAAGTTCTTCCGGTCCATCTACCCGGTGCAGCGTGGCACCGGCGACAACGACCCGGCGCCGGTCACCGCGCGCGGCACGATGATCACGTTGCACAGCTACGGCAACGACATCATCGTGCCCTGGGGCTACACCGAGAAGACCTCGCCCAACGACGCGCAGCTGCGCGCCCTGGGCCAGAAGATGGCCGCGTCCAACGGATACGTCGTCGACACCAACGGCGGCACGGTGGGTTACGAGACGTCGGGCACCACCGACGACTTCACCTACGGCGTGCTCGGCGTGGCCAGCTTCACCATCGAGGTCGGCCCGGACAGCGGCACCTGCGGCGGCTTCTTCCCGAAGTACTCCTGCCTGGACAGCAAGTTCTGGCCGGAGATGAAGGGTGCCTTCACCGCGGCGGCGCAGGCGGCCGCGGCCCCGTACAAGCAGTAAGTCGCCCTGTCGACAAGACGGCCCCCGGCGAACGCCGGGGGTCGTTCACTGTCCGAAGTGGATGATCACCCTATCTAGCGATACAGACAAAGCTGACTGCGCGGCCGGACTACACCATGATCACGGTGTGACTCATCGGGACCTACCGGCCAGCGGTCGAGGATGCTTCGCCGCGGTGATGATCGCGCCCATCGCCGCCTTCGCCGGCCTGATCGCGCTCACCACGCTGCTCAACGGCCAGGACGAGCCCAACGCCGGCCCGGCGTTCGGGTTGCCGCATCCGACCAGGGCCAGTCAGACCACGTCGTTGGACACCGACGAGCAGGAGGCGCCCGGCACCACGATCGCCGAGCAGCCGCTGGCCCTGCACAAGCCGGTGACCAGCGGCAAACCGCCCGCTCAGACCACGAGTGTCACCGTGCCGTCGACGGTCGTGGCGCCCTCGCTGACCACCGCCACCACCTCGAAAACGCCGTGCACCGGACGGACGTCGCCGAGCGCAACGACCTCTTCGCCGGTGGCCACGACGACAACATCGACGACACCGCCGTCGGCGAAGACGTCGCCGAGCAGCACGCCGGCGGCCAGTACAACCACTGTGGCGCCAACGACAACGAGCGTGGCGCCGACGACGTCACCGCGTAATGCCGGTGTGCCCAAGCGAGTACCGCCCCGGCTGCGGCCACACGCATAGGCCGTGCGGCTGGTTGCCGACCGGGATCTTCTTCAGCAGCGAGCCGTCCTTTGTGGACAGCACGTAGACGACTTTGTCGTACCGGCCGGACAGCCACAGCTGCGAGCCGTCCGCGGTCACGTTGCCCATGTCCGGGCTGCCGCCGCCGGGCAGTCGCCACTTGGCCTGCTCGGCCCCGGTGTACGAGTCGAGCACGCTGACCGAGCCCTCGTGCCGGTTGGTGACGTACAACTGTTTGGCGTCACGGGAAAGATAGAGCCCGTGCGCGCCGCCGCCGGTCGGGATGAAGCGCAGCACCCTGGTGGCCGCGCCGTCGAGCACCCACAGGCCGTTGGCGTCCGAGTCGGCGATGTAGTACACGGAGCCGTCCGGCGCCAGCTTGATGTCCTGCGGCCCCATCACGGTGTGCCGCTGCGGCATGTCGATCATGCGCAGCAGGTGGTGCGTCGCGATGTCGATGACCGCGACCCGGCCGGCGAACTCGCAGGTGAACACGGCGATGCGGCCGTCGGGACTGAAGTCGGCGTGGTCGACGCCGGCGCAGTCCGGCACCGCGGTCTCGCCCTGCTGCTTCCAGGTGTGCGGGTCGTACCAGACCAGCTTGCGCAGCCGCTCGGCCACCGAGATGGCGGACTTGCCGTCCGGCGTGAAGTACATGTTGTACGGGTCGGTCACCGGGATCTTCTGCCCCGGCTGGCCGGTTTTCGGATCGAACGGCAGCAGGTGGTCGCCCTGGTCATCGGTGGCGTACAGGGTGCGCATGTCGTACGAGGGCACCACGTGCTGGAGTTCGCGACCGGCCGGGTACTTGGCCACGACCTGGAACGTCGTCGGGTCGATCACCCACACGTCGCCGGAACCGCTGTGCGGCACGTAGACCAGCGGCTTGTCCTGCTTCAGGGCGTCCTGCACCATGTTCGCGCCGGCGTCGGCGTACACGTCGTGCTTGTCGGTCACCGGCGGCATGCCCGGCAGACCGTCCACAAGGGACTTCGGCGTGGTCGAGGTCGGCGGCGACGTGGTGGTCGTCGCCTTGGTGGTCGTGGGGAGCGGCGGTTCCTCGGCGGCCGGTGCCGATGAGCACGCGGTCAGCGCGGCGACGCATGCGAGCGCGAGCAGCGCCCGTCCGTGGATGGGCAACTTCTCACCTCAGCAGTTCGGTCGCGGTCACCGGGGTCAGCCCCCGGCCGGCGAGATCGGTCAGGATGCCGGGCAGGGCCTGCACGGTGCCGGGATGGCCCAGGTGCATGCTCACCACGCTGCCCGCGGTCGCGGCGGCCACCGCGCGCCGGATCGCGGCCGCGCCGGGATCCGTCCAGTCCAACGAATCCACGTCGTAGGACAGGGTTCGGGCGTAGCCGGCGGTGCCGGCCGCGGCGAGTTCGCGCGCGGTGGCGTGCTGTCCCTGCGACTGGCGGAAGAACGCGCCCGGCGTACCGGCCACTGTGGACAGTGCGTCCCGGCAGCGCTCGATCTCGGTCAGCATCGGGGCGGGCTGGTAGCGCTCCAGGTCCGGATGGCTCCACGTGTGGTTGCCCAACTCGTGGCCGCCGTCACGGACCATGCGCGCGCCGTCCGGGGTCGAGGTCAGCCAGGTGCCGATGGCAAAGACCGTGATCTTGGCGTTATTCTTGGCCAGCAGCGCCAAAACCTGGCGGGTGATGGCCAGCGGGCCGTCGCCGTGGAAGGTCAGCGCGACCTCGGGACGGCCGCTCGACGCCCGCACCACCTCGACCGCTGGGCCACCCGGCGCAACCGTTGTTGTCGTCGTTGTCGTGACCGGCGGCGTTGTCGTGGTGGAACGCGTGGTCGCGCTGGGGGAGGGAGCGGCGGTCGGTGGTCCGGCGCACCCGGCGAGGGCGGTGGTCGCGGCGATTCCGAGCGCGGCTCGACGAGAAATACGCCGGGTCACGTCGTAAGTATGGCTAGTGCCACGTTCAGTGTGATCACGACCCCGGCGATCAGCCCAGCTAGGACGGGTGGTCCACGGAGGGCGAGTGCGGGGGCGGTCAGACCTGGGCCAGTGCCGCCGCGTCCTCGTCGCCGAACTGGTCCTCCAGTCGTTCCGGCGTGTAGTCCAGGTCGATCCGGGCCACGTCCGCGCCGCGGGCCGACTCGATCGCGCCGAGCCGCCGCTGCGCGCGATCACCGGCGTAACCGACGAACTCGGTCACCTCCAGGTCGAAGGCGGTCTGGTCGACGTGATCGAGAACCCATTGGATGGCGCCCAACGCGTGCGGCACCAGTTCGCCCATGCGCTGTGTGACGACGTCCCAGTTGTCGTCGTCCGCGGCCACGTGCCGGCGGCAGGTGAAGGTGCCCCAGGCCATGTGCCGGCGCTCGTCGTCGCCGATGCGGCGGACCAGCTCCTGCATGCCGGGCAGGATGCCGCGGCTCTTGCAGACCTTGTTCCAGGCGTAGTACCCGGTCAGCGCCAGCGTTCCCTCGACCACGTGGTTGTAGGTCACGCTGGCCCGGATCTGCGCCGCCGGGCTGTGGTCGACCTCCAGCTTGCGCAGCGCCGCCGGCAGCTCCTCGTAGAAGATCGTGCGGTAGCCGGGATTGTCGGCCACGTAGGCGTGCAGGTCCTCGGTCAGGCCGACGGCGTCCATCCAGCGGCGGAACACCTCGGTGTGCCGGGCCTCCTCGAAGGCGAACTGGGTGAGATACATCTCGTCGCCGATACGGCCCTCGGCGGCCATCGCCCGCAGGAACGGCTGGATGTCCTCGGTGACCGCCTCCTCGCCGGCCACGAACATCGCCACCAGGTAGGTGGCGTTCTCCCGCTGCGCGTCGGTGAGCGCGGCCCAGTCCTCGGCGTCCCGGCTGAAGTCGATGTCGGCCGGGTTCCAGAACTTGGCGTTGCCCTTGGCGAACAGCCGCAGCGGCAGGTGGTCCCAGTCGAAACGGCCTTTGAGGGAGTGGAATCCGGTGCGCTGGTCAGTCATCGGGGGCCTCCGGGATCAGTCGGCGCATCAGGGTGGTGATGGTGGCGACGGCCTCGTCGACCGGGCCGGTGGGCGTCAGCAGGTGGCTGACCGTCAGCCGCATGCCGGTCTCGGCCAGCAGGCGGATCTCGTCGTCCGGCAGCCATGGCAGACGCGGCCGCCACAGCTCCGTGAGCAGCTCGACGGCCGGCAGCAGCACCGGCTGTCCCTTGGTGGTCAGCAGCGGCAGCAGGTCCTCCGCGTCCGAGCCGGTGAGGACGGCGTTGACCAGTCGGTTCTCGGTGGCGTGGACGAGCGTGTGGCGGACCGCCGCCGCGATGCCGGCGTGGATGTCCGGCGCCTGGTCGATGCGCTGCGCGATGCCGTCCAGGAAGTCCTTGACGGTGTCCGCGGCGACCGCGTCGACCAGCGCTTCCTTCGTGCCGAACTCGTTGTGCACGGTCTGCCGGCTGACTCCCGTCCGCTGGGCGACATCGGCCATGCGCAGTCCGCGAAAACCCCGCTCGGCCAGCAGGTCCGCCGCGGCGTCCAGCAGCTGCGCCCGGAGCGATTCGCGTACCCGCTCGGTGAACGGTGTGATCTGGTTCACGTCTTCAGCTTGACATTTGTCGGCCCCGTGTCAAGTGGCTGGACGCGAAAAGGGCTCGTGTCAAGAGCTAGGGTGCGAAGCGTGGCACTGACCGTCGGATTCGACCTGGACATGACCCTCATCGACGCCCGGCCCGGCGTGGCCGCCGCCATCGACCAGGTCGGCGCCGAGTTCGACGTCGGCCTCAACGGCTCCGACTTCGCCTCTCGGCTCGGCCCGCCGCTACAGGACATGTTCCGCGACGCCGGCATGGACGAGGCGCTCATTCCGGCCCTGATGGACCGCTACCGGGCGCTGTACCCGACCGTCGTCATCGCCACCACCGTCGCCATGCCCGGCGCTGACGAGGCGATGGCCGCCGTCCGCGAGCTCGGCGGGCGGGTGCTGGTGATCACCGGCAAGTACGAGCCCAACGCCCGGCTGCACGTCGAGGCCCTCGGCTGGTCCGTCGACCACCTGCGGGGCGAGCTCTGGTCCGCCGGCAAGGGCGTTGTGCTGCGGGAACAGGGCGCTGCCGTCTACGTCGGCGACCACGTCGGCGATGTCCAGGGCGCGCTGGCCGCCGACGCCGTTTCCGTCGCCGTCACCACCGGGCCGTGCGACCGGCAGGAGCTGGTGGATGCCGGCGCCGAAGTGGTCCTGGCCAGCCTGGAGCAGTTCCCGGCGTGGCTGTCCGACAACGCCGACCGCTTCGCCGAGCCGATGGCCGGCTGAGTCAGCCCTCCGACGAGCGCCTGCGGACCTGGAAGAACACCGCGACCAGGCCCAACGCCAGGCCGAGCGGGGTGAGCACCACGCCGGCGAGGTTGAGCCACAGCGGCAGATCGTGGGCGCCGCTGGCGTAGAGGGAGAAGATGACGGCCAGCGCCACCAGGCCCAGCGCGAAGATGACCATGGACAGCGGCATCAGCTTGCCGCCCGGCGCAGACCTCGTCATGCCGTCAGCGTAACTCGACCGGGCACTGCGGCCGCCGCCGATGCCCTACCCTTGAAGTTCGCGCCCAGGGCACGGTCCCCGGGCGCGTTCGTTGTGTGCAGCGGAGGTGAGTGCAGTGCCGACCGGCAGGGTCAAGTGGTACGACACGGAAAAGGGATTCGGCTTCGTCACCCAGGACGGTGGCGAAGACGTCTACGTGCGTGCTTCCGCGCTGCCGCCCGGGATCGAGGGGCTCAAGACGGGTCAGCGCATCGAGTTCGGCATGGCCGAGGGCCGGCGCGGCCCGCAGGCGCTGTCGGTGCGGCTGGTCGACGCCCCGCCGTCGGTCGCCGAGGCCAAGCGCCGCCCGGCCGAGGAGCTGCACGGCCTGATCGAGGACATGATCAAGGTGCTGGAGGCGAAGATCCAGCCCGATCTGCGCCGCGGCCGCTACCCGGACCGCAAGACGGCGAAGCTGATCGCCGAGCTGGTCCGCGGCGTCGCGCGGGACCTCGACCCGTAACCACGATGTCGGAGCGCGTGCTCGCGATCGCCCGGCGGGAGGCCCACGCTCAGGTGAGCAGCGGGCATCTCCTGCTGGGCCTGCTTCATCCGGACGGCGGCAACCTGTTGCGCCGTATCGGACTGACCGTGGGCCTGGACGCGCTGCGCGACCACGTGCGCGTCCTGACGGCCGGGCCGACGGATCCACACTCCCGGCTCAGCGCCCGGGTCAAGCGTGTGCTCACCGACTGCCTGTCCCCACGGGACATCCTGACCGCGTTGCTCGACGACCCGGAGTCGACGGCGGCGCGGGCGCTCGTCCGTGCCGGCCAGGACCTGGCCGAGCTGCGCCGCCGCGTGCAGGAGATGCCGAACGGCGGCCGGGCGAGCAAGGTCTCCCGCCAGCTGAACTACGGGCCGCCGCCGAAGGCGCGGCCGACTCAGCTGGACTGACCGGCGACCGACAGCACCCAGCTCGCGCCGATCACGAACTGTGGCTCGCCGGTGTTGGGGTCGAGCGTCAGCACGCCGGCGAACCGCTGCACCTCGGCGGTCTCCAGCTGGGCCGAGCCCGGCAGCTCCAGGGTGTACGCGAGGCGCTCGCCCCGGCCGAACACGGCGCTGCGGCCCAGCTGGTCCTGGCCGTTGAGCTTGTACTTGAACACGATCTGCCAGGCGGCGTCGCCGACCTCGGTGGGCACGGAGATCTGCAACGGCTTGTTCGGCGGCACGGCCAGCGTGGCGCCGGCGGCCTGGTCGGCGGCGCACTTGGTGAGCTGGAAGTCGCAGTACTTGGACGGCCCGGTCGCGGCCGTCCGGTTCACCGCGAAGAAGGTCACCTGCGGCAGCGGCGGCGCGGAACACGCCGAGGCCAGCACACCGGCGCCGGCCAACACCAGCGGGACAAGGCGTTTCACGCTCACGTCCGACGAGCCTACGGGCCCGGCGGCGCGGCCCCTGGGCTGGGGCGGTGGTAGCTGGGCCGGGTCACGGGATCGGACTTGAGCGGCCGCCGACGGCCGAGCCAGGGCAGCAGCGTGCTGTCCCGGTTGACCATGACGGTCTGCGCCAGCCCGGCGGCCAGCAGCAGGCCGACGACGGCGAAGCCGACCCAGTACTGGGCCGGCAGCAGCACGCCGAGCGCGCCGCCGAACACCCAGCCGAACTGGAGGATGGTCTCGGACCGCCCGAACGCCGAGGCCCGGGACTCCTCGGGCAGGTCGTCCTGGATGGTGGCGTCGAGGCTGATCTTGGAAAGGGCGCTGCCGACCGCGCCGACCAGCGCCAGCGCGACGACGGTGGGCACGCCGGGGATCAAGGCGGCGACGACGGTCATACCGAGAATGGCGCTCAAGGCACCGATGATCACTTGGTCGGGGCGGCCGAACTGGAGCCGCGCGCCGATGCCGTTGCCCAGGAAGTTGCCCAGCCCGGCGGCCGCGCCGATCATGCCGAGCAGCAGGATCTGCTCGAACGGGGCGTGGTCGCGCTCGGTCTGGGCCTTGATCACGAACGCCGCGAACAGGGTGAGAAACCCGGTCAGCACGCGGATCGTGCCGTTGCCCCACAACGCCATCACGACCTGACGGCCCAGCGGCTGCCGGGTCTGCTGCTTCGGCTCGGCCCGCAGCGAGGTCGGCACCTCGCCCTCGGTGACCTCGACCCAGGCCGGAATCCGCAGGCACAGCACGGCATTGGCGACGCACAGGATCGCCGTGAACCACAGCGCGCCGGGAGAGTTGAACAGCTTGGCGAAGCCGACCGCGACCGCGCCGAAGACGCCGGCGGCGGCCAGGCCGAACACGGTGAGCCGGGCGTTGGTCTTGACCAGGGTGATGTCCGGCGGCAGCACGCGTGGCGTGACGGCGGCCTTGAGCACGTTGAACGACTTGGACAGCACCATGGTGCCCAGCGCGGCCGGGTACAGGCCCCAGTCGTCGAAGTGCAGCGCCATCACCACGGCCAGCAGCGCCTGCCCGAAGCAGGAGACGGCCAGCGCGAGCCGACGGCCGTGCTGGATGCGGTCCAGCATGGGGCCGATGACCGGCGCGATCACGGCGAACGGCGCGACGGTGATCAGCAGGTACAGCGCGACCTTGCCCTGGCTCTCGCCGGTCGCGGCCGAGAAGAACAAGGTGTTGGCCAGTGCGACCGCCAGCGTGGCGTCGGTCGCGTAGTTCATCATCACGGCCCACGTGAGCGCCGCGAGCCCGGACTGGTCGGCCCCGTCGGCGTGCAGCGCGCGCCGGAACGCGTCGACGCCGCGCTGCCCGAGCTGCCGGCCGCGGAACATAGCGACCCGGGTCACGGTCAGCTTCTTCGGCGTGCGGGGCCCGCTCGTCGGCTGCTCAGGCGGTACGAACCGGTGTTCCTGCTGCGGAGACTGCCGGCGCGTCTGGTCCTCGTAGCGTTCGCGTCGAGTCGGCTCCTCGTACCGCGGCGGAGGCGGCGGTGCGGTGCGGTAGGTCGGCGGCTCCTGCCCCTCCTCCTGCCAGGGGTACCGCGGCATCGGCCGCGTCGGCGGCTTCGGCGCGCGCGACCACTCGGCGACCAGGTCCGGGTCGTTCTGCACGGACTCCTGGCGCCGTCTGCTGCCCCCGCTCCAGCCGCGACGGGCCCGGCCGGGGTCGGAGTGGTCGGCGGTCACCCCTCAATCCTGCCGCACTCTCACTCGTCGCGTACGAACCTCACCCGGTAAACAAGGGGCCAGCGCTTGCCGGTGACCAGGAATTCGCCGGCGGTCGGAGCCACCGAGATGCCGTTGAGCACGTCGTCAGGGGTGGTGTCGCCCTTCGGACCGAGCGCCGACAGGTCGGCGATGCCCCGCACGGCGCCGCTGCCCGGATCCACCCGAATGATCGTCCTGGTCGGGTAGACGTTGGCCCACACCGAGCCGTCCACGCATTCCAGCTCGTTCAGCTGGCCCTCGTAGTCGACCTGCACGTGCCCGGTCACGGCGAACGTCCTCGGGTCGCGGAAGGTCAGCAGCGAGGTGCCGTCGCTCATGATCAGCCGCTTGCCGTCGTAGCAGAGGCCCCAGCCCTCGTCCTGGTAGGACGCGGTGCTCAGCTGCTGGAGCGTGGTCCGGTCGCGCAGCATGGCCACGTCCTGCTGCCAGGTCAGCTGCCAGATCCTGTCGCCGACCACCGCGATGCCCTCGCCGAAGTACTCCGCCGGCAGGTCGACGCGCTTGAGCACCTTCCCGGTGCCCGGGTCGACCGCGCGCAGCGTGGACGAGCCCTGCAGGCCGGTGCTCTCGTACAGCACGCCGTCGGCCAGCTCGTAACCTTCCGTGAACGCGGCGGTGTCGTGCGTGACCGTGCCGAGGACCTCGACCCGCAGTTTCTCCGGCCCGCCGGGCGCGGCGCAGCCGGTGAGCAACACCACGGCAAGTAACAGCGAGGCGGCGCGCATCTCAAGAGCGTGACACGTGTGCATCGGCGTTCCACGCGTGCGGCACAATCGACGGGTGACCGCACCGACCACCAGTGAGCAGCACCCGAATCCGGTCCTCGCATCGGTCGTCGAGCTGGCCAGGGCCGCCGCCCAGCAGGAGGCCGGCGACGAGCCGATCGGCCCGCACTCCGGCGTACTCGCCGAGGACGAGGCGTCGGTCACACACCTGTTCGAGGCGTCGCACCCCGGCTACGACGGCTGGCGCTGGGCCGTGACCATCGCGACCACCGGCGGTGACGAAGACCCGGTGACGATCAGCGAGGTCGTGCTGCTGCCCGGCCCCGACTCGCTGGTGGCCCCGGACTGGGTGCCGTGGGGCGAGCGCGTGCGCGCCGGCGATCTCGGCGTCGGTGACCTCATGCCGACCACCCCGGACGACGCCCGGCTGGCGCCCGGCTACCTGGAGTCCGACGACCCGGCTGTCGAAGAGGTGGCCCGCGAGGTCGGCCTCGGCCGCGTGCGGGTTCTGTCCCGGTTCGGCCGGCTGGACTCGGCCCGCCGCTGGGAGGGCAGTGACTTCGGCCCGCGCAGCGACATGGCCCGCAGCGCCCCCGGCCACTGCGGCACGTGCGGCTTCTACCAGCAGATCGCCGGCAGCCTCGGCGCCGCGTTCGGCGTCTGCTCCAACGAGATCACGCCGGCCGACGGCCACGTCGTGCACGTGGAGTACGGCTGCGGCGCGCACTCCGAGGCCGAGGTCGACATGGGCTCGCCGGTGCCGGTGGCCGAGCTGGTGTACGACGACGCGGAACTCGAAGTCGAGCAGTGAGCGATTTCGGCGTCACCGACCTGCGTACTTCCGTCCTCCAGGCCTGGCGCGGCTCGCCGACCCGGTTCCGTGAGGACGCGAACGCCGAGGAGGACCTGCGCCTCGGCGGCTACCGTGACCGGCTCCTGGTCGAGCTGGCCCAGAACGCGGAGGACGCGGCCGAGACCGGCGGCGTGCTGCGGCTGTCCGTTGTGGACGGCGAGCTGCGTGCGGCCAACACCGGCGCGCCGCTGACCGAGGCCGGGGTGGCCGCGCTCGCTTCGTTACGGGCGAGCGCCAAGCGGGGCGCCCGTACCGTCGGTCAGTTCGGCGTCGGCTTCGCTGCCGTGCTGGCCGTCTCCGACGAGCCGCGCGTGGTGTCGACGACCGGCGGCGTGGCGTTTTCCGCTGCCCGGACCCGAGAACTGGTCGGCGACCTGCCCGAGGTGGCCGAGCGCGACGGCGCGGTCCCGGTGCTGCGCTTGGCCTGGCCGCTCGCGGACGACGAGCCGTCGGTGCCCGACGGCTTCGACACCGAGGTGCGGCTGCCGCTGCGCCCGGAGGTCGATGCGGCCGAGCTGCTGGCCGAATGTGCCGCCGAGGCCCCGGATCTGCTGATCGCCCTGCCCGGGCTGAGCCGGATCGAGGTCGGCGAGCAGACGTGGTGGCGTGAGGAC
Organism: Kutzneria sp.; assembly: GCA_035492655.1. Lineage (GTDB taxonomy): Bacteria > Actinomycetota > Actinomycetes > Mycobacteriales > Pseudonocardiaceae > Kutzneria. Next base: position 5,859 of record DATJJB010000219.1, on the reverse strand, counting down.
AACGAGGACGGCACGGTCGTGCTGCACGGCCCGACCGGACGCGTCCGGTGGCTGTTGCGGCGATCGTCCGGCGAGCTCGACGCCACCGTGGTCGAGGGTCTGGGCGTCGAGGCGCGGCAGCGGCCCGAGTGGGCTGTGTGCTGGGCCGTGCCGATCGACGACGAGGGTGTGCCGCGTCCGCTCGACGACGACGTGCTGCACGCGCCGACGCCGACCGACGAGCGACTTTCCTTGCCGGCCAGGCTGTTGGCCTCGATTCCGGTCGAGGCGTCCCGTCGGCGGTTGATGCCCGGCGCCGCTGCCGACGCCGTGCTTGCCGCCGCCGCGCGGGCGTACATCGACCTGGTGTTGGCCGTGCAGCCCGAGCATCGGACGCTGCTGGTGCCGCTGCCGGACTTCCCCAAGTCCGAAGTGGACGGTCAGCTGCGGTCGCTGCTGATCTCCGAGCTGCGTACCTCGGTGTGGCTTCCGTTGCAGGAAGGCGGTTTCGGCACCCCGGCTCGATCGCGAGTGCTGGACGTGCTGGCCCCGTCGCTGGCCGATCTGCTCGCCGACATCGTGGACGGCCTGGCCAAGGCGGAACTTTCCGATGTGCGGCATGCTCGACAGCTTGCGGCGCTTGAGGTTCCGCGGCTGCGGTTGGCCGAGGTCTCGGCGATCGTCTCCGGTCAGGACCGTGAGCCGGCGTGGTGGGCTCGGCTGTACGCGGCGCTCGATCCCGTGGCGGAGCTGGATTCCACTGCTCGCGAGGAGCTCGGCAACCTGCCAGTGCCGCTGATCGACGGCCGTACCGTCACCGGTCCGCGAGACGTGCTGCTGCCCGACTTCGACCAGGAGACGCTGACCGAGCTGTCCACAATGGACGTCACCGGGCTGCGGGTCGCGCACCCCGATGCCGTGCACCGCTTGTTGGAACGCCTCGGCGCGCGGCCGGCCGGTCCGGCCGATCTGTTGGACGCCATGCGGACCGCCGTCGAGCGGAGCATGGACGACGCCGAGTCCGGTGTGGACACCACGTCCTTGGTCGACACCGTGTTGTGGCTGACCGAGTCCACCGGTGCCCGGCGGGGCGAGCGGCCGTGGCTGGGCACCTTGGCGCTGCCCGACTCCGACGGCGAGTTCCGCCATGCCGACGAGCTGATCCTGCCGACCAGTCCGCTGCGTTCCGTCTTCGACGAGGACGTGATCGGCAAGGACTCGCCGCTCGGGGTGCTGGCCGACGAGCTCGCCTCGCGGTGGACGCCCGACGTGCTCGCCGCCGTCGGCGTGATCGACTCGTTCGTGGTCGTCTTCGACGACTCGCCCGGCGGTCCCGATCACGAGCTGGCCGACGAGGAGGCGTGGTGGGCCGCCATCGACGGCGACCTCAACCCCCCGTCCACCTTCGCCGGCGTCCGCGATCTCGATCTTGTCGCCGACGATCGGTGGCCCGACGCGCTGCGCCTGTTGGCCGCCGAACCCGAGACGTGGCAGGCGATTCTGCTGCCCGGCGGCTACACCTCGTGGTGGCTGGCCCGCAACGCCCGCCTCGCCGGCGCTTCGCCGCGCTCCTGGCGGCTGCCCGACGCCGACGCCCTCACCGGCGTCTACGACCCCATTCCCGACGTCGGCGTTCGCACGGATCTGTTGGCCGCCATCGGTGTTCGCGACTCCTTGGTCGTGACCGACGTCGCCGACGTCACCGATGTCTTGCGCCGCTTGGGCGATCCCGCTCGCGCCGTCCCTTCCGGCGTCGCCATGCGGGCCCACGGCGTCCTGGCCGAGGCCGTCCGCTCCGGCTCCATCGACGCCGGCGAGGTCGAACTCGACGAGCGCGTTCGGGCCCTCTCCGGCGCTTCCGTCTCCGGTGAGCAGACCGTCGTGCTCGATTCCCCTTGGCTGCTCGCCGCTTTCACCCCCGACCAGGTCGTCGCCGCCGACCCCGACGACGCCGAGCCTCTCGCCGAGCTCCTTGACCTCCCCCTCGCCGCCGACGAGGTCGACGCTGATGCCCTCATCGGCAACGGCCAGCCCGTCAGCTGGTCCGACCTCGGCGCCGTGGTCGCCGCCTCCGAACTCCTCGACCGACCCGTCCCCGACGGCCTCGTTGTCGTCTACGACGAACTGGCCGTGCGCCGTGGCGACACCCGCTACCCCGTCGCTTGGTGGGTCACCGAGGACGGCGTCATCCACGCCGAGGACACCCCCGCCGGCCTCTCCCGGGCGCTGGCGTGGGCCGTCGACCGTTGGCACGACCGGCATCTGCTGGCCGCCCTGTTGGACGACCCGACTGCGGCGACCTACCTGTCGTGAGCGTCCGAGCCGAGATCCGGTACCTCCACACCCCGGATCTCGACCCCTTTGTCCCCGAGGACCCGGCGAACTTCATGTTCCTCGTGCAGATGATCGCCGGCCCCCTCGGCGAACCCGGCGAGGAGTCCTTCCAGTTCGAGGTCTGCACCCCCGGCTGGCTGGCCTCCCGGGTCCGCGAGGGCGGTCCCCTGAACGGCCGCCACCTGGTGATCGTCGACGCCTTCCACTGGCCGACCATTCGGGCGTACTTCGAGCGCCTGGTCGACCAGTGCACTGGCGCCACGTGGCGTGAGGTCACCGAGAAGCTCAGCCGTTACGGGCATTGGGAATTCGAGGACTACACGGGGTAGTAGGTGAGTTGGGTCGTCATCGTGGCCGGCGGCTGAAATCGGTGCCGCGAACTCCACGCCCCAACCCCCGAACTTCCCGTCCCGCACTGCCCCGGATTTTCGGGGATGCGGTCGCGGTGATCGACATACCATCCGGGCCGAGGCGGGGAGGGGTGGCACATGGATGCGATCGCGGTGCTGGCTGCGCAGGTCGAGGACTGTCGGAAGCGGGCGGCGGGGGATCCGGGGCGGCTGGTGGACCTGGCGACGGCGGTGACCAAGCTGGGGATCGCCTACTACCAGGTCGGCCGGCTTGAGGAGGCGGTGGCGCGGACCGAGGAAGCGGTGGCGGCCTGGCGGGCACTGGCGGCGGGACAGCCGGGGCAGCGGGCGGAGCTGGCGATGGCGCTGAGCAACCTGGGGGTGTTCCGCACGATGGTGGGGCGGGATGCGGACGCGGTGGAGGCGGCGGCGGAATCGGTGGCGCTGTATCGGGAACTGGCGGCGGAGAATCCTGGCCTGCGGCCGAATCTGGCGGCGGCGCTGACGAATCTCGGTGGTCGGCACAGCGCGGTGGGCCGGCGGGAAGACGCGGTGGCGGCGACGGAAGAAGCGGTGGCGCAGTACCGGGTGCTGACGGCGGAGAGCCCGGCGGAGCTGCCGGCCCTGGCCACGGTGCTGAGCAATCTCGGCATCCAGTACTGCGGGCTCGGCCGGCCGACGGAGGCCGTCGGCCCGGAGGAAGAATCGGTCGAGCTGTTCCGGGAGCTGGCGGCGAAGAACACCGATCTGCTGCCGGACCTCGCGCGGGCGTGGACCAATCTGGGCAACTGTTACGGTGCCGTGGGAAAACGCGCCGAAGCGGTGGGTGCGGCGGCCGGGGCGGTGTCGATCTATCGGGACGTGGCCGGGCGGAATCCTCTCCTGCTGGGCGAATTCGCCACGGCGCTGACCAACCTCAACAACGCGTTCGGCAACTCCGGCCTGCACGCGCGTGCGCTCGAACCGGCCGAAGAGGCGGTGACGGTCGCCCGGCGGCTGACCGCCGGCAACCCGGCCCATCAAGCCCTGCTGGCCATGATGCTGAACAACCACGGCTATCGGCTGGGCGAGGTCGGGCGGCACGCCGACGCACTCCGACCGCTCGAAGAAGCGGCCAAGATCTACCGCAAGGTGCCGGCCGACAACCCGGTGTACGAACAGAACCTGTCGATGATCCTGGCGAACCTGGCGCTACAACAGCAGCATGTCGGGGCCAAGAAGCCGTTCTGGCGGCGTCAGAGGTAGCCCTCGGCACCTCCCGTGTAGTTGAAAGCCTTGTCGGACAAAGACAACTCCTGATCCAGGGCGAACCGTGTGACCAGGTCGGGGTTGGCGATGAAGTGACGGGCGAACGACACGGCGTCCGCCACACCGGTCTCGACGGCAACCGAAGCGGACTCGAACGAGAAGCCGTTGTTGGCGATGAAGAAGCCGGGGAAGAGCTTGCGGTAGTGGGCGAAGGCGTCGAGGGAGAAGGCAGCAGGCCCACGAAGGTGTAGGTAGGCAAGGGAAGAGAGCTGGGGGACCAGCGAGTCGTAAACGGAAAGCGATTCAACAGAAGGGAAGTAGGCGGGATCAGGCGGAGTGCTGTCGGACGGGACCCAGTACGGGGAGAGACGAACGCCGACGCGGGTATCGATGGTGGAGACGGCGTCGAGGATGTCGAGCAGCAGACGACCGGGCTCACGGTAGGAGTCGGTGCGGCGGTTGAGCCGAGGGTTGAGGAACTGGGCGATGAGGTACGTCCCGTTGGCGGCGATCTCAACGCCGTCGAAACCGGCGCGAAGGGCATTCGCCGCGGCGAGACGGTAGTCGGAGACGGCGGCGGAGATCTCCGCAGGACCAAGTGGACGTAAGCCGGCGTGCCAGAGCTGGACCATGATCCGACCGCCGAGGGAGTGCACGAGGTCGGTGACCCGACGCCAACCCGAAACCTGAGCGGACGTGAAAAGGCCGGGGACACCGGCGACGTCCTGCTGGCTGACCAAGGTGCCCTCGCAGATGATCAACCCGGCGGCAGCGCGGCGGGCGTAGTGCAGGGCATGGAGGACGGACGGCACGGTGCCGCGGCAACGGGTGGTGGGGGCCATCACCACCCGGTTGGGCAGCGAAAGGCCGGACAAGGTCACGGGGCGCAGCAGGGCGCTACCCTGGCTCATCGGAAGGCTCCCGGAAGCGATCGGTCGGTCGGTGGCACGACACAGACGGATGCCGACGGGAAAAGGTGACCGATGGACGGGTTCGAGACCTACCGACCGCTGCTGCGAGCGGTGGCCGGCCGGCTGCTGGGTTCCACGGCCGAGGCGGACGACGCGGTGCAGGAGACCTGGCTGCGGTTCACCAAGGCCGAGGGCATCGACAACCCGGAGAGCTGGCTACGCACGGTCGTCTCCCGAATCAGCCTGGACATGCTGCGCAGCCGCAAGGCCCGGCGCGAAGGGCCGATGGTCGAAGAGCCGCCGCTGCAAGAAGGCCCGGAGCACGAAGCGCTGCTGATCGACGAGGTCGGCCGGGCCATGCTGGTCGTCTTGGACCGGCTGACCCCACCCGAACGGGTGGCGTTCGTGCTGCACGACCTGTTCGCGGTGCCGTTCGACGAGATCGCGCCGACGCTGAGCCGGACGACGGCGACGACGAAGAAGCTGGCCAGCCGGGCCCGGCAACGGGTCCGTGGCGCGGAGCCGCAGCACAGGGCCGAGAAGGCCGTGGTCGAAGCGTTCCTCAAGGCGTCACGGGAGGGCGACCTCGAAGCCCTGCTGACCGTCCTCGCCCCGGATGTCGTCCGCACGGCCGACGCGCAAGCCCTGCCCAAGGGCACGCCGACGACGACACGCGGCCGGGACGCGGTGGCGCGGGAGATGCTGGTCCTGGGCAAGCGGGCGGCCTACGCGGAGCCGGCCCTCATCAACGGCAGGACGGGCGCGGTGGTCGCGCCGAACGGTCGGCTGGCGCTGGCGTTGATCATCACAATCCACGATGACCGGGTCACCGCCTACGAGGTGATCGCCGACCCCGAACGGCTGAACTCCACCGAAATAAGCCCGCTCTAGAGCAGCCCCTCCTGGGCGGTGCGGGAGCCGCGGCGGGCGGCGGAGCGCTGCCAGCGGAAGACGCCGTAGCCGACGAAGCCCAGGCCGAAGCCGGCCAGGCAGGACCAGGTCCACAGGGGCGGGGCGCCGACGAGGAGCATCACGAC
>DATJJB010000218.1:0-2538 GCA_035492655.1 Kutzneria sp. | reverse complement strand
CATCAGGCGTAACCGGCCAGGTCGTGGTCCTGGCAGGCGCGGTACAGGTCGCGCCACTCCGGCCGCTCCTTGACCACCGCCTCCAGGTACTCCTGCCAGGCGGCGGTGTCCGACACCCGGTCCTTGACCACGGCGCCGAGCAGCCCGGCGGCCAGCTCGTCGGCGCCCAGGTTGCCGTCGCCGAAGTGCGCGGCCAGCGCCATGCCGCTGGTGATCACCGAGATCGCCTCGGCCGTGGACAGACTGCCGCTCGGCTTCTTCAGCTGGGTCCGACCGTCCACAGTCGACCCGCTGCGCAGCTCGCGGAACACCCGCACCACCCGGCGCACCTCCTCCAGCGCCGGCGGCTCGGCCGGCAGCTGCAGTGCCCGCCCGAGCTGGGCGGCCCGGCTGGAGACGATCTCCACCTCGGCGTCCTCGCTGGCCGGCGGGGGCAGCACCACGGTGTTGAACCGGCGGGCCAACGCCGAGGACATCTGGTTCACGCCGCGGTCCCGGTCGTTGGCCGTGGCGATGATCGAGAACCCGGGCACGGCCTGCACCTGGAAGTTCAGCTCCGGCACCGGCAGCGCCTTCTCGGACAGCACGGTGATCAGCGAGTCCTGCACCTCGGACGGCATCCGGGTGAGCTCCTCGACCCGGGCGATGGCCCCGGTCTTCATGGCCCGCAGCACCGGGCTGGGCACCAGCGCGGCCTCGCTCGGTCCCTCGGCGATCAGCCGGGCGTAGTTCCAGCCGTAGCGGACGGATTCCTCACTGGTGCCGGCCGTGCCCTGCACGACGAGCGTGGAGTCACCGCTGACGGCCGCGGCCAGGTGCTCGGACAGCCACGACTTCGCCGTGCCGGGCACGCCGACCAGCAGCAGCGCCCGGTCAGTGGCCAGCGTGGCCACGGCGACCTCGACGATCCGCCGGTCGCCAACGTACTTCGGGGTGATCGCGGTGCCGTCGGGCAGTTCGCCGCCCAGCACGTAGCGCACCACGGCCTGCGGCGACAGCTTCCACATCGGCGGCTTCGGGCGGTCGTCGACCGCCGCGAGCGCTTGCAGCTCGGCGGCGTACTGCTGCTCCGCAGACGGCCGCAGCACGGTTTCGCTCACTGATCGCCCCTTCGATCGAACGCGTCCCGTAGTTGGACGCGCAGGTGCAACACGGCTTGTTCGTTGGTGTGTTCCGGCCAGCGCTCGGCGATCCGCGGCCACTGCTCGGTCAGCACGCCGACATCGCCCCTGGTCAGCAGCACGGGCGGCGGCCGCCCGGTGCGCCACCCCGGCGTGACGGCGACGACGAAGCGCTCCAGCAGCGCCTCGGTGGTGCCGGCCGACCACGGCCCCGGCAGCTGGGAGCAGCCGTGGTCCAGCAGGTCGTACTTCCAGTCGTGCGACACGGCGACCAGCACTTCGGAGGCCGTGCGGGCCGGCAGCGAGTCGATCGCGTCCAGCAGCGCCATGCCGGTCAGCACCTCGGACGCCGCCAGCGCCCACGGCACCGGGTCGGCGGCCAGCGGCAGCGCGTCGGCGATGCCTTGCAGCAACGGCTTGGCCCACGGGCTGGCCACCACCTGGTCCAGCTCCCAGAACTCCGGCGGCACCGACGCGGCGGCAGCGCGCAGCCGACCGGCGATGCCGATCTCGGTGTTGCCGTCGTGCAGCAGGTCCCGCTTCTCGGCTTCGTCCGGCTCCAGTTCGAACCGTCCGTCCGGGATCACGTCGGCGTCGCGCAGGCCGTCCCACAGCCGGCGCTCGGCCCGCTGGGCCAACGCCGTCCCGGGCAGCTTGCGCAGCAGCCGCAGGGCCAGGTCGTGCACGCCGGCGGCCCGGTCGTCCAACGCGGCCTCGAGGATCGGCTCGTCCTCGATGGACAGGCCGATCTCGAGCGCGTTGATCAGCAGCTGCCGGTCGGTCGCCCGGCGTTCTTCCGGGAACCGCTCCGCGATCAGTGCTCGGACCGCCCCCTGGTCGGTCCGCCGCCACTGCCGCAGCGCGGTCAGCCGCTTGCCGGCCGGCGCTTCCGGGTCGTACGGCTCCTGCTCGTCGACACCGATCGCCCACGACCAGTCCTTGCTCAACTGCGCCAGCCACCGGCCGCGTGCTCCCAGCACGAGCCGGATCGCCGGCCGCAGCGTCGGCCGCCCTCCGCCCAACGCCAGCAGCTGCGGCAATTGGGCATGCGCCGCAACGACTTGGGCCCGGCTGGCCGCTGCGCACCACTCCGTCAGCAACGCCTCGTCGTCCCAGCCCAACACCTGGGCCAGCACGTTACGCGCCGACTCCCCGGCCACCTGCGCCTTCTCCGGTGGCGCAAGGGAAACCGGCGTCAAGTCGGCCGGCGTCATCGGCAGCCGCGCGCCGAACCGGGCCACGCCCAGCGCCGCGCAGTCGGTCAGCAGCGTGTCCCGGTCGACGTTGCCCCGACGCGTGCCGACCAGCAGCTGCTGCACGGTGTCCTGCCACCGCTGCTCCATGTTCACGACACCACCTCCGGGAACGCCCCGGGCTCGGCGATTGCGCTCAGCTGTAGGGAATTCCCGTCCCACAG
>DATJJB010000217.1:0-24595 GCA_035492655.1 Kutzneria sp. | reverse complement strand
GACGGACTGCCACACTGTGATCACTATGGTTTACTGACTTCGCACCCAGCCCGCGACCGCGGCCCGCGACCTCACCTGAGCGTGCGGCGCAGACGGCCCGGCGGGCTCTCCGCATCCCCCAGCTCCTTCTGCGGTAGGTGTCGCATGTCAAACATTCCCTTTCTGCATGCCCGCGACCTGGTCAAGGCCTACGGCGACCGGCGCGTCCTGGACGGTGTGAGCCTGACGGCGTCGCCGGGTCAGCGGCTCGGCCTGGTCGGCGACAACGGCGTGGGCAAGTCCACGCTGCTCCGCCTGCTGGCCGGCGACGAGGAGCCGGACGCCGGCACCGTCAGCCGGCCGCCGGACTGCGGATTCCTGTTGCAGGAGCTGCCTTTCGGCCCGGACAGCACGGTGCGGCACGTCCTCGACGACGCGCTGGCCGAGATCCGTGCGGCCCGGCAACGGCTGGACGACCTCGGCCGGAAGATGGCCGACGACCCGGACAACGCCGAGCTGCTGGCCGAGTACGGTGACGTGCTGGAATGGGCCCAGGACCACGACCTGTGGGACGCGGACCGCCGGGCGGAGCTGGTGCTGACCGGGCTCGGACTGTCCGATGTGGACCCGAACCGGCGGCTGTCGGCCTTCTCCGGCGGCCAGCGGTCCCGGCTGGGCCTGGCGGCGCTGCTGATCCGCCAGCCGCGGGCGATGCTGCTGGACGAGCCGACCAACCACCTCGACGACGAGGCGGTGACGTTCCTGGAGCAGCAGCTGAGCCGGCTGCCGGGCACCGTCGTGGTGGCCTCGCACGACCGCGTCTTCCTGGACGCGGTGTGCACGGACATCCTCGACCTGGACCCGGCCCGCGGCGGGGTGACCCGCTTCGGCGGCGCCTACAGCGACTACCTGGCGGCCAAGCGGTCCGAGCGGGCCCGCTGGGAGCAGCAGTACGTCGAGGAGCAGCAGGAGCTGGCCGAGCTCAAGGAGTCGGTCAACGTCACCGCGCACCAGGTGAACCACCACCGGGTGATCAAGGACAACAACAAGGTCGGCTACGACCGGCACGGCGGGCGGGTGCAGAAGCAGATCTCCCGCCGGGTCCGCAACGCCCAGCAGCGGCTGGACGAGCTGACCAGGACGCAGGTGCAGCGCCCGCCGCTGCCGCTGCGGTTCAAGGCCGACCTGACCGGCAAGCCGGTGCAGGACCAGCTGGCCGTGTCGCTGCGGCACGTGCAGCTGCCGGGCCGGTTGCAGCTGGACCAGCTGGACGTCACGACCTCGGCCCGGCTGATGGTGCAGGGCGGCAACGGGGCCGGCAAGTCCACGCTGCTGAAGGTGTTGGCCGGCAAGCTGACGCCGGAGAGCGGTGTGGTGCACCGGGCTCGCGGCGTGCGGGTCGGCCTGCTGGAGCAGGACGTCACGTTCGCCGACCTGGCGAAGTCGCCGCGGCAGATCTACGCCGCGGCGGCCGGGCCGGGCGCGGTGGCGTTGTCCCAGTTGGGTTTGCTGGCCGGGCGTGACCTGGACCGGCCGGTGGGGCAGCTGTCGATCGGGCAGCGGCGGCGGCTGGCGCTGGCGGTGCTGATCGCCCGCCCGCCGGAGGTGCTGCTGCTGGACGAGCCGACCAACCACCTGTCCCTCGCCCTGGCCGAGGAACTGGAGCAGGCCCTGCGCAGCGCGCCGGGCGCGGTGGTCATCGCGTCGCACGACCGGTGGCTGCGCAAGACCTGGGAGGGCGCCGAACTGGTGCTCGCCGACGGCAAGGTCGCATGACGACCTGAGTTACGAGGAGAAGGAGGGCCGAGCAGTGTTCACGCATCCGCGGCCACGTCCGACCGTCCACATCGAACTCAGGAGGCCCGTATGTCAGCTCAGCTCACCATTCGCAACGTCAGCAAGGCTTTCGCGCACCGCCGTGTCCTCGACAACGTCTCCGCGACGGTTCGTCCGGGTGAGCGGGTCGGTGTCGTGGGCGACAACGGTTCCGGCAAGTCCACGCTGCTACGGCTGATCGCCGGCCAGGAGCGGCCGGACGACGGCGAGATCATCGTCGAGGCGCCGGGCGGTGTCGGGCACCTCGGTCAGGTGCTCGACCTGTCGCCGACGGCCACCGTCGGGGACGCGATCGATGCCGCGCTGGCCGAGATCCGTTCCCTGCAAAGGCAGATCGCCGACGCCGAGCAGACTCTCGGCGACGCCGACGAGGCCGGCCTCGCGGCGTACGGGGAACTGCTGACGGCGCTGGAACTTCGCGACGGCTACCGGGCCGACTCGAAGGTCGCGGCGGCGATGTCCGCGCTGGGCATCGGCCATCTCGACCGGGACCGTCCACTCGGGACGATCTCCGGCGGGCAGCAGGCCCGGCTGGCGCTGGCCGGCGTGCTGTCGGCCGAGCCGGAGCTGCTGCTGCTCGACGAGCCGACCAACCATCTCGACGCGCAGGCGCTGAGCTGGCTGGAGGACCGGCTGCTGGCCCACCGCGGCACGCTGGTCGTGGTCACGCACGACCGGCTGCTGCTGGAGCGGGTGGCCACCGCGATCATCGAGGTGGACGGCGACCGCCGGGCGATCACCCGCTACGGCAACGGATACGCCGGCTACCTCGACGAGAAGCGGGCCGCCCGGCAGCGCTGGGAGCAGCGGTACGCGGAGTGGGTCGGCGAGATCGACCACTGGGAGTCGTGGGGCGCGACCACGGCCTACCGGGTCGCCCCGGGCCGGCCGATCAAGGACCACAACAAGTGCAAGTACAACGGGGACGGCCAGCGGGTGATGGCCAGCATCACCACCCGGGTGCGCAGTGCGGCCGAGCGGCTCGACCGGCTGCGGGCCGATCCAGTGCCGCGGCCGCCGGATCCGTTGCGGCTCAACGCCCCGCTGTCCGGCGGCGTCGCCGACGGCCCGGTGATCGAGCTGTCCGACGTCACGGTGGCCGGCCGGCTCAAGGTCGATCACCTGACGGTGTCGGCCGGCGAGCGCCTGTTCGTCTCCGGGCCGAACGGGGCGGGCAAGTCCACGCTGCTCGCGGTGCTGGCCGGCTCGCTGCGACCGGATGCCGGCACGGTCACGCGCAACGGCCGGATCGGTTACCTGCCGCAGGAGAACACGGTCCGGCACCCGGAGCGCAGCGTGCTGGCCACGTTCGCGCAGGGCCTGGTCGGCACGGCCGACGAGCACGTCGAGCGGCTGCTGTCGCTGGGTCTGTTCGCCGAGTCCGACCTGCGCACGCCGGTGGATTCGCTGTCCATCGGGCAGCAGCGTCGGCTGGCGCTGGCCCGGCTGCTGGTGCGGGAGGTCGACGTGCTGCTGCTGGACGAGCCGACCAACCACCTGTCGCTGACGCTGGTGGAGGAGATGGAGGCCGCGCTGGCCGACTACTCCGGCGCGGTGGTGGTCGTCTCGCACGACCGGCTGCTGCGCAACCGGTGGCGGGGCGAGGAGCTGCCCCTGTGCGACGGCCGGCCGCTCGCACTGCGGGTGGCTGCCTGAAATGGGGTCGAAGGGCGCTCGAAACGGTGACGAGCGCCCTTCGGCTGCCCGGATGGTGGGGCGACCATGGCCGGTGTGAGCGGCACTTTCTCGACATACCAAGGCAAACTGCTGCGGGACGCGGCGGCGGGTCACCCGCCGCCGGGCCCGTGCGACGGCACCGAGTTGGAGGGCGCCGCCGCGAAGGTGCTCGCGCCGGGGCCGTTCGGCTACGTGGCCGGCGGCGCCGGCAGCGGGGACACGCTGCGGGCCAATCGTGCGGCGTTCGCCCGCTACCGGCTGGTGCCACGGATGTTGCGCAAGACCCAGCCGACCCTGAGGACCTCCTTACTGGGCAAGGAGATGGCCACGCCGGTGCTGCTGGCGCCGATCGGCGTGCAGTCCATCGTGCATCCCGAGGGTGAGCTGGCGGTGGCCCGCGCGGCGGCCGAGATCGGCGTGACGATGATCGTCGCCTCGCCCGCCTCGTACAGCCTGGAGGAGGTCGCGGCGGCCAATGGCGACGGCGACCGCTGGTACCAGCTCTATCAGCCGGACGACCCCGAGGTGTGCCTGAGCATCCTCGACCGGGCCGAGCGGGCCGGCTTCTCGGCGCTGGTCGTCACGGTCGACACGCCCCGCTTCGGCTGGCGGCCCAGCGATCTCGACCAGGGCTTCGCGCCCGCGCTCCAGGGCATCGGCGCGGCCACCGCCTTCAGCGACCCCGTGTTCCGCGCCCGGCTGGCCCAGCCGCCCGAGCAGGACCTCGACGCGGCCGTACGCCGGTGGCAGCAGATGTTCACCGGCACCGGCAGCAGCTGGGATGAGCTGGCCTTTCTCCGGCAGAACTGGGCCGGCCCGCTGCTGGTCAAGGGCATCCTGCACGCCGACGACGCACGGGCGGCGCGCGACGCCGGGGCCGACGGTGTGGTCGTCTCGAACCACGGTGGCCGGCAGATCGATGGTGCCCTCGCCGCCCTGGACGCCCTACCGGCCGTCGCCAAGGCCGTCGGCAACGAGCTGACGGTGCTGCTGGACTCCGGCATTCGCACCGGTTCGGACGTGCTGAAGGCGCTCGCGCTGGGCGCCGACGCGGTCGCCGTCGGACGACCGTATCTGTACGGACTTGCACTGAACGGACAGTCCGGCGTCGGTCACGTCATCCGATCGGTGCTGGCCGACGCAGAAGTCACGCTCGGCCTGCTCGGCACGGAAACCGTCCGTGACCTGGGCGAACACCACCTCCACAAGATCGGCGGGTGATCGCGAGCGGAAAAAAACCGACCGCCCGCCCCGGTTTGGGATTGAAACCGGGCGGTCGGTTTTGTAGTCTTCGGAGGTCGGTCGAACGGGGTCGCCGGGGGGCGGCAGCGCGATCGACGACGGGAGGACCGGATCATGGACGTCGAAGTCTTGGGACCGTTAGCCGCACGACTGGGCGGCAAGCCGGTGACGCCGACCGCGGCCAAGCCGCGCAAGGTGTTCGCGATGCTCGCGGTGCACGCCAACGAGGTGGTGCCGAACGCGTCGCTGTTCGAGGAGCTCTGGGGCCCGGACATGCCCCGCAGCGCCAACACGACCCTGCAGACCTACATCCTGCACCTGCGCACCCTGATCGGGGCCGCGGTGGCGCAGGACCCCGACGCCCCGGTCCGCGACCCGAAGCGGATCCTGGTCACCCAGCCCGGCGGCTACCTGCTCGACACCGCGGGGGGCGCGGTCGACGTGCAGCAGTTCGAGCGGCTGGCCGAGGCCGGGCACCGGGCCCGCGAGGCCGGCGAGTGGCACGAGGCGTCCGCCCGGTTCCGCGCCGCGCTGTCGGTGTGGCGCGGCAGCGCGCTGGCCGACGTGCAGGTCGGCGCCATGCTCGAGGTGGACATGCACCGCCTCGAGGAGGCCCGGCTCAACGTGCTCGACCGGCGCATCGACGCCGACCTCCGCCTCGGCCGGCACCACGAGCTGCTGTCCGAGCTGACCGCCCTGGTCGCGCGCAACCGCACCCACGAGGGGCTCTACGCGCACCTGATGCTGGCCCTCTACCGCTCGGGCCGGCGCGGCGAGGCGATCGACTGCTACCGGCGGCTGCGCACCTGCCTGGTCGACGAACTCGGCCTGGAGCCCTCGCCCGCGCTGCACCAGTTGCAGCGCATGATCCTCACCACCGACCCGCGACTGTCCCTTTCGGACAACAACGGGATCCGGCTGGAAAACGTCGGCTGACGCACAACTACATGAACCGCATGGAGACGGACAGACGGTGGTCAGGCAGCAGAGAGCCGAACTGACGCGGGCGAGGCTGGTCGCCTCGGCGGCGGAGTTGTTCGACCGCAACGGTTTCATCGGCACCAACATCGACGACATCAGCCGTGCGGCCGGCGTGACCAAGGGTGCGCTGTACTTCCACTTCCCGGCCAAGAGCGACATCGTCGCCGCGGTGCAGGAGCCCGGCCGGGACCTGCTGCGGCGGGCGGCGACGGCCTCGGCCGGCGCGGCCTCGGGGGTGCAGGCGATGATCGACCTCAGTCAGCTGGTCGCCGGGTGGTTACGCGACGAGGCCGCGGTCCGGGCCAGTTTCCGGATGGCTCGGGAGTGCGCCGAGCAGGGCCGGCCGTTCATCGACTTCTTCCTGGAATGGCAGCACATCCTGCACCGGCTGGCCAGCCGGGCGGCCGCGGCCGGGGAGCTGGCCGAGGGGGTGGCCGTCGACGGCGCGGTCACGGTCGTGCTGGCGCTGTGCATGGGGATCGAGATGTTGTGGGCGTCGGCCATGTCCCGGGACAAGGTGGCCAAGACGCTGGCCGAGTCGTGGGCGATGATCCTGCCCGGGCTGACCGGCCGCCCGGTGCTCGCGGGGCTGGACCTCACCGGGTCCGCCGCCCGCATCGCCCCGCCGGAGTGAATTCCGGCCCGCAGACTGAGAAACCGGCTGGAGACACCGCGATCCGGTGTCCCCAGCCGGTTTCTCGTGCGGGGGTGGGGTGGTTCAGTTCAGCGTCACGTCCGGGGGCAGCGTGCCCTCCGGCGTGAACTTGGCCAGCCGGCGGGGCGGCACCATACCGGGCAGCAGCAGCCGCCACATGATGGTCACGCGATCGGTCACGTCCTCCCGGCCGGTGAGCACCTCGGACGAGATCTGCACGCCGGTGAACGAGGCGATGACCAGGTGCGCGGCGTCGTCCGGGTCCACTTCGGAGCGCAGGTCGCCCTTGGCCGCGGCCTTCTCCAGGCAGGACCGCACGACGCTGATCCACTGCTGGTAGGAGTCCGGCTTCGGGTCGGTGAACGTGCCCTGCTCGATGACCAGCCGGATGCTGGCCCGCACCCGCACGTCGTGCTGCAGGCTGCGGGCCATGTTGTGGGTCAGGTCGATCACCGTCTGCACGCCGATGTCCTTGGCCCCGGCCAGCGGTTCCCACACCTCGAACTGCTCCGCGACGATGGCGTGGGCGATCTTCTCCTTGGACGAGAAGTGGAAGTACATCGCCCCCTTGGTCACGTTCGCGACGGCGATGATGTCCGACAGCGTCGCACCCGCGTAGCCGCGGTCGTCGAAGACGGCAGCGGCGGCGTCCAAGATGGCGGCCCGGGTCCGTTCTGCCCGCTCCTGTAGAGCCAACGCAGTACTCTCCTTGCTATCCAGTGGCGGTCGTCTCGCCGCATCACGGAAAATCCTACCCCCGCACCGTGACTCTTGCGTGCAAAAACAAACCGGGCGACTAGTATGGTTCTCATCGGTGCGGCTGGGGGCCGCATCGGGGGGACGTTCACTCAATCGGAGGGTTTCCGATGACTGCCATGATCAGGACGAACGCGGCCGAAATCCGTGAGTTCGACTCATCGTTCCAGGTGAGGGGGGTTCGGGAGGGCCAGACTTTCCCGGCATCGGTGGGCAGTGATGCACGAGTGCTGTTCGACCGGACGGTGCCGAGGAGCCTGGTCCACCGGGCCGCCGTTTCGGAGGTGTTTCTGACCGACTTGTGCGTGACCGGTGAGAACACCTTCCAGGTCGGGGCCCAGTGGCCCCGTGCGCACAGCTTCTACTCGCTGACCACCGTGCCCCGGCACGATCCGATGCTGTTCGCCGAGAGCCTTCGGCAGGCCACGCTGGTGCTCGCGCACCAGGTGTTCGACGTGCCGATGGACTGGAAGTTCCTGTCGCACGAGAAGAGCTACCAGATCTCGGAGGGTGCTCTGGTGCTCGGCGACCGTCCCGCGGACATCCTGTTCGCGGTCACGGCGCGGGAGGTCAAGCGCCGTGGCGGCACCGTCAGCGGCATGATCACCGACTTCGACTGCTACCGGGACGGGGAGTGCGTCGGCTCCGCCTCGGTGCGCTGGAGCTGTGTGTCGCCCGCGGCCTACCGGCGGGTACGGGGCGGTCGGGACGTGCCGCCGCCGGTGACCGGCGTGCTGCCGGCGGCGGTCACGCCGCAGTCGGTCGGCCGGCTCAGCGAGCGCGACGTCGTGCTGTCCGCGGGGGCGGACGGGCACAGCTGGCAGGTCCGCGTGGACCGTGACCATCCGGTGCTTTTCGACCACCCCGTCGACCACGTCCCGGGTATGGTCCTGATGGAGGCCGGCCGGCAGGCCGCCAAGCTGGTGCACGGCCGGGCCGACCTGCTACCCGTTGGTTGCCGGTTCGCGTTCGAGCGCTACGTCGAACTGGACACGCCGGTCGTGGTCACGGCGCTGCCCGTGCGGTCCGAGGTGCCCGGTGCGCTGGGCGTCGAGGCGATCTTCGACCAGGACGGTCGGCGGGTCGCCCGCGGCCACCTGGACATGCTGGTCCGCGGCTGACCGCCACGGGGGGCGTCGACAGTGGACAACACAGTTCTGGGGGGACTGGCAATGCACAGGGAATGGGACCGCCGAAGAGGGGCCGGCGCGGTCCTGGTCACCGGGGCCACCGGCTTCGTCGGCTCGACGATGATGGCCGATCTGCTGGCCGGACCGCGGGAGCGCCGACCCGAGGTCCGCGTGCTGACCCGCAGCGGCGTGCCGCACTGGATGAGCGAGGCCGGTGTGGTCGAGGTCCGCGGCGACCTGGTGGAGCCGTCCACCATGCGCGGGGCCTGCGACGGCGTCACCACCGTGCTGCACCTGGGATCGCAGATCGGCGGCAGCGCCGACCTCTGCGACGCCGTGAACCGGGACGGCACCCGGGTCCTGCTGGAAGAGGCGACCCGGGCCGGCGTCAACCGGTTCGTCTACCTGAGTACGACATCCGTTTACGGCAGCGGTGTGCACCGCGGCAGTGGCGAGTCGTTGCTGGCACCCGCGCCGGCATCGGCCACCAGCGCCAGCAAGCTCGCCGCCGAGCGTGCTGTCCGGTCGTTCGGCGGGGTGGTGCTGCGCCCGCACCTGGTCTACGGGGCCGGGGACATCTGGTTCGTGCCGACGTTGTTGCGGCTGTTGGAGAAGATCCCGGCGCTGATCGACCTCGGGGTCGCCCGCACCTCGGTCGTCGCTGTGACCGACCTGGCCCGGGTGATCGCCGCCCTGGCCCGGATGGCCTGGGGCCGCGCTCCCGGCGCCGTGTTCCACGTCAGCGACCCGCGGCCGGTGCGGATGCGCGAGCTGATCGGGCTGCTGTGCGCCCGGCTCGGGCACGCCATGCCGGAGGAGAGCCTGCCGGCCCGCGCGCATCGGGAGCTGACCCGGCAGCAGTTGCCCTCGATGACCGACCACCAGTTCGAACTGCTGGCGTACGACCATTTCTACGACAGTGAGCGGATCTGGCGGCACACCGGGGTGCGGCCGGGGCCGGGCGTGCGGGAGCGGATCGACGCCCCCGTCGCGCAGTGGTACCGGGAGCGCGTAGCCGCTTAGGTTTGTGGTTCAGGAGGCCCGTCGGCACGCTGCCGGCGGGCCTCTTTTTGTCCTTTGTGGACGTAGTCACTTCGGGCCAGGCGCTCGTCCCCGCGAGGGAGTGTCCCCGGTCGCCCTCCCCCTCGGCGCGTAACGGGGCGACCGGTTTGTTTTGGGTCGTGGCACCGATGTGCCGACCCGGCGTGGAAAGCAGAATTCTCGGTGTTCGGCTTTCTCGTCGAGGGGACGTCATGAGCAACTCCGATCGCGCCGACCTGTTGGCCCGCATGATGCTCTCCCGCGAGTGCGACCGCAGGTCGGGCCTGACCCTGCGGCAGGGCAACGCCTGGTTCGCCATCTCGTCGGCCGGCCACGAGGCGTTCGCCGCGCTCGGCGACGTGCTGACCGGGGCCGACCACGTCTTCCCGCACTACCGCGACCGCGCCATCGCGATGGCCCGCGGCATGACGGTCGAGGACGTCGCCCGTGACCTGATGGGCAAGGCCGACTCCCACTCCGGCGGCCGCTCGATGACCTCCCACTTCAGCCATCGCCCCGGCAACGTCGTGTCGGTCGCCAGCCCGACCGCCAGCCAGTGCCTGCCCGCCGCCGGCGCGGCGTGGGCGGCCAAGCTGCGCGGCGACGGCAGCGCGGTGCTGTGCTCGCTCGGCGAGGCGTCGAGCCGTCAGGGCGAGTTCTTCGAGGCGTTGGCCTTCGCTGTGCAGAACGCGCTGCCGCTGGTGTTTCTCATCGCCGACAACGGATACGGCATCAGCACGCCCACCCGTGACATGAACCCCCGGTCCCTGGGTCTGCTGCCGGCGGACCGGCTTTCGGTCGTCGACGGCTCGGACCCCGACGCCGTTCGGGCCGCCGGCCAGAACGCCTTCGACCGGGCGCGCAACGGGTTCGGGCCGGTGGTGCTGTGGTGCGAGCTGGACCGGCTCGAGTCGCACAGCTCATCCGACGACCACAAGCTGTACCGGCCGGAGGCCGAGCTGGCGTCGCTGCGGGACCCGATCTCTCGTTACGCAGCAAGCCTTATCGCCGACGGCGTGGTCACTCGGGAGTGGGTGGACGCGCGGCGTTCTGAGATCGCCGACGAGGTGGAGCAGACGTTCACCCGGGTCGCTTCGGAACCGGCCGCGGACGTGAAGTCGGTCAGCGAGCACCTGTTCGGGAGTTCGTCTGTATCGCTACCGGCACCGCAGGTGTCCGGCGGGACGATGGTCGCCGCGGTCAACAGCGCACTGCGCGCCGGGCTCGACCGCTACCCGGAGATGATCGTCTTCGGTGAGGACGTGGCCGACCCCAAGGGCGGCGTTTTCGGCTTCACCAAGGGACTCGACCGCTCGCGTGTGATCAACTCGCCGCTGGCCGAGGCCACCATCGTCGGCGCCGCGGTCGGTCTGGCCGCCGCCGGCATGCGGCCGGTGGTCGAGCTCCAGTTCGTCGACTTCGTCGGGCCGGCGTGGAACCAGATCACCGGGCAGCTGACCACGCTGCGCTGGCGGTCGCTGTCCGACTGGACCTGCCCGGTCGTGATGTACGCGCCGTGGGGCGCCTACCTGCCCGGCGGCGGCATCTGGCACAGCCAGAGCAACGAGAGCCTGTTCACCCACCTGCCCGGGCTGCGGGTCGTCGTGCCGTCCACGCCGGAGGACACGGAAGCGGCTTTCACTGCCGCGTTCGCCGGCGAGGACCCGACGCTGATCCTGTTGCCCAAGCACCTGATGCGGCGTCGTTGCGAGCCCGCTGCCAGCTCTGGTGTCGGGGCCAGGATCGTCCGTCCCGGGTCCGAGGTGACGATTGTGACCTGGGGCAACGGGGTCGAGCTGGCCGTCGAGGCGGCCGACCGGCTGGAGGTCTCGCCCGAGATCATCGACCTGCGCTGGCTGGTCCCGTGGGACCGGGAGACCGTGGCCGCGTCGCTGCGGCGCACCGGGCGGCTGGTCGTCGTGCAGGAGGACGGCCGGACCAGCAGCTTCGGCGCGACCGTGATCGCCGAGCTGGCCGGCGCCGACGACGACTTCTACTCGCTGCTCGCGCCGCCCCGGCTGGTGGCCAAGGACGACGTGCACATCCCCTTCCATCCCGACCTCGAACGCGCCGTCCTGCCCGGCGTGGACGACGTCGTCGCCGCGGTCCGCTCGGTCCTGATCTGAAAGGCGTCCACACACATGACCAGGTTGGCCGTGCCGCAACTGGGCGAGGGCATCGTCGAGGTCCGCATCCTCAGTCTGCGCAAGCAGCCGGGGGAGCGGGTGGCCAAGGACGAGGTCGTCTACGAGATGGAGCACGACAAGGCGGCGGTGGAGATCGAGTCGCCGGCCGACGGCGTGCTGACCCGCTGGCTGGTGGCCGAGGGTGACACCGTGCCGATCGGCGCGGTGGTCGCGGAGATCTCGGCCGCTGAGGTTGCTGCTGTCGCCAAGGTTCGCGTTCCTCCTCGAACCCGGCTGATGGCCCGTCGTGCCGGTCTCGCCGACGAGCAGCTGCCGTTGATTCCCGCTGCCGGCTCCGTTCTGCTGCCCGAGGACGTCCAGCGGTACCTGGAATCCCAGCGCTCGCAGGAACTCAGCACCCGTCAGCAGCAGCTGAACACCGCCATGCGCGCGGCGGCCGACAAGATCGTGCCGGCGGTTGTCGCCATGCCGCTGGACGCCGAGGCGCTGGACCAGGTCACCGCCAGCCTCGGTGCGGAGACGGCGTTCCAGGGCTTCGCCCTGCTGGCCGCCCGGACCGCCATGGCGCACAAGGGGTTTCGGTCGCGGCACACCGCCGACAACAAGGTGCAGGTGCACGACCGGGTCGACCTCGGCATCGCCGTGGCCACCGACTCCGATGACCTGACGGTCGCTGTCGTGCGCGCCGCCGACCAACTGTCCGATGAGGACTTTCACGCGCAGTACGTGCAGTCAGTGGAGCGGGCCCGTGATGGCCAGTCGCAGGCCGACGGCACGGTGTCGCTGATCCTGTCCCACCTCGGCGAGGAGTCGGCGACCTTTGCCTTGCCGGTGGTCGTGCCGCCCGCCGTGGCCACACTGTTCCTCGGCTCGATCGACCGGGGCAGCCGCCAGATGGTGCTGACCTTCGACCACAGCCTGATCAACGGCCGCGAGGCCGCCGCCTTCCTGGCCGCGATCCGTGACGCCGCAACGGTGTCTCCGGTCTCGGCGGATCCCGTCGACCTGACTTCGATTCTGGCCGTTACCGAATCCGTGCTGGGACATGCTGTTGACCCCGATCGACCGTTGGGCGAGCAGGGCATGGACTCCGCCGCCGCGGTGCGTCTGGTCCGCGAACTCGGCGTGCCGCTGGCCACCGTCTGGCGGCACCCTCGGCTGCGCGACCTGGCCGCCCACGTGAATGCTCCGGTGGTTGAGTCCACAAAGGACGCTGTTGCCGAGGTTGCCGACGACATCGCTGTGATCGGCATGTCCTGCCGTGTCCCCGGTGCCGACGACGTCGACGCTTTCTGGGATCTGGTCGCCCGTGGCGAATGCCGTATCGGCGCGACTTCTCGCGCCGGTGTCCCGGAGCGGGCCGGCCTGCTGGACCGGATCGACCTGTTCGACGCCGAGTTCTTCGGTGTCACGCCGCGTCAGGCCGCCTCCATGGACCCGCAGCAGCGGATGCTGCTGGAACTCAGCTGGCACGCCCTCGAGCACGCCGGCGTCAACCCCGATGCCTTGGCCGGCAACGATGTCGGCGTGTTCGTCGCCGCCTGCAGCTACGACTACCGCGAGCAGCTCGTCGCCACCGATGCCGCCGACGGCTACGCCACCATCGGCACCTTCCCGGCGTTCCTGGCCAACCGGGTCTCGCACTTCTACGACTTCACCGGTCCCAGCATCACCATGGACACCGCCTGCTCCGGTTCCCTGACCGCGTTGGCCTCCGCCGTCGCCGCGTTGCGGGCCGGCGACTGCACCACGGCCATGGTCGGCGCCGCCAACCTGCTCAGCAATTCCTTCAACACCACCGCCTACCAGCAGGCCGGCATGCTCTCCCCGGCCGGTCACAGCCACGTCTTCGACGCCTCCGCCGACGGCTTCGTCCGCGGCGAAGGTGCCGCGTGGGTCGTGCTCAAGCCGTTGCGGCAGGCGCTGTCCGACGGCGATCCCGTGCTCGCCGTCATCAAGGGCGTCGCCGTCAACCACGGCGGCCGCGCCGCCAGTCTCACCGCCCCCAACCCCGCCGCCCAGACCCGCGTCATCCGTCGCGCCCTCGCTCGTGCCGGCCTTCAGGGCAACGACCTCGGCTACCTCGAGGCCCATGGCACCGGCACCGCCCTCGGCGACCCCATCGAGATCGACGGCATCCTCGGGGCGCTGGACGGCTCGGCCGGCGGTGGCCCTGCCGACCGCTTGTGGATCGGCTCCGTCAAGGCCAACCTCGGCCACCTCGAGGGCGCTTCCGGTCTCGCCGGTCTCATCAAGGCCGTACAGGCCTTGCGCCACAACCTGATCCCCGCTACGCCCAACTTCACCACCCTCAACCCCGACATCGACCTCGCCGGCACCCCCCTCGCCATCGCTGCCCACCCCATGCCGTGGACCGGCAATTCCCGCTACGCCGCCATCAGCTCCTTCGGCCTCGGCGGTTCCAACGCCCACGTGGTGATCGGCTCTGCCACTTCGCTTTCCGCGGTCGCTTCGGCCACTCTCACCGAGCTCGCTGCGCCCGTCGCAGTCGCCTCGGTCGAGTCGTCTGAGCTCGCCGCACCCGCCGCGGTCGTCTCGGACCCTGCCGAGCTCACCGCTTCCGCCTTTGTCCCGCTGTCCGCCGCCACCCCGGAAGCACTGGCCGAGCTGGCGTCCCGTCTCGCGGACGTCCTTGAGGCCGGTGACGCCGACTTCGCGGAGACCGTCTGGACCCTTCAGACCGGTCGCCGGGCCCTGCGGCACCGCAAGGTCGTCCTGGCACGGTCCAAGGACGAGCTGGTCCGTGCCCTCCGGTCAGGAGTCGAGGATGCGCCGACTGAACTCGCTCAGTGGCTGGCCGGCGGCGACGTGGACTGGGCCGTGTTCTGGCCGCAGGGCACGCCTGCGCGTCGAGTCCCGCTGGCTCTCTATCCCTTCCAACGCAAGTCGTTCTGGCTGCCGGGCACCCAGCACGACCTGCATGACCATGTGGTCGCCGGCCGTCGGGTGCGGCCGGGGGCCGAGCTGATCGACGCCTTCGCCACCACCGACCTGGCCCGGATCCGTTTCCTGCGGCCGGTTCCGGTGACCGCCGACCTCGTCGCCGACGGCCTGACCCTGACAGCCGACGGTGAGGTATGTGCCACCGCCACGGCGGCGACCGAGCCGGTTGCGGCGGGGGAGTGGCCGCGTGAGGAGGCGTCCACGCCGGTCGACCTGTACGGGCTGCTGGCCGGCCGGGGCATCGAGGTCGGGCCGGTTTACCGGGTGCTGCAACGGGTTCGGCGCAGCGGGACGCAGGCGTGGGCCGACATCGTGGCCGGGCCGGGCGACGAGCGAACCCGCCGGATCGCCTGGCTGGACGCGGCGTTGCAGGCCTCGCACGCCGTGCTCGACGACAACCGAACCTACATCGCGGCCGGTATCGACCGGCTCAGCTGGCAGCGGTCCGTGCCGGCACGCGCCGAACTGCGGGTCCGCCGCACCGGCGACACCGTGATCGACATCGATGTTCCTGGAGTGCTCACCGTGCGCGGACTTCGCCTGCTGCCTGCCGACACCGTGCGGATGCTCGTGCCGACCTGGCAGGACATCCCGGCCTACCCGGCGACGCCCCCGACCAACACCCTCGTTCTGCACGACCGAAACACGACCGTCACCGGTGGTGTCGACATCGCCGACCCGCAGCTGGCCGAGCGTATTGCCGGCTTCACCGACGTGCAGCTGCTCGTCGGTGGTGCGCACTGGGCCGACGACGCTTCCGGCGTTGCCGCGCTGCGGGAGTGGCTGCTGGCCCTCGTCACCACTGCGCGGACCCTCGGCCGCACGGGCGTCCCGTCGACGATTCGTCTTGTCACCACTGGACTTTCGTCTCCGACTCCCGGTGCCGCACTCCAGGGTGCGCTGCTGGGGGCCCTGCGCAGCATCCCCATGGAGCTGCCGACGATCTCCATCGCCGCCGTCGATCTCGACCCGTCCTACGCGTTGCTGGCTGAGGTTCCGTCCGTCCCGACCGGCCCTGCCCTCGTCTCGCTACGCCCCGAGGGCCGGCGGCGTCAGGTCTTCGTGGACCAGCCGGTCGACACCGGCGTTCGGTCCTTCAAGCGGGACGGCGTCTACATCCTGTTCGGTGGGACCGGTGGCATCGGCACCGAGATCGCCCGTCACCTCGCCGCCGAGTACAACGCCCGCCTGGTCCTCGTCGGCCGCTCGCCGGCCACGGTGTCGGTGCCCGGTGCCGTGTTCCACCACGGCGACGTCACCAACCCCGCCGATGTTGCCGCCGTGCTGTCCTTCTGCCGCAACACCTTCGGTGAGCCGGACGGTTTCGTGCACACCGTCGGCTCCGTCAGCGCCGCCCTCATCGGCTCCCTGACCCCGTCCGAAGTGGACACTGTGTTGGCCACCAAGGTCACGGCCGTCCAGCACCTCCGCCAGCTCGCCGGCGACAAGCTGCTGGTGCTCTCCTCCTCGGTCGCCGGGCTCTTCGGCAGCCAGGGCGGACTGAACTACGCCGCCGCCAACAGCTTCCTCGGCTACTACGCCTCGGCGGCCGGCGGTCACGTCCGGACCCTGGACTGGGGTTTGTGGCGTGACACCGGGTTGGCCAAGCAGTACACGGATCACGTCCTGCGCAGCTACCCCGGACTGGCGGAGTACAGCCCGGCCGACGGCATCGCCGCCCTGGAAACGGCGGTCGCCGGCCAGCACCCCCACGCCGCTGTAATCGCCGGCCAGCCCCAGGCATTGGCGGCACACCAGCCTCAGGCCACCGAGACCGTTTCGGAGAGCGCCGCGCGGCGCATGGACTTCTATGCCCGCGCCCACCTTTCCCGTCGCATGGCGGACATCGGCCTCGGCGAGGCACTCACCCCGCCGGCCACCTTCGGCGAGATCACCGAACGGCTCGGCGTGGTGCCGGAGCACCACCGGCTTCTCGCGGCGGTGCTGGACCTGCTGGCGTCCGACGGACTCGTCAACCAGGACGGTGGCAAGTTCGCCGGCCTGCGGACGTTCGAGCCGCCGAGCCGGGACGCGCTGCTGGCCGACCACCCCGACCTGGCCGGCCACCTCGACCTCCTCGACCGTGCGCTGGCCTCGTACGGGCCCGTGTTGCGCGGCGAGCAGCGGGCAGCCGACGTGCTGTTCCCCGGCGGCGACCTGTCCGGCGTGACGGGGATCTACAGCGGCAACTCGCTGTTCGACCCGGTCAACCAGGTCGCGGCGCAGACCGTGGCGGCACTGGTCGCCGACGGCCGGCAGAGCGTGCTGGAGATCGGCGCGGGTGTCGGCGGCACGACGGCCGGAGTGCTAGCAGCGCTAGCCACGCCGGTGGAGTACGTCTACACCGACCTGTCCCAGGCGTTCCTCAACCACGGCCGCCGCCGCTTCGGCGACAAGATCAGCACGGCCCTGCTCAACATCGAGCACGACCCGGCTGAGCAGGGCTTCCACGGCCGGCGGTTCGACGTGATCGTGGCCAGCAACGTGGTGCACGCGACCCGCGACCTGGAGACCTCGCTCACCCACATCGGCCGGCTGCTCAACCCCGGTGGCCGCCTGGTGCTGTCCGAGATGGTGGCCCCGGCCGCCGTGTACACGCTGATCTTCGGCCTGACCGACGGCTGGTGGCGCTACGTCGATCCCGAGCGCCGGCTGCCCCACGGGCCGTTGCTCGACGTTCCCCGCTGGCAGCGCCTGCTCGCCGACCACGACTGGACCCTCAGTGCCAGCCCCACCGCCGACGACCCCGGCGTTGTCGCCGTCCTCACCTGCGCACCCCCCTCGCCGGCCGCCGCCGTGCCGGCCGCCCCGTCCGGAGAGACCGTGACTGCCATTGCCGACGGCCTGCGCGACATCGTCCGCACCTTGATCGCCGACCCCACCGTCACCATCCCCGGCAACGTCCCGTGGCAGCAGCTGGGTATCGACTCCCTGCTCAACAACGAGTTGGTCGCCGAGGTGTCGAGCCGGTTCACCCCGGTGTCCTCGACGGTGTTGTTCGAGCACCGCACGGTCGACGCGCTGGCGGCCTTCCTTGCCGCCAAGCTCGAACCCGCCACCCCGGCTGCGACAACACCTGTTGTCGCAGCTCCGATTGTCCCCGTCGCGGCCGTGCCGGTGACAACATCTGGTGTCAAGCCGGTGGCATTTCCGCAGGTCAGCCCGCTTGCGAAGCCGGCTCGCGAGCCCAAGGCCGGTGAGCCGATCGCCATCGTCGGCGTGGCCGGTCGCTACCCCGGCGCGGCCAACGTCGACGAGTTCTGGCGGCTGCTGGCGACCGGCGGCTCGCCGGTCCGGGAGGTGCCGGCGGACCGCTGGGACTGGCGCACGGCGCAGGGCTACGCCCGCTACGGCTGCTTCATCGACGACTGGGACGGCTTCGACCCGGAGATCTTCCGCATCTCGCCCCGTGACGCGGCGACGATGGACCCGCAGGAGCGGGTGTTCCTCGAAGTGGCCTGGGAGGCCTTCGAAACCGCGGGCTACGCGCGCCGCGAGCTGTCCGGCGGGAAGGTCGGCGTGTTCGCCGGAGTGACCGGCACCAGCAACATCCTCGCTGGTAGGGACGCCCGGTTGGCCGGCTACGACAACCCCGAGTACGCCGTGACGGCGCTGGCCTCGGTGGCCAACCGGGTCTCGCACGCGTTCGACCTGGCCGGCCCGAGCTTCACGGTCGACACGATGTGCTCCTCCTCGCTCACGGCCGTGCACCTGGCCTGCCGCGCTCTGGAGAGCGGCGACGCGGACATGGCGCTGGCCGGCGGCGTCAACCTGTACCTGCACCCGGACCGCTTCGCCGGCCTGTGCGCGCTGGGCATGCCCTCGCATGGCAAGCACACCAAGGCTTTCGGCGCTGGTGGCGACGGATTCGTTCCCGGTGAAGGTGTCGGCGCGATCGTCCTCAAGCGACTGTCCGACGCCGAAGCCGATGGCGACACGGTGTACGCCGTGATCCGTGGCAGCGGCATCAACCACGGCGGCGGCACCGGCGGTTACACCGTGCCGAACCCGGTGGCGCAGGCGGCGCTCATCGCGGAAACGCTGAGGCGGTCCACAGTGGACCCGCGCACGGTCGACTACATCGAGGCGCACGGCACGGGAACGGAGCTGGGGGACCCGATCGAGCTTCGTGCGCTGGCGATCGCCTTCGCCGACGCGCAGACGCTGCGGGTCGGCTCGGTGAAGTCGAACATCGGCCACGGCGAGGCGGCGGCCGGCATCGCCGGCCTGACCAAGGTGATCCTCCAGCTGCGCAACGGCCAGCTGGCGCCGACCCTGCACGCCGAACCGCTCAACCCCAAGCTGGAACTGGCCGGCACGCCGCTGACCATCCAGCACCGGGCCGAGGTGTGGCCGGCCGGCGACCGCCCGCGCCGCGCGGCGATCAGCTCTTTCGGGGCCGGCGGCGCCAACGCCCACGTGATCGTCGAGGAGTACCGGCAGCCGGTCACGCCGGAGAGCACCGAGACCGTGGTGGTGCCGCTGTCCGCGCCGGACCGGACCCGCCTGGCCGAGACGGCTCGTCGCCTGGCCGCCAGTCTTCCGTTGAACCTCAACGACATCGCCCACACGCTGACCGTCGGCCGCGAGCGCTTCACCGAGCGGGCCGCGATCGTCTGCCGGACGCGGGGCGAGTTGATCGCCGCGTGCGAGGCATTGGCCACGGGTGCGCCGCACCCGAGCTTGGAGTCCGAGCACGAGTCGGCCCGGCGCTGGCTGGCCGGTGGCGAGCCGGACGTGACGACCGGTCGCCGGATCGCCCTGCCGACAACGCCTTTCGCCCGCGTCGAACGGCCGGCCGTGCCGCACCGGGGCAGCGATCTGCCGCTGGTGCAGTCGATCGAGGTGCCCACGACACGGACCGCGAGCCTCACCTTGACCGCTGGCTCGCGGCTGCTCGCCGATCACGTCGTCGACGGTGTCGCGCTGCTGCCCGGGGCCGTGCACCCGGAGCTGGTGTTCGAAACCCTGTTGTCCGCCAAGCAATCCCCGTACGGCCTGGCCATCAGGAGCCTGGCCTGGCCGGAGCCGGCCACCGGCACGCCGATGGAGATCAAGGTGCGACTGGACGGCACCGCCTTCCGCGTCACGGCCAACGGCCGCACCGCCGCCGAAGGCACCGTGCAGGCGGTCGAGTCGGGGCTGCGTATGGCCTACGACCCGGCCGACCTGGAACGGCGGCTGACCGGCGACGCGACCGAGTTCTACCGGGCCTTCGAGGCTGCCGGCTTCGAGTACGGCCCGCTGTACCGCACGGTCACGGGTGTCGGCCGCGCCGGCGACGAGGTGATCAGCCGCCTGGCCCTGCCGGCCGGCGAGGACACGGACGGCCGTCAGGTGCTGCACCCGGCCATGCTCGACGGCGCGTGCCAGACCGCCGCCTACCGGCTGCTGTCCGACGACCCGACCCGTCGCTACCGTCCGCTCGGCGTGGACCGCATCACCGTGCACCGCCCGGTGACCGGCGGCTACGTGCACGCCCGGTCGGTCGGCCAGGACCAGCGGCGCGGCGTGCACACCTTCGACCTGCGCCTGATCGGCGCCGACGGCGCTGTGCTGGCGGAGATCGACGGCTTCATGGTCCGCGCCGACGACCGACCGGTGGTCGGCAAGCCTGTTGCGGCCAAGGCGAAGTCGCCGGTCGCGGCGTACAAATTGGACTGGATCCCGATGCCCTCCACCGGTGTCCAGGTGCCGCCGGCCGGCACACTCGCGCTCGGCGACGGCACCGTGGCGCGCACGTTCGGCGCGAACCCGTTGCCCGGCTGGGACGACGAGGTCAAGCCGGACGAGACCCCGCGTGACGTTCTTGTCGACCTGACCACTGAAGTGTCCACGGACTCGATCTTCGCCGCGCTGAGGGCCTTGGTGCGCAGCCGAAACATCGACGGCGCTCGGGTGCACGTCGTCACCGCGGCCGACGGCGAGCCCGCGCCCCTGCTCTATGGCCTGCACGGCCTGGTGCGCACCATCGCCGGCGAAACCGCCCGCTTCGGCATCCGGCTCGTCACGCTCGACACCCATTGGCTCAAGGCGGATCCGGCCGGCGCTGCCGCCGCGATCGTCGGCGACGAGGACTTCACCGGCCCGGCTTGGGTCCGGCTCGCTCCCGGCCGCCGCGAGGTGGCGACCCTCGTGCCCGACACGTCGACCGCCGACGGCGACGCGGGACAGTTGTTGTCCCCCAACGGTTGCTACCTGTTGGTCGGTGGTGCCGGTGGGCTGGGGCGCGAGGTCGCGGCCAGTATCCTGAACGCCCAGCCGCAAGCTCGGGTCGTGCTGGTCGGCCGATCGGCGCAGCCGGCAGGATTGCCGTCCACTGTGGAGTACCGCAGCTGTGACGTGACCGACCGTGCTGCGGTGGAAGAGCTGGCCCGCTCGCTGCCGGACGTGCGGGGCATCGTGTACCTCGCCGGCCAGCTGCGCGATGGCTTCCTCCGGGCCAAGACGCCGGCTGCGGTGCAAGCTGTCTGCGACGCCAAGATCCTCGGCGCAACTCTGATCGATGAGGCGTTTGCCGCGCACCGGCTTGACTTCTTCGTGCTGGCCTCCTCGCTGGCGGCGCTGGCCGGCAACCAGGGGCAGTCCGACTACGCCTTCGCCAACGGCTACCTGGACGGCTTCGCCGCCGCCCGCGCGGCCCGGCGGCCGGGGCGGACGCTGTCCATCGGCTGGCCGATCCTGGCCGGCGACGGCATGAGCCCCAACGAGGACTCGCTGCGCTACCTGGCCGAGACGCTCGGCCTCACGCCGCTGCCGATGGCCGACGCGGCCGCCGAGCTCTGGCGTCGCCTGCCGTCCAGCGGTTCGCACGTGGCGCTCGTGCACGGCAACACGGCGGTGTGGGAGGCCGCGCTGGGTGTCGGAAGCTCCACTGTGGAGAGTGATGAGCTGCTGGAGTGGTTGCGGGATCGCGTCGCCCAGTCCGTCGGCATCGCCGCCGACAAGCTGGACGCCGACCGCGACCTGATCGCCTACGGCGTCGACTCGGTCGCCCTGATGCGGCTGAACCGCATGCTGGAGTCCGACATCGGCCGCCTGCCGATGACCACACTGCTGGACAGCACCACCTTGCGCGATCTGGCTTCGCGGCTGCGCACCGATCACGCCGACCAGGTGAGCGGGTTCGGGCGACGTTCACCGGAGCCGGTGGCCGTTGAGCGCGGCCCGGCCCCGCTGACCGAGCGTCTGATGGGCATCTGGGCCGCGGACCAGCTGGCCGCGCCGCAGACCCCGTACAACATCTCGATGTCGTGGGAACTCGCGTCCACTGTGGACCTCCGTCGGCTGTCGGACGCGGTCGACGCGCTGGTTGCGCGACACCCGGCGCTGGGCAGCGTCGTCCGGCCGCACGGCGGCGAGCTGGCCTTCGTGCCGGCCGATCAGCTGCCGCGCCTGGAGATCCGTGACGATTCGGATATCGCGGAGGAAGCCGACCGCCGGTTCCGGCTCGACGCCGAAGCACCGCTGCGCGCGGTACTGCACAGGTCGTCGAACATGCTCCAACTCGTCACGCACCACTTGGTGGTCGACGGTCGATCCGCTGAGCTGCTCCGTGACGATCTCGACGCGCTTTACCGAGGCGCGGAGCTGCCGCCGGTGGCCGGTCGGTTCGCTGACTCGCTGCACGCCGAGCAGGCTGTGCCGGCCGAGCGGCTCGCTGAGTGCGCCGAGTTCTGGAAGTCCACGCTGGCCGGGGTTTCCGGACAGCCGCTGTTCGCCGGCTCGGCCGATCGCACTGGCGCACACCGCGAGTACACGATTCCGGCGTACGGTGACCGGTCGTTTGTCCTGCTGCTGGCCGCTTTCGCCACCGCGCTGGCCCGCAAGACCGGGCAGCGGAGTCTGCTGATCTCCGTGCCGACCTACGGCCGCAGCTCGGCCGATCTGGACAACACGGTTGGCTGTTTCGTGAACTCCGTGCCGCTGCGCATCGAGTTCGACCAGAACAAGTCCACTGTGGACTTTCTGGCCGAACTGCGTGAGCAGGTGCGAGGCGCGGTCGCGCACGCCGACCTGCCGTACCCGAAGATCGCCGAGCTGTGCGGTGACGCCGCCCCGACCGCGACCTTCGCCTTCCAGAACTGGCGGCGAGCCGAGGACCGGCGCGAGCTGCTCACCGACCTGGTGCACCAGCGCGGCCAGCAGGGCCACTTCGACCTCGGCCTCGAGGTCACGGAAACCGCCGCGGGACTGGAGATCCTGGCCAACCATCGGACGGCTGTGCTGTCCGGCGACGAGGTCGACCGGCTCGTGGACGACATGCGCAAGTTCGCCGCCGAGCTCTCCGGCAACGCCGTGCGGACCGTCGCCGACCTGCTCGACCCGGCCGCCGGCACGCTGGTCGGTCGCTTCGAGGCGGTCGCCGCCCGCACCCCGGACGCGGTCGCCGTCGAGGACGCCGAACAGCGCCTGACCTACCGTGAGCTGGACGATCTCGTCCGGCGGGTGGCCACTGCCGTCACCGCGGAGACCCGGCCCGGCGAGCCGGTGGCCGTGCTGCTCGACCGGGACGTTGTGATGCCGGGTGTGCTGCTCGGCGTGCTGGCCGCCGGCAGCCCGTACGTGCCACTGGACAGCTCGTACCCGGCAGAGCGGCTGGCTCTGGTGCTTGAGGGCGCTGGCTGCAAGGTCGCGGTTGTCACCGCCGAGCAGGTTCACCTGCTGCCGGCCGATGTCACGCCGCTGCTGGTCGAGGATCTCGGGCCGGCCCTGCCCAACGAGCGCCGGCCCGCGCCGGACGACCTGGCGTACCTCATGTTCACGTCCGGCAGCACCGGCAAGCCCAAGGGTGTCGGCGTGACGCACGGCAACGTGATCCACACCGTGGACGCCATCGGCGCCCGCGTCGGCTGGACCGAGCGGGACCGGCTGCTCGCCGTGACCACCGTCTGCTTCGACATCTCGGTGTTGGAGATCTTCCTGCCGTTGATCACCGGCGGCACCCTGGTGGTGGCCGATCGAACGACCATTGTGGACGCTCGCCGGCTGGCTTCCGTCCTGGCGGACAGGCGGATCAGCGTCATGCAGGCGACGCCGGCCGGTTGGCAGTTGCTGCTGGACGGCGGCTGGGCCGGCAAGCCCGACCTGGTCGCGCTGTGCGGCGGCGAGGCGCTGCCCGAGCACCTGGCCCAGGCCCTGGTGTCGCGGACGCGGCGGCTGTGGAACGTGTACGGGCCGACCGAGGCGACCATCTGGTCCACCATCGCCGCCATCGACCCGGCCGGCCCCGTGCATCTCGGCGACCCCATCGGTGGCACCGACCTGGTGATCACCCCGAGCGGCGAGCTGTGGATCGGCGGTCCCGCCGTCGCCACCGGCTACTGGCAGCAGCCCGACCTGACCGCCCAGCGCTTCGGCCCCCATCCGCTGCGCCCCGACGCCGGCGGCCGCTACTTCCGCACCGGCGACCTCGTTCGCCTTGACGACAACGGCCGCCTGCTGTTCGTCGGCCGGGCCGACAACCAGGTCAAGATTCGTGGGCACCGGGTCGAACTCGGCGAGATCGAGGCCGTGCTCGATGCCCACCCCGATGTCGCGCGCTCCATCGTGACGCTGGTCGGAGCGGGCGCGGATGTTCGCCTCACCGCGACCGTCGTCGCCGATCCCGCCCCCAGCCTGGATGTCCTGCGCCGCTTCGCGGAGACTCGCCTGCCGGCGTGGTTGTTGCCCGATCGGTTGGTGGTGGTCGCCGCCATGCCGCTCACCCCGAACGGCAAGGTCGACCGCAAGGCGGTCGCCGCTCAGCTGGAGGTTCCGGCCGAGCCGACAACCGTGGTGGCGGCGGTGTCCCTCGATGGCGTGGCGACCGCCTGGGCCGAGGTGCTCGGCCTGGACAACCCGCCGCGCGACCGCAAGTTCTTCGACCTCGGCGGGAACTCCCTGCTGCTGGGCCGGCTCTACGCCCGGTTGGCGGCGCTGTACCCGACCGCCGGCATCGAGGTGGCGGACCTGTTCGCCCGGCCCACGATGGCCGACCAGGTCGAGTTGATCAGCCAGCGGCTGGGCGGGCCGTCCGCCCCGGCCGCACCCCGTTCGCGCCGCGAACTGCGGCGTGCCTTCAAGACCGTGACCACTGGAGACCTGCGATGAGCGAGTTCACCGATCCCAACGCGGTGGCCGTGGTCGGCGTCGCCTGCCGGTTCGGGCCCGCGTCGACCGTGACCGAGCTGTGGGACCTGCTCGCC
>DATJJB010000216.1:0-11285 GCA_035492655.1 Kutzneria sp. | reverse complement strand
GTGGTGCAAGCGGACCCGGGGGGGCCCTCCCACGACGGTCGGTTCAGTCCTTGACGGTGATGCCCATGGAGCGGGCGGTGCCGGCGATGATCTTCGCCGCCTGGTCGATGTCGTCGGCGTTGAGGTCGGTCATCTTGGTCTGGGCGATCTCGCGCACCTGAGCCATACTGACCTTGGCGACCTTGGTCTTGTGCGGCTCGCCGCTGCCCTTCTCCACACCGGCGGCCTTGAGCAGCAGCTTCGCGGCCGGCGGGGTCTTGAGCTTGAAGTCGAACGAGCGGTCCTCGTACACGGAGATCTCGACCGGCACGACGGTGCCACGCTGCGACTCGGTCGCGGCGTTGTAGGCCTTGCAGAACTCCATGATGTTGACGCCGTGCTGGCCGAGAGCCGGGCCGACGGGCGGCGCCGGGTTGGCGAGACCGGCCTTGATCTGCAGCTTGATGATCGCTGCGAGCTTCTTCTTCTTGGGTGGCATTTCTTGTGTCCTGTTATTCGTGTGGTTCCGCGCGGGGGCCCTGCCCGCCACCCGCGTGGCTGCTCGGCTCCCTGTCGGGAACCGGTCAGATCTTGGAGACCTGGGTGAACGACAGCTCGACCGGCGTCTCGCGACCGAAGATCGACACGAGCACCTTCAGCTTCTGGCCGTCCGCGTTGACCTCACTGATGGTAGCGGGCAGCGTGGCGAAGGGGCCGTCCATGACGGTGACGGACTCGCCGACCTCGAAGTCGACCTCGACGGTGGGCTTGGCCGCGGCGGTGGCGGACTTCTTGCCACCCTCCTGCTTGGCCGTGTCCTGCTCGACCTGCGGGAGCAGGAACTTGAGCACGTCGTCCAGGGTGAGCGGGGACGGCTTGGAGGTGGCGCCGACGAACCCGGTCACACCGGGGGTGTTGCGCACGGCACTCCAGGACGCGTCGTTCAGTTCCATCCGGACCAGGATGTAGCCGGGCAGCACCTTGCGCTGCACCTGCTTGCGCTGGCCGTTCTTGATCTCGGTGACTTCCTCGGTCGGCACCTCGACCTGGAAGATGAAGTCCTCCATGTCCAGGGTCTGGATACGCGTCTCGAGGTTGGTCTTGACCTTGTTCTCGTAACCGGCGTACGAGTGCACGACGTACCAGTCGCCGGGGGCGTGCCGCAGCGCGGCGCGCATCTCCTCGGCGGGGTCCAGGTTCTCGTCGACGGCGGCGGCCTCATCGGCGCCGTCCTCGTCGACCGCGACGTCGGACTGCTCGTCGCCGTCCTGCTCGTCGTCGTCCTTGGCGGACTCGACCTGCTCGACCTCGGTGTCCTCGGCCACGTCCAGGTCGGACTCGACGGCAGCGTCCTCGGCCGAAACGGCCTCGAGGTCCCGCTCGTCGATGTCGGCCAGCTCCTGGCCGGCGGCGGCGCCGTTCTCGGAGGTCACAGCTGGGTCTCGCTTCCTCTCGTGCGTCAGTGTCCGGTCGCGCATGCCGGCGACCGGTGGCCCCGCACCCGCTCGGCTACTTGCCGAACAGGAAGGCCACGCCCTGGAAGAAGGCGTAGTCCAGACCGAAGACCAACGCCACCATCACGGCCACGAACACCAGCACGACGATCGTGTACGTCAGCAGGTTCTTGCGCGTCGGCCAGATGACCTTGCGCAACTCGGCGACGACCTCGCGGAGGAAGCGGGCCAGACGCTTGAAGACGTTGGGACGCTTGGCCTTGCGGTCACGCGCCGCCGTCTCCACGCCCTGCTCGCGCTTGGACTGCGTGGTCCTGCCGTTGCTGCTGACAACCTTGGCCGAGTCGGCCTTGGCCGACTCAGTCTGGTCGCTGCCGCTGTCCGGCGCGACCTGGCGGGCGGAGGCGCGGCGCTCGCGTCGCGCTGCGGCGGTGACCGGACGGGCGACGCTCTCGCGCTTCTCCGTCGGCTCCTGCTCGCGGTCCTCGCTCACGCCATCCTCCGCTCACCAAAAGCATCGATGCAGGGGCGACAGGACTTGAACCTGCAACCTGCGGTTTTGGAGACCGCTGCTCTGCCAGTTGAGCTACACCCCTTTGAGGCCGTCTTCGGCCGTCCCAGGTACTCCCTGGGAACAGGCCTCATCACGTCCCGGCTCGCCAGAGTCTACGGCACGAATGGGTGGTCACTGCAACCGCACTGGTCAACAGCGGTGTTCGGGCCCCCCGGACGCTAATTCGGTGGGTGGCGTCTGCCACCATGAAGGCCATGGCAGCCCCCGAAGCTCCCCCTGTTGACAGCCCCGCGGCACGGCGCCGCGTCTCCGCCCGCATCGGCGGCATCGCCGAGTCCGCCACCCTCGCGGTGGACGCCAAGGCCAAGGCGCTCAAGGCCGCCGGCCGCCCGGTGATCGGATTCGGCGCCGGTGAGCCCGACTTCCCGACGCCGGAAGCCATCGTCGAGGCCGCGGTCGCCGCGGCGAGCGACCCCCGCAACCACCGCTACACGCCCGCGGCCGGCCTGCCCGAGCTGCGCGAGGCGGTGGCGGCCAAGACCGCCCGTGACTCCGGCTACCAGGTGCAGCCGAGCCAGGTGCTGATCACCAACGGCGGCAAGCAGGCCGTGTACCAGGCGTTCGCGACGCTGCTCGACCCCGGCGACGAGGTCATCATGCCGGCGCCGTACTGGACCACCTACCCGGAGGCGATCACGCTCGCCGGCGGCGTCCCGGTGCAGGTCACCGCGGACGAGTCGACCGGCTACCTGGTCTCCGTCGAGCAGCTGGAGGCGGCGCGCACGCCCCGCACCAAGGTGCTGCTGTTCGTGTCGCCGTCCAACCCGACCGGCGCCGTGTACGACCGCGAGCAGACCGAGGCGATCGGCCGCTGGGCCCTCGAGCACGGCATCTGGGTGGTCACCGACGAGATCTACGAGCACCTGGTCTACGACGGCGCGCAGGCGCACTCGCTGCCGGTGCTGGTGCCGGAGCTGGCCGACACCACCGTGGTGCTCAACGGTGTGGCCAAGACGTACGCGATGACCGGCTGGCGGGTGGGCTGGATGATCTCGCCGGCCGACGTGACCAAGGCCGCCGCCAACCTGCAGTCGCACCTGAGCTCCAACGTGGCCAACGTGTCGCAGCGGGCCGCGCTGGCCGCCGTGTCCGGACCGCTTGACGCCGTGTACGCCATGCGCACCGCGTTCGACCGGCGCCGCAAGACCATGGTCGAGCTGCTGTCGGCCATCCCGGGCGTGCACTGCCCGACGCCGCAGGGCGCGTTCTACGCGTACCCGTCGGTGAAGGGTCTGCTGGGCAAGGAGATCCGCGGCCAGCGCCCGGCGTCCAGCGTCGAGCTGGCCGCCCTGGTGCTGGAGCACGCCGAGGTGGCCGTGGTGCCGGGTGAGGCGTTCGGCACCCCCGGCTACTTCCGGCTGTCCTACGCGCTGGGCGACGAGGACCTGGTCACCGGCGTGAACCGGATGGGCGACCTGCTCCGCGAGGCCAAGTAGCGCAACGGGGGCCTTCCCACCGGGAAGGCCCCCTTTCAAGATCACTCCATCAGGCGAGCCGGACCACGGCCGTCGGCCGGCCGAGCACGGTCTGGCCGTCGAAGGACACGGTGATCGCCACCTTGGCGGTGCCGTCCTCGCGCACCTCGGTGACCTTGCCGGTGATCTCCAGCAGCGCGCCGTCGCCGTCGTTGGGCACGGGCACCGGCCGGGTGAACTTGGTGGTGGTCTCGACGATCGCGCCGGGATCGCCGACCCAGTCGCTGACCAGCTCGTTGGCCAGCGCCATGGTCAGCATGCCGTGGGCGATGACGCCGGGCAGGCCGACCTCGGTGGCGAACCGCTCGTTCCAGTGGATCGGATTGAAGTCCAGCGAGGCGCCGGCGTAGCGGACCAGCCGGTCGCGGGTCACCCGGACCTGCTTGGCCGGCAGCTCGTCGCCCTTGGTCACCTTCGATGCGGGCAGCCTGCTCATCACGCGTCCTCCCCGCGGGCCACCAGCAGCCCGGTCGACGTGCACACGGCCTCGCCGTCCTCGGTGGCGATCTCCGCCCGGACGGTGAGGAAGTCGTTGCCCATGCGGGTCTGCACGTCGTCCACGTGCACCACGCTGACCAGCCGGTCGCCGGCGACCATGGGGCGGTGGTGGACGAAGGTCTGCGAGCCGTGCACCACGCGGCTGTAGTCCAGGCCGAGCTCGGGGTCGTCGACCACGATTCCGGTGGCCCTCATGGAGATGACCGTGGCGAAGGTGGGCGGCGCGATCACGTCGGCGTAGCCGGCGGCCCGCGCGGCCGCGGGATCGCGGTGCAGCGGGCTGGTGGCTCCCACCGCGTCGGCGAACTCGCGGATCTTCTCGCGGCCTACCTCGTACACGTCACCCGGCGGGTAGCTGCGTCCTGTGAACGACTGGTCCAGTGGCACCGGCCCAGGTTAGAACGCCGAGAGCCCGCCACCGGCATGCGGGGCGGGCTCTCGGGGTGCTGGTGGGGAAACCGTCAGCGGGTTTCCTTGTGCGCACGGTGCGTCTTGCAGTTCGGGCAGAACTTCTTGATCTCCAGGCGGTCGGGGTCGTTCCGACGGTTCTTCCTGGTGATGTAGTTGCGGTGCTTGCACTCCTCGCACGCGAGGGTGATCTTCGGCCTGACGTCGGTAGCAGCCACGGGGCACCTCTCCTGTCGCTAGTCCCCCGTGCCGGGGGTCAAGGGGGCGGAGCCCCCTTGCTTGGGGTCTGGGGCGAGAGCCCCAGTGTAATGGCGGAGCGATCAGGTCCAGCGAAGCTGGACACACGCTCCCCATCGAGTAGCGATGGCCGGACTTGAACCGGCGACACAGCGATTATGAGTCGCTTGCTCTACCAACTGAGCTACACCGCCATGAACACAGAGCAGCCGCGATGCCTTGTATGAGCACCGCGGCGACCTGTGGAGCCCCAATACGGAATCGAACCGTAGACCTTCTCCTTACCATGGAGACGCTCTGCCGACTGAGCTATTGGGGCCTGCTCTTGCGGAGCGATTAGAACTCTAGCGCACGACCCCACTGATCACGAAATCGGGTGGTCGCCGCCGACCTGCGTCAACTGACCAACGTGAGGACCGTCTCATTGCGCAGGCCACGGGCCCGGATCGTGCGGGCCCGCAACCAGGCCTCGAAGCGCTCCTCGGACAGCGGCCGCGAGATCAGGTAGCCCTGCGCGACGTCGCACCCCATGCTCACGAGCTGCTCGCGGGCCGAGTCCTCCTCCACGCCCTCGGCCACCACGGTCAGGCCGAGCGAGTGGCCGAGCTCGACGATGGCCCGCACCACGGCCATGTCCGACAGGTCGGTGCCCATGCCGAGGACGAACGACTTGTCGATCTTCACCTCGTCCACCGGCAGCTGCCGCAGGTAGGCCAACGACGAGTAGCCGGTGCCGAAGTCGTCCACGGCCAGCGTGACGCCCATGGCGTGCAGCCGCCGCAGCACCGGCAGCGCCCGCTCCGGGTCGGACATCACGCCGGACTCGGTCAGCTCGAAGGTCAGCAGCTGCGGCGGCACGTCGTAGCGGCGCAGCGCCTCGGCCACCAGGTCGGGGAAGTTGGCGTCGGCCAGGTTGCGCACGGACAGGTTGACCGCGGCGGACATCCGCAGCCCCCGGTCCAGCCACGACCGCACCCGCTGGAGTCCCTGCTCCATCACGAACGAGGTGAGCGCGTCGACCAGGCCGGTGGCCTCGACGGCCGGCACGAACTCGTCCGGGTCGAGCTGCCCGAACTCCGGGTGCCGCCACCGGACCAGCGCCTCCACGCCGACGACCTGCCGGCTGGGCAGCGCGATCTTGGGCTGGTAGTGCACGCTGACCTGGCCGGTCTCCAACGCCGACCGGAACTGGGTGACCAGCTGGAAGCGCCGCAGGAAGATCTGCCCCATGCTCGGCGCGTAGCCGCGCACCGGGTCGCTGCCGCTGTGCGCCGCCTGCACGGCCACGTCGGCACGCTGCAGCAGCGTGTCGACGTCGAGCGTGTCATCGCCGTCCTCGGCGGTGTTGGCGACGTAGCCGATCAGCGCGCTGGCCTCGATGGTCAGCTTGTCCACCGGGTAGGGCATGGACAGCCCCGCGCGCAGCTTCTCGCCGATCTCCTGCGCCTGCTCGTGGGTCCGGTCGACGAGCAGCGCCGCGAAGGAGCCGCCCTCCAGCCGAGCCAGCGGCACCTCGCCGCCGAGGGCGTCGCGCAGGCGGCGGCTCGCCGCGAGCACCATGCGGTCGCCCCACGCGTAACCGAGGGCGTCGGCCACGCCGGACATCACATCGAGGTCGATGCGCATCACGACGCACGGCTCGTCGGCGCGCACGGGATCGCCGGCGACCTCACGGAAGCCGGTGCGGTTGAGCAGCCCCGTGAGCGGATCGTGGTACGCGTGGTGCCGCAGCCGCCCGACCAGGCGGCGGTTGTCCATGGCGGTGGCGAGGTGGCTGGACAGCGTGCGCAGCAGCCGCACGTCGGCGCTGCCGAAGCCACGCCAGCGGCTGAGCCGGTCGTGCACCTCCATGGCGCCGAGTGGCTGGCTCGCGCCGCGCAGCGGCACCACCAGCACCTCGTAGACGCCACGGCGGCGCAGCGCCTCCTGCACGTCGTCAGCGGCGTCGGAAAGCTTGAAGTAGCGCACGTGGTTGCCGGCGAGCTGCAGGATCGGGTCCTCACGGCCCAGCTCAGCGCCGTCCGGCAGCGGCACGCCGGCGACCAGGCGGCGCACCTCGTCGGCTGAGTCCATCTTCAGGTGCAGCACCACGCGTTTGGCGTTGAGCTGGTCGCGGATGCGCTCCACGATGGCCTGCCAGTCGGCCGGGTCCTCCGGCGGCAGCACGTTGGTCAGCACCGACGCCTTGTTCATCACGTCCTGGCCGGAGCGCGCCACGTTGAGGCTGACGTCGGACAGCGTCTCCAGGTCGCGCTGCTCGCGCAGCAGCCCGGAGTACGCCCGGTACAGCGCCACCATCGAGGCCGCGAGCAGGCCGGCCAGCAGCCAGCCCCAGGGCGCGTTGTTGACCAGCACGTACGCGACCAGGCCGACAGTCACGTTCATCAGGCAGACGACCAGTGAGCGCAGGCCGAGCCGGGCGGCCGACGGCATGCGCAGCTCGCCGCCGAGCACGTGCATGGCGCCCAGGCCGAGGGCCGTGCTGACCAGCGGCGACGTGAGCACGCCCAGCGCCGCCGCGGCCCACACCGGCATGCCGGCGAAGCTGCTGGTGAGCAGGTAGAAGACGGCGTAGGGGATCGCCACTTCCAGGCACATGATGCCGGCGTGGTAACTGAGGTGACGCAGCTTGTGCCGGCTGATCTGCACGCCGAGGCCGGCCACCAGATAGGCGGCCAGCACGACCTCGAACGGCACCGTGACCAGGCCGAGCACCAGCGGGATCTCGGCGAAGGAAATGGTCCAGCTGATCTGGCGCACGTCGAAGTCGATGGACAGCTGCTCGGAGAGCAGGAAGCCGACGGCAAGCAGCGGGCCGGCGATCAGCAGCTGTTCGGGTCGTGGGTGGTCGACGTGACCGAGCAGCACGGCCGCCGCGACACCGACGCCGATCAGCAGCACCGCCGCGGAGAACAGGCGGTACCGCCGGGTACGCTGCGGGTCGAGCTGCGCGCGAACCGGTGGACGTGGCACCTCGGGATGGACGGCACGGCGGTGGTCGGTCATCCACCCTCCTCGTCGGGCCACGCGGACAGGGCGCCTTCCCCCCTGTCGAACGACACTCCTGCCGGTGGTGTCCTCAGCACGACCAAGGGGTCCCGAGCGCTACCGGAACCCCTCCACGTGCAGTTTACCCCGGTTGAGCGAGTGTGGCCCCTCTAGTTGACGAAGGCAACACTCCCAGTGAACAGTTTGGCGTCGGAAAGAGCAATTTGCACGGCCGACCAGCCTCTTGAAACGATAAAGCGGACAAAACGGCGACAAATCGGGCACTCGAACGCGCCGATCACACCCCGTGTTGGTCACCGTCAGTAATTCCCGCGACTTCACCCCGTCGCCGGTGTTGGATGACTTCACGTGGACATCGACGTCGAGCGGCAGCACGCCGCGCGCCTGGCCCTGCTCGATCAACTGCTGCCGGTCGACCCGCCGCTGTCCGGCGACCTGATCGACACCGTCGGCGCGCTGGGCGCGCCGGTCTCGACCGAGCTCGACCCCGATTCGCTCGACGCCACCTGGAGCGCGCTGCGCCTGCACGCGCTGACCGTGCGGCTGGCCGGCGCTGACCTCGGTCCCCTGCTGGACCGCTGGGAGGAGCACCTAGCGCGGGTCGCCACGCCCGGCGACGTCGACAGCGCCGCCCGAGTCGTCTGGCCGAGCCGGGACACCGCCGCCGTGCTCGCCCTGGTCCACCACGGCTTCGCCCCGCTCATCGTCACCGCCGTGCGCCGCGCCGGCGTCAGCAGCCACAAGTCCGCGATGCCGCCCGGCGTCACCATCCGCCACGCCACGAATGCGGACTTGGTGGCCTGTGTCGCACTGAATGTGGAGGTCATTCGTTACGACGCCCAGTTCGGCGCCCTCACCGAGCGGCCCTCCACCGAGGCCGGCCTCCGCCAGCACACGGCCGAGCTGCTCGCTCGGGACCAGCCCTGCGTCTGGCTCGCCGAGCTCGCCGGCCGGCCCGTCGGCATCGTGACCGTCGACCTGCCGCCCCACTCCGACTGGATGGCCGGCCGCACGTCCGCGTCCCCCGTCGCCTACCTCGGCCTGGGCGGCGTCCGCGCCGACCTCCGCAGCACCGGCATCGGCACCGCCCTGGTCTCCCACGTCCACCGTGAGCTCGACCAGCTCGGCATCGCCGTCACGCTGCTGCACTACGCCCTACCCAATCCCCGCTCGGCCCCCTTCTGGTCCGCACAGGGCTACCGTCCACTGTGGACAAGCTGGTACCGCCGCCCCGCCATCCGCGCCTGACGGCTACCTGCCGGACAGCGCCCGCACCATCGGCGCCGCCGCCTCGAACTCACGGTCCGACACGACCAAATAGGACAGTCCGAGCCGCTCCCGCCGCCGGTGGGCCAACTCCACCACGTGGTCAAGCGGGCCAAGGAACTTCGCCGGCATGTCCGCCACCAACTCGGCCCCGGCAGCGCCCCACCCCCGCTCGACCGCATACCGCTCCGCCGCCACCCGCGGGTCGTCCGACAACTCCACCGACACCACCGAGCTGATCTCCACATCCCGGCCCTCGGCGCGCACCAACTCCGCTTTCGTGGCGAATGCCGCAGTGAGACGTTCATTCATGGCGTCGGAAATCGTCCCGTCCGGCAGCGCCTTGGCCAGGATCCCCACCGTGTCGGCCTCCCGCCCGGCCAGCCGCAGCATCCGCGGACTCCCCGCCCCGATCAACACCCGCGGCGCCCGCTCCACCGCCGGAAAGTTCGTCACGCCGTCCACCCGGTAGTGCTCCCCCTCGAACCGCACCTCCTTGCCAGCAAACAACTCCTTCACCACGCCCACGGCCTCCTCAAGCCGCCCGACCCGCACCCCGGCCCGGTCGAAGGCCATCCCCGCCGCCTCGTACTCGTCCCGCAGCCACCCGGCCCCCAGCCCCAGCTCGAACCGCCCACCGGACAGCTGCTGGAGCGTCGCCGCCTCCTTGGCCAGCACCACCGGATGCCGATAGTCGTTGGCCAGCACCAGGGTTCCCACCTTCAGCCGGCTCGTCGCCATCGCCGCCGCGGCCAGTCCGATCAGCGGCGCCACCTGGTCCCCGTACGGCTCGCGCACGAAGTGGTCCCGCAGCAACACCGTGTCGTAGCCCAGTTCCTCAGCTCGCCGCGCCGTCGCCACCACCTCGTCAACGCTGCCCGCCGATTCCGCCATCACCCCGAACCGAAATGCACCCATGCCCCCGATCCTCACCCCCGCACACCCCCCACGCTGGCGGCTTTCGGCCCTCGCGTTCCACCCCTTACTTGACACGCCCCGACCTGCGCAAACACCCCCACCCCAAGATCACGAACCAGCACTTCCAGCGGGCCACTCCCACTCCCGCCTAGCGTTGGCGCGCAGGAGGTCCCACATGCGCACAAGCGTCCAGATCAGGGGCGAGGAAGTCATCGGCGACCGCACTTACGCGGTCCACGTCCGGATGGACACCGACACGTCCGTCGCCGTCGAACTCGAGGCCCAGCTCCCCTCCGGCGACGTCGTCGCCGAGGGCAGCTTCATCCTGCCCGTCACCGATCTCATTCCCGCCGGCCAACTCATCGAGGCCACCTTGCAGGGCCTGGCCACCGCCCGCGGCGGCCCCCGCCCGTCGTCACGATCACGCCCCGCCCCCGCCAACGCCGGCACCCCGTGGCTCCCCGAGCAGGACGACGAGCTCCGTCGCCTGTGGACGGACACCGCGGACTCGATCGCCCAGCTCGCCGACCATTTCGCCCGCAGCCGCGCCGCCATCAAGGCCCGCCTGCTCCACCTCTCCCTGGACCCCGACGCCCACAACCGCGTCCCCCAAAAGATCACAAACCCATGACACCTATCGAACTGATGTTCGAACTCGTGCTACGCTTCTTCTCGTGGCCGGCGTCATTGGGAGGGGAAGCCCCAGGCGCCGGCCATCTAACTTTCCCCACCAACCACGCCAGCAAGGTGCGGCCAACTCGGGCCGAACGAGGCTCCGACGCCAGAGATGAACGGGCTGCC
The DNA here is from genome assembly GCA_035492655.1 of Kutzneria sp. Lineage (GTDB taxonomy): Bacteria > Actinomycetota > Actinomycetes > Mycobacteriales > Pseudonocardiaceae > Kutzneria. The sequence goes on along the minus strand of DATJJB010000216.1, from coordinate 666 downwards.
ACAAAGTCCACTGTGGAGTGCAGCGGCCATGGGGGCGTAGCGGTCCTAGCGGCAATGGGCAGATACGGCACAGGCTAAGGACACGCCGTGATTCACCTCACACGGCAACGCCCACAAGGCAGGCCAACACCACCCGCGAGTCGCCGAAGCCCAAACCCACTATCCCAGGGTCCCCACCCAACTCAACCCCGGCAAGCCAGGGCGAAGCCCGAAGCTACAACCCCCACCAGCGCCGAGCAAAGAAAGAAGGCACCCCATCATGGGGATGCAGGGGGCGAAGCAGATCAATCCTTTCCAGCAGCCTCAGGGAAGACGTGGTGCACAGAATCGCCGACCCGGAACAGCCGCCAACTTTCGACCTTGGGCCCTGATGTCATCGGAATTATCTCCAGCCGGATAACGTCAGATCCGTCTGTCGCCTCGATCGCCAGCAAGCCCGCGGTCTCCAAATCAGACCCGACCACCCTGAATTCATGGCGCTTAAACCACGACGTCAGCGACGATGCCTGCGCGTCGTACATGGTTGCAAAGTTGTCGAACGCCTCATCCTTGTCAGCGCCTCGCACCTTCGGCTGGTGCACGTCGTGCGAACCAAGCAGGATCACATCGCCATGCACCACCCGGAGCGGACACTGGGCGTGTATCGCATGTCTGACCTCATCATCC
>DATJJB010000215.1:0-3127 GCA_035492655.1 Kutzneria sp. | reverse complement strand
ACGTGACGATGTCGATCACCGCGCCGGCCGGCTGGACGGCCACGGCGACGTCGCCGGCCAACTTCCCGTCGGTCGCCGGCGGTCAGACCGTCAAGACCACGTGGCAGATCACCGCGCCAGGTTCAGCGGCCGCGGCGACTTATCCGTTCAGCGCCACGGCGACCACAAGTGCCGGCACCAGAACGGATGTCGGGCAGACCTCGGTGCCGTACGCGTCGCTTTCCGCCGCGTACAACAACGTCGGCATCAGCGACGACCACAACACCGGTGCGGCCAACCTGGACGGCGGTGGCCTGAGCTACTCGGCTCAGGCGCTGGCGGCGGCCGGGCTCGCGTCCGGCGGCACCGTGCAGCACGACGGCCTGACCTTCACCTGGCCGACTTCCGGTGGCGGGCAACTGGACAACGTGCTCACCGGCGGACAGTCGGTGCTGCTCGACGGGTCCGGCGGCAAGCTGGGCTTCATCGGCACCGGCGACTCCGGCCCGCCGTCGGGCGGCGGCACCATCGTCTACACCGACGGCACCACGCAGCAGTTCGCGCTGGGCTTCAACGACTGGTGGCAGTCGCCGTCGATTCCGGGCGAGGACGTGGTGGCCGCGTTGCCGTACCTGAACAACGGCGGTGGGCAGCAGACCCAGAAGGTCAACATGTACTACTCGTCGGTGCCGCTACAGGCCGGCAAGACGATCTCCGTGGTGACCCTGCCCAACGTCACCTCGGTGGCCACCCAGGGCCAACCCAAGCTGCACGTGTTCGCCATCGCCGTCGGCTGACGGCGTCGAGACCGCCCCGCCCGGTCAGCGTCGACCGGGCGGGGCACCCGCGTGCCCGCACCTGTCGCCCCGCACGGCCCGCTATTCCGCGCCCGACCACGCCGCCTTCCCGCACGCCCTTAGTCGTTCGTGTCAGCATTTTGCGTTGGCCAGTCGGTCTCTTGCAGCTTTCCGTTCAGATGCCTATGGTCGGTGCACATCCGTGTCACCCCGGCTTCCGAATGGACCCTGCCATGCGAAGCTTGCGAAGCCTGATCGCGGTCGTGGCCCTGCTGCTCGGCGCCCTGGTCGCCGGGCATGCCCCGGCGGCGTTCGCCCGCAATTCGGCCGGACTGTCCGACAAGGTCCAGCTGTTCTACTACCCCTGGTACGGCAGCCCGACCGTGAACGGCAGCTACCGGCACTGGGACCAGGGCGGGCACACCCCGCCCGACGACATCGGCGCCAACTACTACCCCTCGCTCGGGCCGTACGACTCCGGCGACTTCGCCGGCGCGGTCGACCAGCAGATGACCTGGATCGCGCGGTCCGGCGCGGGCGTGATCATCTACAGCTGGTGGGGCCAGGGGTCCTATGAGGACGGTCTCGCCGCCGGCGTGCTGGCCGCCGCCGCCCGCCACGGCATCCGCGTCGCCTGGCACATCGAGCCGTACGGCAACCGCACCGGGGCCTCGGTGGCGTCGGACGTCACCTACCTCAACGCCCACTACGGCTCGAGTCCGGCCTTCTACCGGGATCCCCTGCACGGCAACAAGCCGGCGTTCTACATCTTCGACAGCCTGAACATCACCGACTGGTCCGCGCTGGACTCGGTGACCGGCAACAACATCGTGCTCGCGCAGACCACCGACACCACCAAGGTGGCGCACTTCAACGGCATGTACACCTACGACGGCATCGCCGCCGCGACCGCGCCCGGCTGGGCCAATGCCGGCGCGTACTGCCACCAGCACGGCATGGTCTGGGCCCCGTCGGTGGCTCCCGGCTACCTCGACGATCGCGCGGTGCCCGGCAACACCACGCCGACGGTCAACCGGGACAACGGGGCCGAGTACGACAAGACGTGGAACAACGCGCTGAGCCCGAGCATTGGCGGCAACCCGGACTGGGTGTCGGTGACCTCGTTCAACGAGTGGCACGAGGGCTCCCAGATCGAGCCGGCCAACTCGAATCCCCCTGCGGGGCAAGGGTATCTCACCTACGACGGCGCGTACGGTCAGACCGGCACCGCCTCGTCGACGGCCTACCTGGACCGGACCAAGTACTGGGTGGACAAGTTCGATCCCGCCGTGACGGTCCCGAACGACGTGAACCTGGCGCTGGGCAAGGCAATGACCGCCAGCGGCGCGCAGGGCGGCTTCCCGCCGGGCAACGCCAACGACGACAACACCAACAGCTACTGGGAGAGCGTCAACAACGCGTTCCCGCAATGGCTTCAGGTCGATCTCGGCGCTGGCAGCCCGCTCAATTCGATCACCTTGACGCTGCCGCCCTCCACCGCATGGGGAGCGCGCACGCAGACCCTGACCGTCAGCGGCAGCAGTGACGGCACCAACTTCTCCACTCTGGTGGCCGGCAAGGGTTACGGATTCGATCCGGCGTCCGGCAACAAGGTCACGATCTCACTGCCCGGCAGCACACAGCGGTACGTGCGGCTGACGTTCACCGGCAACACCGGCTGGCCGGCCGGGCAGGTGTCGGAGTTCCAGGTCTACGGCACGCCGTCCGCGCCGCCGCCGCCCGGATCACCGGAGCAGCGGGCCGACGCGCTGCTGGCCCAGATGACCACCGACGAGAAGCTGACCATGATGCATGGCGGGGCGTCCTGCGGCTACGGCGCCTGCGTGGATCCCATTGCCCGCCTGGGGATTCCCGGCCTGCACCTACAGGACGGGCCGGCCGGTGTGGCCGACGGCGCGGTCGGCGTCACCCAACTGCCGGCGCCGGTAGCCGGCGCCGCCACCTGGGACAGCGCGCTGATGAAGCAGTACGGCGGCGTGATCGGGGCCGAGGAGTGGGGCAAGGGCGCGAACCTCGTGCTTGGCCCAACGATCAACATCGTCCGGGATCCCCGCTGGGGACGGGCTTTCGAGTCGCTGGGCGAGGACCCGTACCTGGCCGGCCAACTCGGGGCTGCTGACCTGCAAGGCATTCGGTCACAGGGGCCGATGTCGCAGGTCAAGCACTACGCCGTCTACAACCAGGAGACCTACCGGAACACCCCGCAGGACAACGCGATCGTCTCCGACCGGGCCGAGCAGGAGATCTACCTGCCGGCATTCCAGGCGGCCGTGCAGCAGGGGCAGACCGACTCCGTGATGTGCTCGTACGCGGAGATCAACGGCACCTTC
>DATJJB010000214.1:0-5331 GCA_035492655.1 Kutzneria sp. | reverse complement strand
GTGAGGTCCTTCCAGGTGCCGGCGACGCCGGGCACCACCGCCTGACCGCCGAGCCGGCCCTCGGTGCCGACCTCGCGCGCAACGCGCGTCACCTCGCCGGCGAACGAGCGCAGCTGGTCCACCATCGTGTTGAGCGTCTCCTTGAGCAGGAGGATCTCGCCGCGCACGTCGACCGTGATCTTGCGCGACAGGTCGCCGCCGGCGATGGCCGTCGCCACCTCGGCGATGTTGCGCACCTGGGCCGTCAGGTTGCCGGCCATCGAGTTCACGTTGTCGGTGAGCTCCTTCCAGGCGCCGGTCACGCCCTTCACCTGCGCCTGACCGCCCAGCTTGCCTTCCGTACCCACTTCGCGCGCCACGCGCGTCACTTCCGAGGCGAAGGCGTTCAGCTGGTCCACCATCGTGTTGATGGTGTTCTTCAGCTCCAGGATCTCGCCGCGCACGTCCACGGTGATCTTGCGGGAGAGGTCGCCCCGGGCCACGGCGGTCGTCACCTCGGCGATGTTGCGGACCTGGTCGGTCAGGTTGCCGGCCATGAAGTTGACGCTGTCGGTGAGGTCCTTCCAGGTGCCCGACACGCCCGGCACCTGCGCCTGGCCGCCGAGCTTGCCTTCGGTACCCACTTCGCGCGCCACGCGCGTCACTTCCGCCGCGAAACCATTGAGCTGGTCCACCATCGTGTTGATGGTGTTCTTCAGCTCCAGGATCTCGCCCCGCGCCGTCACGGTGATCTTCTGCGACAGGTCGCCCTTCGCGACCGCGGTCGCCACCTGGGCGATCGACCGCACCTGGTCGGTCAGATTGCCGGCCATGAAGTTCACCGAGTCGGTCAGGTCCCGCCAGGTCCCCGACACGCCCTTCACGTCGGCCTGCCCGCCGAGACGCCCGTCGGTGCCGACCTCGCGGGCCACCCGGGTCACCTCGTCGGCGAACGCCGACAGCTGGTCCACCATCGTGTTGATGGTGTTCTTCAGTTCGAGGATCTCGCCCTTGGCCGTGACGGTGATCTTCTGCGACAGGTCGCCCTTCGCGACCGCGGTGGTCACCTGGGCGATGTTGCGGACCTGGTCGGTCAGGTTGCCGGCCATGAAGTTCACCGAGTCGGTGAGATCACGCCAGGTGCCGGAGACGCCCTGCACGTCGGCCTGCCCACCGAGCTGGCCTTCGCTGCCGACCTCGCGGGCCACCCGGGTCACCTCGTCGGCGAACGCGGAGAGCTGGTCCACCATCGTGTTGACGGTTTCCTTCAGCTCCAGGATCTCGCCCTGCGCGTCCACGTCGATCTTCTGCGACAGGTCGCCCCTGGCCACCGCGGTGGCGACCTGGGCGATGTCGCGGACCTGGCTGGTCAGGTTGCCGGCCATCGCGTTGACCGAGTCGGTCAGGTCCTTCCAGGTGCCGGACACGCCGGGCACCTTGGCCTGACCGCCGAGCCGGCCCTCGGTGCCGACCTCGCGGGCCACCCGGGTCACCTCGGAGGTGAACAGCGACAACTGGTCGACCATGCCGTTGAACACGCCGGCGATCTCACCGAGCAGGCCCTCGGCGTCGTCCGGCAGGCGGGTCCCGAAATCGCCGTCACGGACCGCGGTCAGGCCGGCCAGGAGCTGCCGCAGCTGCGGCTCGCCGACCTGCGCGACCTCCATCGTCGCCGTGTCGCTCATCGCTGCGCCTCCCCGTCCTCCACCGCGGACCCGGCCGCCCCGCCGCTGGCCATCGCGACGAACCGGCGAGCCAGCACGCGCAGCTTCACGTTGTCCCGCTGGGACTGCGAGACCAACGCCTGGAACGCCTGGTCGTCGGTCAGCCCCCGGACCGCCATCAGAATCCCCTTGGCCTGCTCGATCACGGCCCGCGACGCCATCGCCGACCGCAGCTGCTCGACCTCCTCGGCCAGCCGTGTCTGCCCGACCGAGTGGATGGCCGCCTGGGCGACCACCGTGTACAGCCGCAGGAACTGCGCGTCGATCTCCTGGAAGCCGTGCGTGCCGAAGCTGAACAGGTTCACCGCGCCGGCCGCGTGCCGGTCCACGGTCAGCGGGGCGGCCAGGAAGCTGCCGACCTCGGCCTCGCGGGCCACCGCCGCGAACGTCGGCCACAGCTCGGCGGCGGTCGACACCTCGATGCGCACCAGCGCGCCGGTGCGCGCCGCCCGCAGACACGGACCGTCGTCCTCGGCGTACTGCGCGTCGTCGACACGCCAGGCTCTCGGGTCGGTCGACGCCGTCGTGTAGGGCCCGTCTTCACCCAGCACGGTGATGGAGGCCATGTCGGCGCCGGGCACCACGCTGACCACCTGTTCGGCCACCGCCTGGAGGATCGTCTCCTTGTTGGTGGTCCGGGAGAGCACGGAGGTCAGCTCCTCCACCGCGCCGGCGATCTCGGCGATCTGCTCGGCGGGCAATGCCTGGTCCGTCATCGAACGAGGTCTCCCTCGGTATGGCCGGTCCGGGCTGCGTGCCATGACCAGCGGTGATCGTAAGGACTCTTACGACGGCCGCTGCTTGCTCAACGCACCTGAGCGGGAATAGTACCCAGCCGGTCCGACAGTCCCGCCGGAGCATGTTTCGGAAGATCAGCACCGGGTTATCCCGGCGCCGCGAGGGGTCAGGTTTCTAGAGACCGGCTCCTCAAGGCCCCGCCGGTTCAGATCCGCAGCCGGCGGGGCCGCCCGCGTTTCGGCGCCGGCCGCGGGCGGGTGTGAACACGGTGTGACGCGATCGACCGCGCGGCGGCCGCTTCCGATACACGGGGTTCACCGGGCCGACCCGGCGGTGACACCGCCCGCCGGTGCACTGGTCACGACCCGCGGCAGCGCGGGGCGCGTCTAGGGTTCCGCCGCGACGAAGCGGGTCTGGTCCGAGAGACGCAGGCGGTCCGCGCCGGACGCGGCACCGTTCCACGGCGGGAGAAAAGCCCGGGAGGCCAACGGCCCCGGACTGCGCGCGTGGTTCGGGCTCGCATGATCCGGAGGCTGTCGTGAGCGTCAGACCCATAGCGGCGGAGCCGCCCGCCGTCACCGACACCAGGGACCTGTCCACCTTCGGCTACGGCCAGCAGCTGCGCCGCAAGATCGGCGGCTACGGCTCGTTCGCCGCCGGCTTCTCGTTCGTCTCCATTCTGACCACCGTGTTCCAGCTGTTCTTCTTCGGCTTCGGATTCGGTGGCCCGGCGTTCTTCTGGACCTGGCCGATCGTCCTGATCGGACAGTTGCTGGTCGCGCTGTGCTTCGCCGAGCTGGCCGCCCGCTACCCGATCTCCGGCGCGATCTACCAGTGGGCCACCCGGCTTGGGGGCCGGCTCTGGGGCTGGACCGCCGGCTGGCTGATGCTGGTCGCCCAGGTGGTGACGCTGGCCGGCGCCGCGATCGCGCTCCAGGTCGTGCTGCCGCCGGTCTGGTCCGGTTTCCAGCTGGTGCCCGGTGACAGCTCGCTGACCAGCCCGACCGGTGCCGCCAACGCCGTCGTGCTCGGCATCCTCCTGCTGTGCGTCACGACCGCCGTGACGGCGACCGGGGTGCGCCTGATGTCCGTGGTCAACAGCGTCGGCGTGACGTGCGAGCTGGTCGGCGTGGCGCTGCTGTGCGTGGCGCTGTTCTCCCACGCCGAGCGTGGACCCGCGGTGGTGCTGGAGACCCAGAGCACCGCCGGGCACGGCTACCTGTGGTCGTTCGCGGTGTCGGGCCTGATGGCGGCGTACGTGCTGGTCGGGTTCGACAGCGCGGGCGAGCTGTCGGAGGAGACCCGCGATCCGCGCCGTACCACGCCCCGCACCATCATCCGGGCCGTGCTGGTCTCCGGGCTCGGCGGCGCGCTGATGCTGCTCGCCACCTTGATGGCGGCCGGCAGCGTGACCGACGGCAGCCTCGGCGACCCGGCCCGCGGCCTGCCGTTCGTGCTGACCAGCCGGCTCGGCGACACGCTCGGCCGGGTGTTCCTGGTGGACGTCGCGATCGCGGTGGCGGTGTGCACCCTGGCCATCCAGACCGCCGCCACCCGGATGATGTTCTCGATGTCCCGGGACGGCGTGCTGCCGTTCTCCTCCGGGCTGGCGGCCGTCAACCGGCGTACCGGCACGCCCGTGCGCGCGTCGGTCCTGGTCGGCGCGTTGGCGGCGTTGCTGCTGTTGGTCAACGTCGGCAACCCGGCCCTGTTCACGACGATCGCCAGCGTCTGCATCATGTTGCTGTACTTGGCCTATCTCATGGTGACCCTGCCGCTGCTGGTCCGGCGGCTGCGCGGTGGCCTGCCGGCCAGGGCCGGCGAGTTCAGCCTCGGGCGATGGGGTGTCGTGGTCAACGCCCTCGCCGTCGTGTGGGGCGCGTTGATGGCCGTCAACCTCGGTTGGCCGCGGAGCGAGGTGTTCGACCCGGCCGGCGGCCATGTCTACCTCCAGTGGTTCGCGCCGCTGTTCCTGGTCGGCGCGCTCGCGGTCGGCGCGCTGGCGTACCTGGCGCGCACCCGCCGTCCAATGATCGTCACGCTGGCGTTGGACGGTGCCGAATGAGCGATGTCCTTGTCTCCCATGAGATCCCGGCCGGTGCCGCATGGTCGGTGCTGGTGCGGGCGGGCCGCGAGCTCCGGCTCACCGCGCTCGGCCCCGGCGCGAACTGCTCGACGCTGCTGTTCACCGCCGGGCATCCGGTCGACCGCCTGAACGTGCCCGACACGTTGAAGGCCCAGATGTCGGCCACGATCCGGCCGCCGATGGTGTTGATGTCCGACCGCGGGCTCGCGCTGTGCTCGGTCACCGGGTCGTCGCTCCCCTGGCACGACGCGTTGTGCGGCCATTCCGCCGACGCTCGGCGGGGCCTGCTGTCCGAACTGCGCAAGCACGGCCGTGACGTGGCCGACATCCACGGCTGCGTGAACTTCTTCGCCAAGGTGGCCACGTCCGATGACGCGGCCGGAACCCTTGCGTACCAGGCGAACCACGCCGCCGCCGACGACTGGGTGACGCTGCGCACCGAGATCGACGTCCTCGCCGTGCTGTCCACCGCGCCGCATCCACTCGATCCGCGGCAGGAGGCGCAGCCGGTGCGAGCGGAGGTCTGGGCCGCCGAACCGGCCGGCCCGGAAGACCCGTCCCGCACGTTCCGAGCGGAAAGCGAACGGGCCCTGCTGCTGTCGAAGGAGGTCTTCGCGTGACCGAGTTCGACCCCGCGACCGCCGCACTGGACACCGTTGTCGATGCGGGCGAGGGCTTTCTCGGCCCGATCCCGGCCGGCGGCACGTTCCGTATCGTCGACCTGCACGGCAACCAGGCCGTGGACACGCTGTTCTACGACGCCGCCGACGTGGACAACCGGTACAGCGCGTTCGACACCGTCCG
>DATJJB010000213.1:0-21843 GCA_035492655.1 Kutzneria sp. | reverse complement strand
GGCGGCGGTCGTCCCGTCGTCAAGCACCGTCCGCTGCCGCCGCCCCCGCCGCTGTGGTTCGTCAACGTGCACAAGCGGGAGCACCGCCAGCCGCCGGGTGGCACCGTCAAGCCGCGTCCGCCGCAGTACTGGATCGACCCGCCGGCCGACCACATCGTCGACCCCGGGCCCGAGCTGACCAAGAACAGCAACAAGACGACCCTGTCCGGGCCGGTGAGCGTGTTCAACGCGCCGCAGGCCGACGCCGGCTACGACTACCGCTCCGACGAGGCCGACTGCCTCAACGGCGATCTGCCACACACCATCTGGTACGGCCCGCTGCAACGGGTCACCGACGACGACGGCAACCGGCTCGGCTACCGGGCCACCGGTGCGGCGGCCTGCCTGACCACGACCCAGACCGCCAAGCGGGGCCCCGAGAAGCACCCGATGGACGGGCGTGACTCCGACGACGAGTGCGCGGAGGCCGCCGGCCACCTGATCGCGTACTGCTTCTACGGTGCCGACCACCCGGCGAACCTGGTGCCGCTCAACCAGAACAAGACCAACGTGTCCCGCATGTACCACGCGGTGGAGAAGCAGATCAAGGTGCAGATCCAGGCCAACCAGGGGCCGATCTACTACCGGGTGACACCACACTTCCAGGACGGCCAGCTGGTGCCGGACTCGATCTTCATCCATGCGACCGGCCACAACTTCGACTGTCAGGCCCTGATTCCCAACTCGCCCGACGTGATCCCCGAGTTCCGGGGCTGCCGGGACGGCGTGGTCAAGTGAGCGCACAAGGAGAAACGAGAAAGCACATGGCGACACACAGACGCGCGGCCGCGTTGGCCGTGGGGGTGGCGTTGGGGGTGGGCGGTCTGGGACTGCCGGCCGTCGCCGCCCCATCGCAGCCGGCGGCGATCGCCGGACCGGTGACCGCGGCCAAGCCGAACACCTTGGTGCCCAAGGACAAGGCCGGCAACCTGGTGCTCTATGTGGACGGTCAGCAGGCCGCGAAGGCGGTCGCCGCGGTCGGCGGCTCGGTCGCCATGGGCCGCGCCGGCCGGGTCGAGGCCAAGGTGCCCGCGGCCAAGGTCGCGGACCTGGCCAAGCAGCCCGGCGTCGCCGCCATCCGCCCGCCGGACCGGATCGTGCCGATGGGCGACATCGATCCGGAGGGACTGGCCGCCTCCGGCGCCAACCAGTGGATCAACGCCGGTATCAAGGGCACCGACGTGAAGGTCGGCATCATCGACCCGGACCTCGGCGGACTGGCCGACGCGCAGGCGGCGGGCACGCTGCCGGCGCAGATGCCGGTGAACTACGGCAACTGCCAGGCTGATCCGCCGGCAACGGCGCAGCACGGCACGTCCGTCGCCGAGGTCGTGCACGCCATGGCACCCAATGCGCAGCTGTTCATCGCCTGCGCCGGCACGTCCATGGAGTTCGGCACGGCCGCGACCTGGCTGCAGCAGCAGGGCGTCCAGGTGATCACCGCCGCGATCGGCATGTTCACCTCCGGCCGCGGTGACGGCACCGGCGACCCGGGCAGCCCGGCCGACGTGGTGCGCACCACCAGCCAGGCCGGCATCCTGTGGTCGGTGGCGGCCGGCGACAACGCCAAGACGCACTACTCCGGCCCGGCCACCACCAACGCCAACGGCTTCGTCACCTACGACGGCGGCACCGGCGCCAACAACGGCTTCGCGCTGGCCAACGGCCGCACCGCGACGGTCGGCCTGCGCTGGGACGCCTGGCCAAGGACCACCCAGGAGTTCGACCTCTACGTGGTCAAGGGCACCACGCCGCCGACCGGCCCCACCGACCCGAACGTCGTGGCGTACGCGGCCAACAACCAGGCCAACACGCCCGGCGGCGGCGAGCCGACGGCCGAGGTGACGTTCACCAACAACACCGGCGGCACCAACACGTTCTCGGTGTACGTCAAGAACGTCAACGCCCAGCCGAGCACCCGGCTCGACCTGTTCGTGTCCGGACCGGCCAAGGACAACCCGATCCAGTACGCCACCGCCGCCGGCAGCGTCACCGAGCCGGCGACCTCCCCGTACGCGATGGCGGTCGGCGCGACCACGCCGACCTCCGGCCAGCTGGAGACCGACAGCAGCCAGGGCCCGACCATCGACGGCCGGATCAAACCGGACATCACCGGCTACGACCACGTCAGCACCTCCTACTGGGCCAACGGCACCTTCGCCGGCACCTCGGCGGCGTCGGCGACCATCGCCGGCGGCGCGGCGCTGCTGAAGTCGGCCGTGCCGAGCCTCGACCAGTCCCGGCTCAAGTCGGAACTACAGGCGCGGACCTTCCCCAAGCGAAACGACAACCAGTGGGGCAGCGGGCAGTTGGTGCTCGGCTCGCCGACCGACTTGCCGAAGTCGAACAACTCGAAGTACACGCCGCTGGCCAAGCCGGTGGCGATCGAGGGCCGCGGCTACGCGCCGAACGAGGTCGGCACGGTGGCGCTGGGGTCGAACGTGCCGGCCGGCGCTACGGCCGTCGTGTTCAACCTGGCCGTGCGGACCAATCCGTCGGCCGGTCCGAACGTCGACAGCGGCATGGACGTCTACACCGGCGATCCAGCCGGGTCGACCAGCCGTGCCACCACTGTTCGGGTCTCCCCGGCCGGCGGTTTCGTGTCCACCATGGTCGTCGCCCCGATCACCAGCGACCGGGCGGTGCGGCTGAAAGCCGGTCCCGGCAACGTGTTCGACAACTTCGACCTGCTCGGCTACTTCAGTCCCGACGCGGCCAACGGCTACCTGCCCGAACCGCAGCCGGTGCGGGTGCTGGACACCCGTGGCTTCAACGGCAGCCCGCGCAATACCGCGCTGGCGGCCAACGAGACGTACCCGATCCCGGTCCGCGGTATCGCCGGCGTGCCCACGTCGGCCGCCGCCGTGCTGGTGAACCTGACCGCGTCGGAGGCCAGCACCGGCGCCGCGCTCGGCATGTTCGCCACCGACTCGGCCGGCACCTCGCTGAACGTCAACCCGAACGAGAAGCGCTCCAACACCTCCGTCGTGCCGATCGCCTCGGACGGCACCATCAAGTTGCGCACCACCGGTGTCGTGCAGGCGACCGTGGACGTGATCGGCGCGTTCACGCCGGACGCCAACGCGGCCACGTTCGTCGCACTGCCCGAGGCCACCCGGATCGCCGACACCGCAACGGGAACGGGCGGCCGCACCACTGCTGTCGGCCAGGGTGAGACGACGAACTTCCAGATCGCCGGACTGTCCGGGATTCCGCGTTCGGCCACCGGCGTGGTGCTGCGGGCCAGCGGCGAGGAGGACACGCTCGGCACCGACCTGTCGGTGTTCCCGCAGGAGGCGGGTTCGCTCAAGGACACCACGCAGACCATGAAGCAGCGGGAGAAGATGTCCTCGACCGCGTTCGTCCCGCTGGGCGCCAGCGGCAAGGTCGGCGTGCGCAACGAGCGCGGACAGGCCCAGGTGGCGCTGGACGTGGCCGGCTACTTCGTCGGCGGACCGGCGTTCAACGCCGGCAACACCGACTGCGCCGGACCGGTCGGCGAGGCCGGCTACACCGCGGCCTACGACGGCCGGCTGGAGTCCAACTCCATCGCTTGGCGGACGTTGGGCGCCAAGGGTCTCACCGACGACGGCTGCACTCTGTCCACTTCGGACAGCAGTGCCAGCGGCGGCTCCTGGTATGCCACGCGGACCCTCGGCGAGAGCTACACCGTCAAGCTGGACTACAAGCAGGACAGCGAAGGCGCGTCGTCCGACGTGTTCATCGGCATGGCCGATCCCGGCACGGACGCCGGCTCGCCGCTCAGGACCGGGGTCGGTGTCCACATCGGACTGGCCTACGCCTCCGGGCAGTCCATGACCGGCTCCATCGTGCCGTTCGTGCCGGCCTCCGCCACCGCGCAGAAGCCGGCCGGGCAGTGGAACTCCTACGAGATCTCGGTCGACTGGCGCACGATCACCGTGAAGCTCAACGGCACCCAGGTCAGCCAGTACAGTGTGGACGGTAGTCGGCTGTACGGCCAGTACATCGGCCTGGCCAACGCCCCGGCCGGCGTGCACTTCCGGGACATCCGGGTCAAGCGCAACCAGCCGATCAGGGTCGGGCAGTTCGTCGGGGCCAACAACCGGTGCCTCGACCTGTACAACGGCAGCCCGGACTCCACCGGCACCACCAACGGGATCTCGTTGTGGGACTGCAACACCAGCGGCGCCCAGGTGTGGGCGCAGACCGCGGACGGCGCGCTGACCAACGCCTCCAAGTGCCTGACCGCGTTGGACAACGGCACCGCCGCCGGCACCCAGGAGGTGCTCGGGTCGTGTGTCCCTCAGCTCAGCAGCCAGGTGTGGATGATCAGGGACAACGGCACCATCGTCAACCCGCGCTCCGGCCGGTGCCTCACGCCGGCCTCCACCGCGAACGCCGCCGTGCTGCAACTTCAGGACTGCACGGGTCGCGCCGACCAGGTGTGGCGGGTGCCCGACCAGCACGGCCAGAACGGTGAACTGACCGATCCGGGCGGCAAGTGCCTGGACGTGGACAACGGCGATCCGTCACGGGGCGTCGTGCAGGTGTGGGATTGCTACCACAACCAGGCGCAGAGCTGGATCGCGCCCGGCGACGGCACGCTGCACGCGGCCGGCAAGTGTCTGACCGTCAACAACGCGGCCACCACCGCCGGCACCGGCGTGGTGCTCTGGAACTGCAGCGCCGGTGACCCCGGCCAGCAGTGGGTGCAGCGCCCCGACGGCAGCGTGCTCAACCCCAACTCCGGTCGCTGCCTGACCGGGGCGTCGGACACCAACGGCGGCGCGTTCACCATCCAGGACTGCGCCGGTGCGGCGCTGCAGCAGTGGCGGATGAGCGCACAGACGCTGTGGGCCGGGGCCATCGTCGGCGTCGGCGGCAAGTGCACCGACATCGAGGGTGGAGACCCGGCCAACTCCACGGTGTGGCTGTGGGACTGCTTCGGCGGGGCCGGTCAGCAGTGGACCGACCAGGGCGACGGCCGGCTGCTGTCGTTGTCCCACTGCATCGACATCGGCAGCGTCGCCAACGGCACGGCCGTCGGCGTCACGACCTGTGGTTCGGCCAGCCAGCAGTGGGCGGAACGGCCGGACGGCGCCATCGTGAACACCTACGCCGGCCGGGTGCTCGACGACCAGTCCGGGAGCACCGCCAACGGCACCAAGATGCAGATCTGGGACTTCGTCGGCACGCCCCAGCAGCGCTGGGCCATCCCGCTGAGGCCGAGCTAGCGGCAGGGCGGTGAAGCGGAGGGGGCGGCCAGCCGGGTCGCCCCCTCCGTTCTGCCGCTCGAACCACGTCAGGCGCGTTGCCGGAGCCGGCGGTGCTGGCGGAAGATCTCCGTCGAGTGGAAGGCTTGGTGGTCGGCGGGCTGAGCGCCCCGCCGGTGCGATGGTGAGGAGCTGATCGGTGCGGGCACAGGCGACACGCGAGGCGATCCTGGCGGCGGCGGAGCGGCTGTTCGCCGAGTCCGGCGTGATCACGGTGTCCAACCGGCAGATCAGCGAGGCCGCGGGGCAGGGCAACAACACGGCCGTCGGCTACCACTTCGGCACCAAGGCGGACCTGGTGCGGGCCATCGTGCACCAGCACATGGCCGAGATGGAAAAGCTGCGCGCGGCCATGGTCGAGGAGGCCGCCGACTCCATCGACCTGCGGGTGTGGGTCGCGTGCCTGGTCCGCCCGTCGACCACGCACCTCGAGGCGCTCGGCAGCCCCACCTGGTACGCCCGGTTCGCGGCCCAGGTGATGACCGACCCCGACCTGCACCGCGTGCTGGTCGACGAGGCGCTGGCCTCGCCCAGCCTGTCGGCCGTGGTCGACGGCATCAACCGGTGCCTGCCCGAGCTGCCGGCCCCGGTCCGGGCCGAGCGGGACGACATGGCGCGGCACCTGATCGTGCAGATGACAGCCGAGCGGGAACGAGCGCTGGCCGAGAACCGCCCGACACCCCGGTCGAGCTGGCACGACGCCGCGACCGGGCTGATCGACGCCATTGTCGGCCTGCTGCGGGCCTAATCCCGGAGAGCGCTCTCCGAGTTCCGGGTGATCACCACCAGGGCTTCGGAGAGCGGTTTCCGACGCAGGTCGGGCACCTCGCAGTCGGCGGCCGGATAGCCAACCGGGAACAGGATGTACGGCCGCTCGGTGGCCGGCCGGCCGAACAGTTCGGCCAGGAACGCCATGGGATTCGGCGTGTGGGTGAGGGTGGCGAGGCCCATCTCGTGCAGGGCGGCGATGAACAGCCCGCAGGCGATCCCGACGCTCTCGTTCACGTAGTAGTTCTTGCGCAGCGAGCCGTCCGGCCGCGGCGTGCTCTTCTGCGCGAACGCCACGACCAGCCAGGGAGCGCTCTCCAGGAACTCCTTGTGCTCGTCGGTCTCCAGCCGGGCCAGCGCGGCATGCCACTCCGGGGCGGCACGCTCGCGGTAGAAGCGGCGCTCTTCCTCCTCGGCCGCCACCCGCACCTGGTGCTTCAACGCGGGGTCGTCGGTCGCGACGAACGTCCACGGCTGGAAGTGAGCCCCGCTCGGCGCGGTGTTGGCCGCCCGCACCGCGAGCTCGATCGCCTGCCGCGGCACGGGATCGGCGGCGAACCAGCGCACCGAGCGGCGTTCGTCCAGCCGGCGGTAGAAGTCCTCGCCCCGCCGCAGCGCGTCGTCGGTCGACGGCCGGGCGGGGCGGTAGGGCACGAAGGGATGCTCATGTCGGCGCACGTGATCGACCCTGGCACGCCGCCGCGGCAGCGGTCTAGCTCTGCCGCCACCAGTTGTCGAAAGGGGTGACCGGCACGGCGCGCTTGTGTCGAGTAGCGACAAAAACCGACTCCACCCGGGCGGCGACCTCGGGCGCGACGTCCGAGTTCTCCAGGTAGTCGTCGATCTCGGCGTACTTCAGGCCCAGCGCCACCTCGTCCGGCAGCGCCGGCCGCTCGTCCTCCAGGTCGGCGGTCGGCACCTTCTGCCACACGCTCGGCGGCGCGCCCAGTTCCTGCAGCAGCGCCGCGCCCTGGCGCTTGGTCAGCCCGGTCAGCGGCGTCACGTCGACCCCGCCGTCGCCGTACTTGGTGAAGAACCCGGTGACCGCCTCCGCCGCGTGGTCCGTGCCCACGACCAGCAGGTTCAGCTGCCCGGCGATGGAGTACTGGATCACCATGCGCTCACGGGCCTTGATGTTGCCGCGCACGAAGTCCCGCAGCTTCGGCTCGTCGCCCAGCAGCTCACGCAGGCCTTCGGCCGACTCCTCGCCGACCGCGTCGGCGCTCGGCTTGACGTTCACGGTGATCGACCGGTCCGGCTGGATGAAGCGCAGCGCGATCTGCGCGTCCTCCTCGTCGGCCTGCACCCCGTACGGCAGCCGCACCGCCACGAACGTCGCCTCGTGCCCCTCGGCCCGCAGCTCCTCGGCCGCCAGCTGGCACAGCCGGCCGGTCAGCGTGCTGTCCTGGCCGCCGCTGATGCCCAGCACGAAACCCTTGGCCGGGGTGGTGCGCAAGTAGTCCTTGAGGAAGTCGACCCGCTGCCGGATCTCGACCTTGGGCTCGACGGTCGGCCTGACACCCAGTTCGGCGAGGATCTGCTCCCGTAGGTTCACCATCCCCGCACCCTAGATCAGTTGCCCAGCGGCAGCTTGAGCGGCAGGTCGGGCAGCGGCGGCAGGGTGGTGGGCAGGTGGCTCAGGACGTCCTTGACCACGCTGTTCACGTGCGGCACGACGGCGCCGGCGTCCTGGACGAGGTGCGTCGTCGTGGTCGTGACCGGCGGTGGGACGGCCGGCGGCTCCGCCGTCGTCGTGGTGGTCGTCGGTGTCGTCGTGGCCGTGACAACAGTTGTTGTCGGCAGGGCGGCGCGCGGTGAGGTCGGGGTACGGGCGGTGGTCATGGCCACGGGTGCTTCGGCGTGCGGCGGTCGCGGTGTGGGGGACGCCGGTATGAGCATCACGGCGGCGACCGGTGCGGCGACGGCGGCGCAGGTGAGCGGCGCGGCGAAGCGTTGCAGGGCGCGGGCGCAGCAGACGCCGACGGGCAGGACGATGGCGATACGCAGCTTGCGGAGCCGACGGCGGGCCCGGGTGAGGTGCGATTCGACGGCGCGGGCGGTGAGCCCGAGCTCCAGCGCGACCTCGGCCTCCGACTTGCCCTCGCCGATGGCCGCGCACACCTCCTGCGTGGTGACCGGCAGCTCGGCCATCGATTCGACGAGCCAGCGCGCGAGGTCGCGATCGGCCACGAGATCAGCGGGATCGGCCGGGGCGATGGCGGTCGGTTGGCGCTGACCGGCGACACGCTCCCGGGAGCGCCGCCGGACCTGGTCGATCAGCCGCCGCCGGGACACCGTCGCGACCCAGCCCGCGGGGGTGCGCACGGCCGTCGGGTCGTCCACCTCGAGCAGCTCGACCAGCGCCTCGTGCACGCAGTCCTCAGCCTCTTCGACGGTGGCCCCGGCGGCGAGGCAGTGCCGCAGCGCGTGGGCCCGCACGGTGCCGTACTCGTCGACGGTCATGACCCTCCCTCGATCGATCCGGAAGCTAACACGCAGGACGCTCCGGAATCGCCCAGTGACCGCTCGCCATCTCTTTTGCGGGCTGAGGACTTCCCGTACGACCCCTCTGTGAAACGGTGGAGGGAGCAACTGGGGTGCGGGTGGGACAGGCGTGCGTTGGCCGCGACGCCGAGCTGGCGGTCTGTCGGCAAGCGCTTTCCGAGCTGCCGGCCGTGGTGTGTGTCGAGGCCGGGCCGCGGCTGGGGCGCACGACGCTGCTCCGGGCCTGCGCGGAGCTCGCGGCCGAGCTCGGGTTCACCGTGCTGGCCGCGCAGGGCTCGGCGGTCGAGCGCGATTTCCCGTACGAGCTGGCGACGCAGCTGTTCGAGCCGGTCGCCGGCCCCGTGCTGGACCGCATCGCCGGCGACGACGACCCCAAGGCTCTCCAGTCGGCGCTGCGGGAGTTGTTCCGTGCGCTGCGGGACCTGGCCGCCAAGGCGCCGGTGCTGATCGCCGTGGACAATCTCGACCTCGCCGACGCCGATTCGCGCCGGCTGCTGGACTATCTCCGACGCCGATTGGCCGATCTGCCGGTGGCGATGATCGTGACGGCGTTGCCGGGGCGGCTGGGCGACTTCGCCCGGGACGCGCGTCGGGTTCCCTTGGGCCGTCTGGACGAGGCGGCGGTCCAGGCGCTGATTCCGGACGAGGGCACCCTGGTTCATCGGATGACCGGAGGGCATCCCTGGCTGGTGGCCGAGCTGCTGCGATGTGACGGGCTGTCGATCGGCGACCTGTGTCGTGAGCCGTCGCCGGAGCTGGTGGCCGCGATCACCGCGACGCTGGGACCCGAGTTGGTGGCCGTCGGTCGGGCGGTCGAAATACTCGACACCGCCGACCTGTCGCTGGTCGCCTCGGTGGCCGGCGTCGATCGTGAGACAGCTGGTCGAGGACTTCTCGACTATGGCACGGTCGGCGTCCCTCTGGTGGCGGCGGCATTGGGTGCCGGGACGCCGTCGGAGATGCGTCTTCGGGCCGCGCGGGCGTTGCATCGACGCCGCGTCGCGGCCGAGGACGTCGTGGACCAGCTGCTGGCGACCGATCCGATCGGCGATGAGTGGACGTGCCGGCTGCTGCGCGAGCACGCGGCGACGGCGATGAGCGACGGCGATCCCGAGCGGGCGGCGGAGTGTCTGCGGCGGTTGCTGGCCGAGCCACTGTCCGATGAGGACCGTTGGTCGGCACTGGCCCGGCTCGGCGAGGCCGAGGTGCACACCGATCCCGAGGCAGCGCTGGAACATCTGACCCGGGCCGGCAACAGCGCGACCTTGGCCTATGAGCTGGCCGAACGCGGGCAGCTGGTCGATGCCGCCCGGGCTCTGGTCAACGTTGCCGACGAGCTCGCGCCGCTGTCGATCGGCGTCGAGCACGCGGGCGTGGTGGACGTCATGCCGTCCCTGCCGGAGAACCCACGGCGGCAACGGTTCTGGCACGCGATCGCGGCCGTCTCCCATGCGCTGGAGGGCGACCGGCTGCAGGCCGCCGCCGCGTTGAAACGGGCCACCGGGCGGAACCTCGCCGTGACCGCCGGGGCCGACCTGGTGGATCGCCGGGCCTTCCAGCACGTCGTCACCACACTGTCCATGATGGACGATTTCGACGAGGCCGAGCGACTGTGCGAGAACGCCCTGACCGCGGTCTCCGGGCGATCCCGCCCGGCGCTGACCCGGCTGGCCCTCGGGCTGGGCAGCGAGTTGGCGCTGCGGCGGGGAGATCTGCGCGAGGCACGAAGATTGACGCTGCTGCAACATGATCCGCACGTCACCGCCCTCGCGCCGATGATCGGCGCCCTGATCGACGTCAACGAACCGCAGGCCGCGGCGGTGCTGTTGAGCGCACAGGGCCTGGACGGCGAGGTTCCGGGCTCGGCGCGCTTCGACACCGTGTTGTTCCAGCGTGGTCGACTGCGGGCGGCCGACGGCGACAAGATTCGCGCCGTTCACGACCTGGAGGAGTGCGGACGCCGACTGGAGCAGCGCGGCGTGCTCAACCCGGCGGTCTGCCCCTGGCGGTCGACGGCCGCGTTGTTGTTGGCCGAGCTGGGACACCGCCGTCGTGCACTGTCCCTTGTGGAGCGCGAGCTGCACCTCGCGCGGCGTTGGGGCTCGGCGTCGACGGTCGGCGTCGCGCTGCGCGGTGCCGGCGTGGTGACCGGCGACGCCGAGCTGCTCTCGGAAGCCGTCGACACCCTGCGGGAATCGCCGGCGCGGCTGGAGTACGGGCGGGCGCTCGCCGATTGGGGCCACTGCCTGCGCGAATCCGGCGACGAATTGGCGGCCCGTTCCGTGCTGCGGATGGCGCACGACATGGCGATGCGCTGCGGCTCGGTGACATTGATGGAGCGGGCCGGGCGTGAATTGCGGCAGGCAGGGGGACGCCGCAGGTTCGCGCTGGCCGATCCGGCGCTGCTGACCGAGCGGGAATCGTTCGTCGCACGCCGGGCAGCGGCCGGTCGGACCAACAAGGAAATCGCCGGCGAACTGTATGTCACCACGCGCAGCGTCGAATTCGCGCTGACCAGCGTCTATCGGAAACTCGGCGTGTCCGGCCGGCGCGGGCTGCGGGACGCGCTGGGGTCGGGGCCCTGACCCCAGCGCGGTGACACCTCAGCCGACCACGACCACGTCGGCCACCAGCGAGCCGCCGACCCGGTGGCCCTTCACCGTGAGCAGCGCGCTGAGGTCGAGGCTGCCCTCGATGCGCGTGGAGTCGGTCAGCGTGACCTTGACGTCGCCGCCGGCGCTGGTCTTCAGGGTCAGCACCTTGCCGACGACCGCGGACAGCGTGCCCGAGACGGACACCTCGGCCGTGGCCGACGCGGCCGGGACGGCGGGCGCGGCCGACGCCATCGCGGTGCCGCCGAGCAGGGCGCCGGCGGCCGCGGTCGCGACGACAGCAGCGGCGACACGGTTCAGAGCGTTCATCGTGGACTCCTCTTATCGCGTTTCCGGTCGGAATTCTTTTCCGCCGTCAGGACAGAGCTTTCCGCCGCGCCGCCGGCCGCGGAAGGTTTCCGAGCACTCCTCTAGTGCGTTTCCCTAGTCCGCTACGGGCCGACCGTGGTGGACCGAATCAATCCGTTTGCCCGTGGGAACACATGCGGTGTGGCCGCCGTCACATCGACGCTCGTCACGTTCCTGCGCGCCGGCTCGTCAGTGGGGTGACAGCGAAAAAACGAAGGAGCGACATCATGGCAGCGCGAATGACCAACCCGGCCAAGGTCCTGCCCGACACCGTCGCCGGTGTGCAGGGTCTGTTCAAGGCCATCTACCAGGGCGGCGTGCCCAAGGCCACGCTCGACCTGGTGCACCTGCGGGCCAGCCAGATCAACGGCTGCGGCTACTGCGTCGACTCCGGCGTGACCAGCGCGCAGCAGGCCGGCGAGAGCCCCGACCGCCTGCTGCGCGTCCCGGCGTGGCGGGAGAGCGACCTGTTCACCGACGCCGAACGGGCCGCCCTCGCCCTCACCGAGGCCGTCACCCGCATGGCTGACCAGGTCGACCCGGTGTCGGACGCGGTGTGGGACGAGGCCGCCGACCACTACGACGAGAAGGGCCTGTCGGCGCTCATCCTGATGATCGCCACCACGAACTTCTTCAACCGCATCAACGTGACGATCAAGCAGCCGGCCGGCGAGCAGTTCTGACCGCGGCGTGGGGTTGCCCGCCGGTGGTCCCGCCCGCATGCTGGGCGGGACCGGGTTTTCCGACGACGACGGCGGGTAGTCCAGCGGCGTTGTCGACCTCGAAGTCGGGTGAGGGACTGTGGGCACACCGAACCGGATCGTGATCGTCGGCGGCGGTTTCGCCGGGTTCAACGCGGCGAAGGCGCTGGTCCGGGCGGCGCCACCGGACACGGAAGTGGTGCTGGTCAACAAGACCGACTACTTCCTGTACCTGCCGCTGTTGCCGCAGGTGTCGGCGGCGTCGCTGGATCCACGCCGGGTGGCGGTGTCGCTGACCAGAACCCTGCCGCAGGTCCGGCTGGCGCTGGGCACGGCGGACAAGCTGGCGGTGGACCGCCGCGAGCTGACGTACACGGACCCCGAGGGTGGCTCGCATGTGCTGGACTACGACCGACTGCTGTTGGCGGCCGGGAGCGTGAACAAGCTGCTGCCGATCCCTGGCGTCGGTGCCCACGCGCATGGGTTCCGGGGTATCGGCGAGGCGTTGTACCTGCGGGATCACGTGATCCGGCAGATCGAGTTGGCAGCCGCGACGGACGACCCTGAGGAACGCCGGGCCCGGTGCACGTTTGTCGTGGTGGGGGCCGGTTATACCGGCACGGAGGTGGCGGCGCAGGGTCCGCCGTTCACGGCGGCGGTGGCCGGTCGCAGCAAGGCGTTGCGGGGCCAGAAGATCCGGTGGTTGTTGCTGGACATCGCGCCGAAGGTGTTGCCGGAGCTGGATCCGCGGCTGTCCAAGGCGGCGGACAAGGTGCTGCGCCGTCGCGGCGTCGAGGTGCTGATGGGAACCTCGGTGGCGGAGGCGACGGCCGAGGGTGTGCGGCTGACCAACGGTGAGTTCGTGCCGACCCGCACGCTGGCCTGGTGTGTCGGCGTGCGGCCGGACCCGTTGACCGATGCCACCGGGCTGACCACGGAACGCGGCCGGATCGTCGTCGATGCCACGCTGGCGGTGCCCGGCCATCCGGAGATCTTCGCGTGCGGCGACTGTGCGGCGGTGCCGGATCTGACCCGGCCGGGCGAATTGACGGCGATGACGGCGCAGCACGCGATGCGACAGGGCAAGCTCGCCGGCAAGAACATCGCGGCGTCGCTCGGAACCGGCCAGCTGGCCCAGTACAAGCACCATGACCTGGGCTTCGTGGTGGATCTCGGCGGCCTGGCCGCGGCGGCCAACCCGCTGGGCATCCCGTTGTCCGGCCTGCCGGCGGCGGCGGTGACGCGCGGCTACCACCTGGCGGCGATGCCCGGCAACCGCGCCCGGACGCTGATCGACTGGGGTGTCGACGCCGTGTTCGGGCGGCAGACCGTCCAGCTGGGGCTGGTGCGCGGCGACGACGTGCCGCTGGACACGGATCGGCCGTCGTAGCACGGGAAGCCCCGACACGGCGTCATTCCTCGGGCTGAGACGCCGGTCGTCTTCTGGCCGGACGCCGGCTGAGTGCGGCCGCCGGCACCCTGCTGACCATGTCGTTATCAGGGGTGGCACTGGTACTGGCGGCCGTCGCGTCGCTGACGGTCGGGGGGACGGGGCAGCCGGGGGTGAGCTGGCACGGCTGCGCGCTCGGCCCGGACGACGCGATCGGCCGCGAACTCGACAGCAAGGGCGCGCAGTGTGCCGAGATCACCGTGCCGATGGACTACCGGCAGCCGAACGGCCGAACCATGTCCGTGGCCATTTCCCGGGTCAAGGCCACGGATCCGGCGCACCGGCGCGGAGTCTTGCTGATGAATCCGGGTGGCCCCGGCGACAGCGGGCTGGAACTGGCCGTGCTGGGGGACTTCGCGCCGGCTCTGGGGGCGGCGTACGACCTGGTCGGCTTCGATCCGCGGTTCGTGGGGCGGAGCGGTCCGGTGCTGTGCCCGTGGCGGACCGTGACGTTCCAGCAGTCCGCCGGCCCGACCTTGGCCAGCTACGAGGAGAGCGTTGCGTTCCAGGCCAAGCTGGCGGCGCAGTGCGCGCGGGGGCATCGGGACGAGTTGCCGTTCGACTCGACGCGGAACGTCGCGCGGGACATGGACGCCATCCGGCAAGCCTTGGGCGAGCAGCGAATCTCGTACTACGGCAACTCGTACGGCACCTATCTCGGTGCGGTGTACCTCCAGATGTTCGGTGCCCGTGTTGACCGGGTCGTGCTGGACAGCTCGGTCGATCCCGCGTTGTTCGGGGCAGGATTCTTCGCCACGCAGGGGCCGGCGCTGGAAGCCGCACTGCGGCATTTCGCCGAATGGGCCGCGGGCGAACAGGGGGTCGGCGACACCGTCGACGAGGTGCTGGCGACGGTGCGTCGGCTGGGGCCGGTGCGGGCCGGCGGGTACACAGTGGACAGCCATGTGCTGCCTTACCTTCTGTACAACGGGATTCGCAGCGATGCCCCCGACGACTACGCCGAGTTCGCGACCGAGATCCGTCAGTTGCGGGATGGTGCGTCCAAGGTGACCGATCGGCTGGCCGCGGAGCTGTCCGCGATCTACCACGGTGGTGGCGAGATGGGCGCGCGGTCGGGGACCGCGGTCTTCTGCGCCGACCGGGCCGTGTCACGTGATCCGGCGACGTACTTCCGTGACATCCAAGCGCATCGGATCGATGAGCCGGTGTTCGGATCCGTGACGCGGAACATCACACCGTGCGCTTTCTGGCCGGTGCGGCCGATCGAGCCGCTGACCGTCGTCCATAATGGACTCCCGGTGCTGCTGGTCGCGGCGTCGGACGATCCGGTCGCGCCGTATCCGGGGCAGTTGGCGATGCACCGGGCGTTGACCGGGTCGCGGCTGGTGACGCAGGAAGGTGCCTTTCACCACGGGGTTTTCTTGGGGAACAGCTGCATTGACGCCGCGGTGGTGGGGTACCTGACCGGCGGACCGCTGCCTGGTGCCGACGGAACCTGCTGACCGTCACGGGATCAGGACCACCTTGCCGGTGACCGTGCCTGATTCGGCCAGGCGCATCGCCTTGGCCGCCTCGGCCAGCGGGATCTGGGCTGCCACCTGCGGGTGGAGCGTGCCATCGGCCAACAGCGTGAAGACCTCGGTCAGGTCCTGGCGGAGGCGGGCGTGGAACTTCGCGGCGTTGCGCACGCCCGTCCAGATGTTGAAGAACGAGGCGCGGCGGCGGTTCGGGAGCACGTTCCACACCATCAGGCGGCCGAACAGCTTGAGCACCGGCAGGCGGGACGAGCCTTCCTGGTCGCGGGTGGCCGCCGTGCCGTACGAGACCAGCGCCCCGCCGGGAGCGAGCAGGCGGAAGGAGTCCACGATGCCCGCACCGCCCACGTGATCGAACACCGCATCCACGCCATTGGGTGCGAGGGCGCGGACCTGCGCCGGCAGGTCCTTCGCCCGGTAGTCCAACGGGATCGCGCCGAGCGCCGCGACCTTCTCGTGGTGACGCGGCGACGCCGTGCCGATCACCCGGATGCCCGCCGCCCGGGCCAGCTGCACCAGCGTCGAGCCCACGCCGCCGTTGGCCCCCAACACCAGGATCGTCTGGCCTTCGCGGACGCGGGCGCTCCGGTGCAGCATCTGCCAGGCCGTGATTCCGTTCACCACCACGGTTTCCGCGTCGGCGGCGTCGAGCCCGTCCGGCACCGGCACCACCGTGTTCGCGTCCAGGACCATGTGCGTCGACCAGGCCCCGACCTTCGTCAGCGCCGCCACCCGCCGGCCGACCAGCCGCGGCTCGACCTCCGGGCCGGCGGCCTCCACCGTGCCGACCAGGTCGTAGCCCGGCACGAACGGGAACGCCGGCTGGTCGTAGTACTTGCCTCGGCGCATCTGCTGCTCCGCGAACGACACCCCGGTCGCCTCCATACGGACCAGCACCTGGCCCTTGCCCGGGTTCGGCACCTTGCGCTCCCGCGTCTGCAGGCCCTCCGGCTCCACCTTGCCCGGCAGCACGATCTCGGTGGCGGTGATGGACATGTCGAT
Source organism: Kutzneria sp. (assembly GCA_035492655.1). GTDB lineage: Bacteria > Actinomycetota > Actinomycetes > Mycobacteriales > Pseudonocardiaceae > Kutzneria. The sequence goes on along the minus strand of DATJJB010000213.1, from coordinate 5,667 downwards.
CTCCTCGAGTGAATTGAGTGGTTGACCACTCACTGGTTGGTCGAAAGGAACGCCCGACCAGCCGGTCGGGCGGTGGGTCAGAAGTGGCGGATGCCGGCCGACAGGGCTCGGGCCCAGGGGGCGTCGATGTGGTCGGCGTCGATGGCGACGATGAGGTGGCACAGCAAACCGGTGGCGAAGAACTGCTGGACCTCGGGTTCGCTGGCTCCGGAGGTGCTGCGGACGTACTCGACCACCCGGGCGTAGCCGACGCGGACGGCGTCGCGGACGGCGGGTTCGGCGACGGCGGCGGCCTGGGCGTGGAGCTGGATGAGCATGAGGTTCTTGTCCTGGATGAGCCGGGCGTACGAGTCGCCCATGGCGTACAGGACGTCGAGCGGGGCGGTGCTGGTCGCGGCGGCGGCGCCGCGGGCGAGGCTGTCCCGGACCAGGTCGTACGCGTGCGCGACGACGGCCAGGAACAGGGCCTCCTTGTTGGGGAACAGCCGGTAGACGTACGCCTGCGAGATGCCGGCCCGGGTCGCGACCTCGGTGGTCGTGGTCCCGTAGTAGCCACGGGCCGCGAAGGTCTCGACGGCGGTGCGCAGCACCGTCTCCCGTCGCTCCTCCGAGGTGGAGAGGGTTCGTGGCCGTGCTGGTGTCATAGGAGTAATAAACCACTCACACCTTGCCGAGTCAAGCCCCGCCGCTTCGTCACATGCGGTCCGGAGGTGCCTCAGGGAGGCAAGTACGACGCGCATGTGACATTCGAATGTGTGTGGCGGGGGCGGCTAGGCGGTGAGCCAGTCCGCGATGTCGGCCACCACCGCCGGGTCCACGTGCTGCGCCGGCTCGTACTCGGCGGGCATGGACCGGCCGGCGCCGGGGAAGAACAGGTGGTTGTCGGCCTCGTACACCCGGACCGTCACATCGGGACGGTCGAGTTTCGCCCGCCACAGCGCCAGGTCGTCGGTCACCGTGACCTGGTAGTCGCGGCCGCCCTGGACGATGAGGATCGGCATGTCCAGGGCGGCCGCGGTCGCCGGTGCGTCGTAGGAGCGCAGGTCGAGCCAGTACGCGGCCGGGACGCCGAAAGGCAGCTCGATCTGTGGCGTGTCAACGGAAAGCGACGGGCTGTCCACCAGGTCGGCCTGCTTGGCGACCGCCTCGATGGTGACCTCGGCCGCCCCGATGTGCCGCAGCTGTCGCACCGCCGCCCGGTGCAGCGGCTGCGCCGCACCGGCAAACAGGATCAGGCCGGCGATGTCCTCGGCGGCAGCGGCGATGCGGGGTGCGACGGTGCCGCCGAGGCTGTGACCGAGCAGGTAGATCGGGCCGATGTCGTTGCGCTGCCGCAAAAGCGCGACCGCCGACAGCGCGGCCGGCGCGTACTCGTCGTACACCGTGAAACCCGGAACGGCCGACTTCATCGTGTACGTCACCTTGTCGAAGCGCAGCACCGCGACGCCCCGGCTGGCCAGCCCCCAGGCGACGTCCTTCATCGGCTTGTTGCGCCCGAGCGTCTCGTCACGGTCATGAGCCCCGGAGCCGCTGAGCAGCACCACCGCCGGCATCGGGCCGGCCACCGAAGGCAGGCTGAGGGTGCCCGCCACCCCGTCCAGCGTGACGTCGTGCTCCTCGAACGCCTCAACGTCCACATAGGACGGTGCCGTCCACGGCTCGATCGGCTCCGCCGCGCTCGCCGGCGCCAGCTGGAGTCCGCCCAGACCATGCGGCCCCTCGGTCAGCACCAGCGTCAACCGCCCGTGCTCGAACTCCAGCGGCACCCGCGTCATGCCCTGCTCGGTCACGGGAGTGCCCGTCCGGGTCAGGGCTCCGTGCTCGGCCAGCGCCGCCGTCCACACGGCCGCCAACGCCTCCGGCGTCACGAGCGGGCGCAGTTGCGGCGCCAGTAGCCCGTGCACCTCGGCGAACCGGCCCGTCCGCAGCAACTCGACGACGTCCATGGCCCCTATTGTGCCGGCGTCACGGAAAACAGCTGGTTGGGACTGCCGGTGCACTGCCACTGCTGGAGCCGGGTGCCGTCCTGGCTGGAGCCGTCGGTCACGTCGAGGCAGGCGTTGCTGTGCTGGGCGACCAGCTCGAACGTGCCGTTGCCCTGGTCGACGGCCTTCCACTGCTGGTTGGCCCCGCCGCCGTAGGTCCACAGCTGCACGCGGGTGCCGTTGGCGACCGCGCCGGCGCCGCCGTCGACATCGAGACCGAGCGCGGGGGCGCGGCGGCTGGCCACCCGGAAGAAGCCGTTGGCGGTGGGGATGAACTGCCACTGCTGGTTGTCCTTGCCGCCACAGCTGAACAGGATCACCGGCGTCCCGTTCTTGCGGCCGCCGCCGGCGACGTCCAAGCACTTGCCGGTGGCGGTGTTGGTGATCGTGTACCAGACGCCGGCCTGGATGCTGGTGGCCGCGCTCGTCGTGGTCGTGGTGCTGGTCGTGGTCGTCGTGGTGGGCGCCACCGTCGTGATCGTCACGAGGGGCGCGACGGTCGTGGTGGTGGGGGTGCTGGTCGCCGCGTCGGTGTGGGGACCGCCGCCGAACGCCAGCAGCACGCCGGCCATCGCCGTGACGAAAACCGTGAACACGATGATGGCGCCGATGATCGTGGCCGTCCGGCGGCGCGTCTCCGGTGTCTCCACGCTCGGCGGCGGCGTGCCCGGGGCCGGCGGCTCGGCCACCGTGCGGGTCACGTCCGCTTGCCGGCGGGCGATCATGTCCAACACGGCCGGCGGCCACAGGCCGACCGGCTGCCCGATGGCCTCCAGCAGCTGGGCCGGAGTGGGCCGCTGGGCCGGGTTCTTGGCCAGGCAGGGGCCGACGATCCAGCGCAGCGTGTCCGGCACCGGCGCGAGGTCGGGCTCCAGCTGCATGACGTTGGCCAGCGTCTGCTGCGGCGACCCCGCCGCGAACGGGCTGCGGCCGGTCGCCGCGGTGTACAGCACGGTGCCGTAGGCGAAGACGTCGGTGGCCCAGCTCGACGGCTGCCCGGTGGCCTGCTCGGGGGCCAGGAAGCCGGGGGAGCCGGCCAGCCCGGGGCCGTGTGTGATGCCGAAGTCGAGCACCACCGGCCCGTCCTCGGCCAACAGCACGTTCGACGGGTTGAGGTTGCGGTGCAGCAGGCCGGCGTCGTGGATCGCGGCCAGCCCGGCGGCCAGGCCCGCGGCCAGCCCCAGCATGGAGTCCGCCGGCAGCTTGCCGACCTGGCGCAGCGACGGCCCGACAACGAACGGTGTCGCGAGCCACGGCACCGGGGCGTCCAGGTCGCCGTCCACGATCGGGGCAGTGTGCTGGACCTTGACCTCACGCGCCGTCAGCACCTCGCGCCGGAAGCCCTCGTCCCGCACCAACGCCGGATGGAGCAGCCGCAGCGCCACCAGCCGTCCGTCCGGCGCGACGCCCAGCAGCACGCGACCGGTTCTGCCCCGCCCGAGCAGGGCGATGCTTCGGTACTGGCCCACGGCAACCGGGTCGGACGTCCCTAACGGCCTCACAGCACGCTCCTCCGTCAACTTGCGCGGACAGAGGTTAGCGGTTGGAGCAACACCACCGGGTGAGCGCGGTGCCCAATGTAACGCTCTGTGTCACCCAGCGATGGTTGAGCAATCTTGACCATCGGAGAGGCAACCATGACCGAAGTGCTCGACGACAACCCCCGACGAGCTCTTACCTCCGGTGTCACATGCGGTCCGGATGTGCCTCTGGGAGGCAAGTATGACGCGCATGTGACAGTGGGGGCCAGCGCGGAACCCGTCGAGCTGAGCGCGCCGGGCAGTGCTGTGGTCGCGCTCGGGCCGGGGGAGACCGAGATCTGGCATGTCGGCCCGAACGGCGCGCCGACCGGGGCGTGGGCCTGTTCGTCGGCCGACCTGCTCGGTGACCCGGCGGTCGCCCGCCGCGCACTCGTGCTGCTGGAGAATCGGGCCATCACCGCCCGTGATCCCGAGGACGTGCCGACGTTTCTCACCCTGCTGACCACCGCCGCCGGCCTCGATCTCGGCGCCTGGTGGGACGGGCAGGTCTTCTCGCCGCTGGACAGCTTCCGGGAGACGCTGGCCCGTCGCGACGAGCTGACCAAGCGCTGGATCCGTGACTTCGACCAGGTCCCGGCCAACTTCGACGGCCTGCGGGAGCTGTCCGGGCTGCATCCGGCGACCGCCCCGAGCGCGGTGCGGTCGGCGGCGCTGACCGTGACGCGGCTGCTGCGCTGGCAGGTTGGCCTGTGGCTGGAGACCGGCGGCCCCGAGCCGCTGCCGCCGTCCTGGCTGTCGGCGGTGCTGACCGCCGAGACCAGGAGGCTCACGACCGCCTAGCCGGCCGGGGTTTCCGCCGGCTCGCGCGGGGTGTGCTTGGCCAGCCAGCCGGCGATGAAGGTGAGGCCGCCGACGACGGCGCCGCTGATCACCGCGGTGGCCCAGCCGGGCACGCCGTTGGGGAAGACGTACCTGGCCACCAGGTCCATCACGAAGCTGGTGACCAGCGCGGTGGTGCTGGCCGCCTTCACCTTGGTCTCCACGGCGTGGAAGACGCCGACCTCGGCCTTGCGCGCCTGCCGGAAGAAGAAGCGCTTGAGATCCATCTCGGCTCCCGTGTCGTGTGGTCGACACGATGATGATCCACCCGCCGGGTGCCGCGGTACTCCGACTGCCCGAATGGACGCGCTACGCGACCGGCTCCGGCAGCCGCCGCACGGCGTACTGGCAGCGGATCACGTTGCCGGTGGCCGGATCGCCGAGCTCGACCCGCCAGGCGGCGGCGAACTGGTCGACGCCGGGGTGCATGGGAATGGTGCCGGACAGCAGAACGGTGCCGGGCGCGAGCAGATCGCGGGCGCGTAGGGCGTCGAGCCAGTACTGCGGGGTGAGGAGCTCGGCGAGGGTGCCGCGCTGGATCTCGACCCAGCTCTCCCCGTCGCGGACCCAGGCCGTGAGCGTCAGGGAGTCGATGCGGTCGGCGACCTCGGACAGCCGCCACGCCTGCCGCCCAACGATGTCCGGCGCGGCCTGCTTGCTCCACGCGACGCCGTGCACCTCGAGATCCCGGTCGGTGTGGTCACAGGCGACGGTCAGCAGCACATCGTCATCGGTGACGATCATGGCCCACTCGGCCTCGCCCGAGGTGTGCCCGTGCTGCGCCGGCACGTCGTCGGTCTGGCTGACCAGATACGGCGCGACGGGGTAGAGGCACGGGGTGGTGGTCGGCGCCGGCACGCCCAACGAAGCCAGCTCGGCGACGTGCGCGGCGACGTCCTGCTGGCTGCGGCCGGCGTAGCCGCCGTTCAGCGCGGACCGCACTCCCACGGTAACTTTCTGGCCGTTGACCAGCTCGAACGTCAGCTCACCCATGGCCGCTCCCTTGCGCATGCAACGTGTATACATAGAATATGCCACATGGCTGACATCGCTGTTGACCGCAAGGCCCTGTGGCGGGCCTTCGCCGCGAGCCTGTCCGGGACCTCCTTGGAGTGGTACGACTTCGCGGCGTACTCGGTCGCCGCGGCCACCATCTTCGGCACCCTGTTCTTCCCCGGCGGGGACCCGCTGACCGCGACCATGCTGGCCTTCTCCACCTACGCCGTCGGCTACGTGGCCCGCCCGGTCGGCGGCCTGATCTTCGGCCGCCTCGGCGACGTGGTCGGCCGGAAACGGGTGCTGGTCAGCACTTTGCTGCTGAC
>DATJJB010000212.1:0-8079 GCA_035492655.1 Kutzneria sp. | reverse complement strand
GTCCTGCTCGGGGCCGGCCTCCATGTGGGTGGCCAGCTTGAGCCGCTGTTGCTCGCCGCCGGACAGGGTGGTCAGCGGCTGCCCGAGGCTGAGGTAGCCGAGGCCGACGTCGGCCAGCTCGAACCGGGTGCCGGGCACCTGTGCCCTGGCGATCTCCACCATCCGCGGCGAGACGTCGACGCCGGTGACCTCGTGCCCGGCGGCGGCCAGCAGCTCGGCGGCGGGTCGGCCGGTGCCGGAGCCGACGTCGAGCAGCCACTCGATCTCCTCGCGCTGCGCGGTGCAGCCCTCGAACGCCGTTTCGTAGTCCTTGCCCAGCACATCGAACAGTTCTGCCGCGGAGAGCCCCATGTGATCACGCCAGCGGGACCCGACACACGATGTCGCTGTTCCGGTGCGCGCGGACCCCGACCGACCTAAGTTGACGGACATGACTGATCTGGTCGCCCGCGCGCGGGCCATCGCGGACGAGGTGTTGTTCCCGGCGGCGGCCGAGGTCGACCGGACGGGCGTGGTGCCGAGGAGTCACTTCGAGCGGCTGGCGGCGGAGGGCTTCTACGGGATCTCCGTGGACGAGGCGCTGGGCCTGCCGGAGATCGTGGCGATCCTGGAGGCGACGGCGGGCGGCTGCCTGACGACGATGTTCACCTGGATCCAGCACCTGGGCCTGGCCCGTGGCATCTACGCCTCGACGAGCGAGCCGCTGCGCGAGCGGTATCTGGCCGACCTGGCGGCGGGGCGGCTGAAGGGCGGCGTGGCGTACGCGGCGGTGATCCCGCCGGTGCCGAAGGTGCGGGCCAGACGGGTGGACGGCGGTTACGTCTACGACGGCGAGGCGCCGTTCGTCAGCGGCTGGGGGATCATCGACCTGGTCCAGGTGGCCGGCCGGGACGGCGACACGATCGTCAGCGGCGTGGTGGACGCGGTCGAGACCGACGGCCTGACCTCGCAGCCGCTGACCCTGGTGGCGGCCCAGGGCACGGCGACCGTGCACCTGGGTTTCGACGGCTTCTTCGTGCCGGACGAGCGGATCTACTCGACGGTGTCGTACGAGGAGTTCGTGGCCGGCAACGCGGCCTTCGCGTCCCGGCTCAACGGCTGCGCCCCGCTGGGCGTCGCCGACCGGGCGGCCCGGTTGATCGAGGAGGCCGGCCAGGGCGGGATCGCCGACCGGCTGCGCAAGGAGATCGGCGACGTGCGGGACCGGCTGGACGGCGGCCTGATCGACCAGGACTCGATGCCGGCGGCCCGGGTGGCGGCCATCGACCTGGCCTACCGATCGGCCGGCGCGCTGGTGGCGGCGACCGGCAGCCGCGGCATCCTGGCCGGCAACCACGCCCAGCGGCTGGTCCGTGAGGCGACGTTCCTGCTGGTCGCGGCCGGTCGGCCGGAGATCAAGGCGGGCCTGCTGGCGACGTTGGGAAAAATCTCCTGAAAAACTTGTGGCCGGCATGTCGATCCGGGGTGGGTCCCGTCCGACGCAGGGGTGAGAGCACACCAGATCCCCTCGAAGGAGCCCGAGATGACCTCGATCGCCACCCCCGCCACCGACACCAAGACCGCCGCGAAGGCCAAGACCCCGGTCGCCACCAAGATCGGCCGTGGCCTGAGCGCGCTCGCCGTGGCGTTCCTGCTGATGGACGCCACGATGCACCTGATGAACCCCGACTTCGTCGCGCAGGCCTTCCAGCAGGCCGGCTTCCCGGCCTACCAGGCGGTGCTGATCGGCGTGCTGGAGCTGGGCTGCCTGGTGCTGTACGTGATCCCGAAGACCGCCGTGCTGGGCGCGATCGTGCAGACCGCGTACCTCGGCGGCGCGCTGTGCTCCAACCTGCGCCTGGAGCTCCCGCTGTTCTCCACCATCCTGTCCCCGGTCTACGTCGCGATCATCGTGTGGGCCGGTCTGTACCTGCGCAACGCCGCGCTGCGCGGCGCGCTGGGCGTGGACATCCTCAAGAAGCGCTGAACCCGAGCCTTTTCGCCCTGACCGCCGGTCAGGGCGTTTCGGCGTTGTGCCACTTGAGTTTCACCTCGAAGTGACCCTGCATCCCGGTGCGGGCGATGATCGCGCCGGCCTGGGCGTCGAGCTTGAGGCCGAACTTGAGCTCCACCTCGTCGGGTTTCTCGGCCATCTCGACGAACTGTGCGACCGCGGCCGACGCGGCGTCCCGCACCCGCCGCAGCGCCTGCTCCAGCGACTGGGACGCGTCCTCGACCAGATCGGTCACCCGCCCGGCCCGCTCGAGGCCGGGCACGGGTTCGGCCTCGACATACACCTCTCCCCCACGCTCCAACGGAATCCGCATCAGCTCGGTCATCGTCGGCCCCCTTCAGCCACACGGCTCGGTCAGCTTGGCTTGTCCGGCCAGGCCGGTCCGGACGTTGTCCAACCCGGACAGGATGTCCGGCAACCGGTTCGGGTCGCCCAGGAACTCCAGCACCGCCCGGGAAAAGGCGTCGGCCATCGCCGCCGGCATCACGTCGGAGGCGTCCAGGCACAGGTGTTGGGCCTTGGCCAGCACCTGCGCGATGCGCGTGCGCACCGGTCCTTTGTAGACGCTGGCCGCCAGCACCTGTTGGTTCACCGAGAAGGCGCTGCTGTCCTGCCGCGCCGGCCACACCGCCTGCGCCCGCGCGCCGGCCAGGTAGGCCATGAAGTCCGCGGCCAGGGGGTTGTCGGTGAACTGTCCGGCCAGGTTCACCGAGACCTCCGAAGACTCCGGCACCGCGCCGATGGTCGGGAACGGGAAGAAGTCGTAGGCCGCGTCCTTGGGGTACGAGCCGGTGGCGAAGGAGCCCTGGTGCTCCAGATAGCAGCCCGGATCCTTGGCGAACATCTGCTTGCCGGCGTCGCCGAAGTACGTCAGCAGCGCGGCGGTGCGCAGGCCGGGCGGCCCTTGCGCCGCCAGCAGTTGGCCCCACGTCGTCCACGCCGCCCGCACGGCATCGGATTTCCAGGGCAGATTGCCGCTGGCCCAGGACGCGTAGGTGGCCGGGCCGGCCTGGTGCAGCAGGATGTCCTCGATCCAGTCGGTGCCGGGCCAGCCCGAGGTGGAGTACGCCTCCATACCCAGGCACCAGGCTGGTTTCACCTTGGCGGTGTAGTCCAGCAGCCCCTGCCACGTAGACGGAATCGGGCTCGGCGCGTGGTGCGCGTTGTACCAGACGATGCTCTTCAGGTCGGCCTTCACCGGCACCGCGTACAGGTCGGGCGTGCCCAGCCGGAGCAGGGTCCGCCACTGCTGGCTGTACTCGCTTTCGGACACCCCGGCGATCTTGCGCAGGCCGCCGGCGCTGGCGTAGCGGGCGAGCTCGCCGGGACTGGTCAGCACGGCCACGTCCGGCGGCTGTCCTTTTTGGACGTCGGCTTGCAGCACCTGGTTGACCGCGGGCGTGCCGATGTAGTCGATGGTGACGTCGTGCTCGGCCTCGAAGTCGGCGAACACGGCCCGGAACGACTGCTCCTCGGCGTCGCTCCACGGGCCCAGCACGGTCAGCGTGGCCCGGGTCGCGCAGCCGGTGAGCAGGCCGGCGATCAACGCCGCGGCCAGCAGGATCTTGGGCAGTTTCATGGCCGGTACCGGTATTCGTCGATGCGGGGTTGCAGGCCGACCAGCGACAGCCCGGCGACGCCCAGCGCCAGTACGGGGATCAGCACGAGCAGCCAGCTGAGGTCGGTGGCGTCGGCGAACCCGGCGGTGATGGCGGAGGCCGTGGTGGTGGTCGGCGGCAGCGTCAGCTGCTCGGCCGGCGGCGTGTCGGGAAGCGTTGCGCCGCAACCGGTCGGGTTGCATGTCGTGCGGACGAACAGGATCAGTCTGTGTTGGGCGTCGGCCGACACAGCCTCGGACTGCTGGTTGGTGCTGGTGACGTATGAGGTCAGGGCGGCGCTGGCGGCCTGCGCCCGGCCGGCCAGCAGGAACTGGCTGGCGGTGGCGGCGATCAGCAGCACCAGCAGCGCGGACGCGCCGAGCAGGGCGAGGTTGAAGCGCCGTCCGAACTTCCGCCACAGGTAGTGCTGCGTGAACCAGAGCAGGAAGCACAGGGCCGCCGACGGCACGGCCCAGGCCAGCACCGTCCACGGGTTCAGCCAGCCCCCCGACAGCTGCTGGTCCAGCTCCTGACGTTGCAGATCGGCCAGGTCGTCGAGATGTGCGAGGGTCTGCTCACTGCCGTACAGCGATCGCGCCGCGTACCAGAGGTCGGTCAGGTAGAGCGCGGGCGTGCCGTCGCGGAAGTGTGTGCCGGCCTGGCTCATCCAGCCGCTGTACGTGGTGAGCAGGCCGGCGATCAGCTGGAGCTCGCCGCTGCCGGTCGAGCCGCCCGCGTTGTCCCCGGCGGCCCGGGCCAGGTCCTGCTCGGCCACGGCCAGGTCGGCCGTGTACTCCTCGCCGGGGCCGACCAGCGTCGCGCCCTGGTACACGAAGCTGCCCACGGCGGCCGAATCCGCCTGCATCAACGCCGACCGCGCCGCGGCAACGTCCATTACGGCCGGCGCGGTCCGGTCCCGCACGGTGCCCAGCACGGACTGCGTGGCGGCGAACGACCACACCGACATCGCCAGCACCACCACGGTCAGCCCGAGCAGGCCGAGGCGTAACCGCAGCAGGTCGCGGCGGGTGGTGCTGACCTGATCCGTCATGGCGCGGCCTCGAAGTCGTAGCGGCAGTTCTGGCAGAACCGGGCGCCGGGCGGCGACAGCGCCGGGCAGTTCGGGCAGGTCCGCGGCTTGCCGTTGGTCACGGCCGGGGTCACCGGCCGGCCCGACGTGGTGGAGCTGGCCAGGCTCAGCACCGCCGAGAAGCCGTCCCGCGGCCGGATGCCCTCCTTGAGCGTGACCTGCTCGCCGTCGATGTCGACCAATCGACCGAGGCGGCGCAGGATCTCCTCGTTGCCCAGCCGAGTGGCCAGCCGCACCGCCTCACGCCACTCGGCCTCCGCACCCGCGCGGTCGTCCTCGCCGAACCGGATCCAACCGGCCTTGATGTGCCGGCCGAGGTCGGCCTGCACGGTATGGCGCAGCACGTTCTCGTCGATCCGGGTGGACAGCCGGTCGTCCTCGGTGACGTGCCCCAGCACCGGGATCGGCCCCGGCACCGTCACGGAGTCGTCCGGCGGCACCAGCTCCACCCGGCCCAGCTGAAGGTCCTGGTAGTGCGGCCGGCCGGCCAGGTCGACGGCCAGGCTCAGGTGGTACTCGCGGGTCTCCTCGCCCCATGCGCCGGTGGACACCTCGACCATGCCACGCTGGACCGCCACCACCCGGTCGGTCAGGTCGATCTCGGACGGCACCACCTGGCGGATCACCGCGACGCGGGTGAAGGCCGGCAGCACGATCCGCAGCCGCACGTCCGGGATGGCCTTGTCGGTGGCCCGCCGGATCAGCCGGCGGAACTCCTCGGGCAGGTCGTGGTCCTCCAGCACGGCGTCGGCCGTGCCGCGCAGCACGCCGGCGATGCGCTCCAGCTCGGCCGGCTCCCAGTCGTCGCCGATTCCCCTGGCGTCACAGGTGAACTGGCCCTCGCAGGCGTCGAGGACGGTGTGCAGGCGCTCGGCCGACTCGCTCTCGTTACGGCCGTCGGTCAGCAGCAGCGCGTGCCGGACGGCGTCGGGATGCTGGTCGAGCAGGGTGCGGGCCGCCGTCAGCCAGGTGCTCATGGCCGTGGCGCCCTGGGCGATCAGGTGCCGGGCGGCGGCCTGCGCATGCCGGCGGGTGTGCTCGTCGGCCTGGACGAGCCGAGGGGTGTCGGGGAACCGCATGGTGGCCCGGCCAGTGCCTTCCACCAGGGCGAACCACGTGCCGTCGGGCAGCGCGTCGACCGCAGCGGCGGCGGCCCGCCGGGCGTTGGCGATCTTGGTCGGCGGCCAGTCCATGGAGCTGGAGCAGTCCACCACCAGCACCTCGGCCGCCGGCCGCACGGTCGCGCCGTCGACCCCGTCGGCCCGGACCGCGAGCGCCGCGTACATGTGGTTGTCCGATGTGGACAGATACTTGTTCTGGCTCAGCTCAAGGAAGAATTCGCTCACCGTCACGTCCTCGTCCGTCGCCGTACGGTGTTCGCCGCATCGATCAGCACGTGGCTGCGGGCGGTGTCGGCGTGATCGGCCAGCACCCGCAGCGCCGCCTCCTGCCGGTCGCGCAGGCCGTCGTCGGTCACCGGCTGCCCCAGCAGCGCCCCGCCCGGCCAGCTCCCGGTCCGGCCCAGCCGGGCCAGCGCGACCTCGTACAACGTGGTGGTCAGCCGGACCCGGGTCTCGCCGTTCTCCTCACCGCCGTCGAGATAGAGCTGCGGCAGGCGGTCGGCGGCGGCGTCGATGTCCGCCACCGACGGCAGTTCGCCGTCGATCCGGGCCAGGAGTACACGCACGGCCGCGACCTGCGCCGCGTCGTAGTGCCGGGACAGTCGGGGCAGCTCGTCCAACGCCGCGACCGCGCCGGCCCGGTCGCGCTGCCGCAGGGCGATGCGGGCCAGCCCGAACAGGGCGCTGGCCTGCTCGTCGTCACGCCACCAGACCACCCGGTAGTGCCGCCTGGCCTCGGCCAGTTGTCCTTGCCGCTCAAGGCAGAACCCGATGGCCAGCTTCGGCGCCAGCTCGCCGGGCACGTCGTCGTAGACCTTGCGGAAGGCGGTCAGCGCGGCCGCCACGTTGTTCGAGGCCAGTGCCAGCAGGCCGTGGTGCCAGGAGATCCGCCAGTCGTGCTCGGCCCACTCGCGCAGCATCGCGGCGGCCCGGTCGATGCGCTCACCGGCCTCGTCGGTCTCGCCGAGCTCGATGTGGGCGCGGGCGGCGGCCAGGTCCAGCTCGACCGACCGGGCCGGGAACTGCTCGTACTCCCGCAGCAGCTGCCGTGGCGCGGCGACCGACCTCGTGGTCAGGAACTTCATCACCGGATCGGACTCCGCCGGCTGCGGCACCGGCAGCCGCGCCGCCGCCACCGGCGCGGGCGGCAGGCCGTCCTCGATGGTGCCGTCCGGCTTCTCCCGCTGGGTCCAGCGGTCCAGGCCCGGCACCGCGCCGAGCCCGGTGTCCAGCAGCTCGTGGGTGTTGGCGAACCGCGTCGCCTCCATCCGGTGCGGCTTGTGCTGCCGCAACGACAACAGCTCCCGATGCACGCCGTCGAGCTGCTCGGACATCTCCGCGGCGGTGGCGAACCGCTGCTCGAACGGCGCGACGGCCCGGGTGATCAGCCGCGTCATGGAGTCGATGGCGAACCGGACGCGGTCCATGTCCTGCTCGTGCTTGATGGCGTGGTTGAGCAGCATCTCCAACGTCCTGCCGACGGTGTGCACGTCGGATCGCACGGTCAGGCCGTGCTCGGCGATCTCCGCGTCGGACACCCGGAAGTTGGCGTTGCCGACCATCGCGCCGCCGCGGTCGTCGATGGCCCGGGTCGCGCCGAGATCGATGACCTTGAGCCGGGTGCCGGTGTGCATGGCGTTGTCCGGCTTGAGGTCGCAGTAGAGCTGGCCGAGATCATGCAGGTACTGCAACGCCGACAGGATGTGGTGGCCGTAGGCGGTGACGTCCTCCAGCCGCAGCGGCTCATCCGCGTCCAGCATCTCCTGCAGCGTCCGGCCGGCCACGTACTCCATGACGATGTACTCGTCGACGTAGGTGATGATCCGGACGATGTTGGGGTGGTCCAGCCGGGTCAGCACGTCGCGTTCGCGCCGGGCCAGCTGCCGGCCGGTCACGTCGTTCGGGTTGATCACGCCCTTGAGCACCACCCGCAGGTCGGGCAGATCCAGGTCGCGGGCCAGGTAGAGCCAGCCGAGCCCGCCCAGCGCCAGCCAGCCGATGACCTCGTAGCGGTCGCCGACGACCGCGCCGGGTTCGAGCTTGGGCACGAAGGAGAACGGGGTGCCGCAGTGCGGGCAGAAGCCGGTGACCATCGGCGGCTGGTCGCCGATGGCGCGGCCGACCGGCTGGTGGCAGTGGCCGCAGAACTGGCGGCGCTCGGGGTAGGCCGGATCGGTGAGCAGGCTCGGCTCGCCGACCGGGAGCGAGGACAGCGCGTAGACGTCGGTGCCGCCCCACGAGCTCGTCGCGGGCGGCGGGGTCGGTTCCTCGTGGTGC
>DATJJB010000211.1:0-12896 GCA_035492655.1 Kutzneria sp. | reverse complement strand
TGGCCGGTGAACACCTGTTTCAGCCATACCGCGGGGAAGTCCAGCTCCTCGATGTTGACCGTGACGCCGATCGCGGCGAGCTGGGAGCGGATCACCTGGGCCGAGTCCACGGCGTAAGGGAGGTTGGGTATACGAAGCCGTAGCGTGAGGTGCTGGTGGCCGGCGTCGGCCAGCAACTGCCGTGCCTTAGCCGGGTCGTACGGATAGACGGTGGACAGATCCTCGTACCAGGGGTCCGAGGGCGGGACCATGCTGCCGATCAGCAGGCCCTTGCCCGCCCATGCGGTGTCCAGCAGTGCCCTGCGGTCGATGCCGTAGGTGAGGGCCTGGCGGACACGCTTGTCGTTCAGCGGCACCACGGCGTTGTTGAAGGACAGCACCACCTCGGCGGTGGTCGTGCCCTGGATCGTGGTGAACCGCTCGTCGCTGGCGAACTGGGCCAGGGAGTCGGGCGCCTGCACGGAGCTGATCACGTCGATGCCGTTGCTCAGCAGGGCGTTGTTCAGAGCGGTCGGGTCCTGGAAGTACTTCAGGACGACCCGGTGGTAGGCCGGTTTCGGGCCCCAGTAGCCCGGATTCGCCGTCAGCACAAGGGAATCACCGCGGTTGAAGCGGTCCAGCTGGTACGGGCCGGTGCCGATCGGGGTGGTGGCCAGCTGCCGCACGCCGCCCGGCGCGAACATCGCGCCGACGCGGCCGGTCATGGAGAACAGCCAGCCGTTGCTGGGCTGCTTCAGGACCACGCGGGCATGCGCCGGGTCGACGACCTCGACGTGGTCGACCACGTCCATCTGCGCTTTCAGCGAGATGGTCCAGTCCGTGTGGACGCGGTCGATGCTGAATTTGACCGTGTCGGCGGTGAAGGGCTCACCGTCGGTGAAGGTCACGCCCGGGCGGAGCTGGAAGTCGTAGGTGCGGCGGTCGGGGCTGACGGTCCAGGAGGTCGCCAGCTGCGGCACGATCGCGCCGTTGGCGTCGAGGCGGACCAGGCCCTGGTAGACGTTGTCCAGCAGGGCCTGCGGGATCGCGGCGCCGTCGGTGTGGGTGAAGTCGAGGTTCGCGGGTGCGGCGCTGGCGCCGATGGTGATCGAGTCGGCGCTGGGCGACGAGTACGCGGTCGAGCCCGCCGAGCAGCCGGCGAGGGCGGCGCCCAGCGTCAGGGCGAGCAGCGCGCGAAGCACGGTGATCACCCTAGCCAGGGTGGCCGGCGCTGTCCCGCCATGTGGGCGGCCGGCTCGTCACACCGGGCAGCGTGCGGGGCGGCCTATGTCCGGCCGGTCCCGAACGGTGCGGCGTCGGTGTTGGTGCTCTCGCGGACCTGGAGCGTGTGACGGGCGGTGACCTCGCGGGGCGGGGTGTCGAGACCGTTGACGCGTTCCAGCAGCATGGCCACGGCCGCCTCAGCGATCTGGGTCTTGTCCGGGGCGACGGTGGTCAGCGTGGGAGTGCTGAACCGGCCGTCCTCGATGTCGTCGACGCCGACGATGGCGACGTCCGCCGGCACCCGCAGGCCGGCGGCCAGCAGGGTGCGCAGTGCGCCCAGAGCCAGCAGGTCGTTGAAGCAGAACACGGCGTCCGGCGGGTCGGCCAGCGACAGCAGCAGGCGCATGGCGGCGGCGCCGTCGGGTCGGTGGTACGACTCGGCCGGCACCACCAGGTCGGGGTCGTAGGCGATGCCGGCCGCGGCCAGCGCGTCGCGGTAGCCCTGGAGGCGCACGTTGGCGGTGCCGGCGGCGGACACACGCTGGTCACCGATGGCGGCGACACGCCGGCGGCCGAGGCCGAGCAGGTGCTCGGTGGCCTCGCGGGCAGCGGTCACGTTGTCGATCGCGACCAGGTCGGCGACGCCGGGCCCGACCTGCTCGCCCAGCAGCACCAGTGGCAGCTCGGCCCGCATGGCGGTGAGGAAGTCGGCGTCCAGGGCGAGCGGGCTGATGATCAGGCCGTCGATGGTCCGGGACCGGGCCCCGGAGGAGGTGAGGCGTTCACGGTCGCCGCGGCCGTCGGTCTGGTCGATGAGCACCGACCAGGACTGCCGCTCGGCGGCGGCGATGACCTCCTCGGCCAGCTCGGCGAAGTACGGGATGCCGAGCTCGGGCAGGGCCAGCCCGATGATGCCGGAGCGGCCGTAGCGCAGGTGCCGGGCGGTGAGGTTGGGCCGGTAGCCGAGCTGGTCGATGGCCTCGCGGACGCGGCTGCGGGTGCCCTCGCTGACGTGCCGGTAGTCGTTGACCACGTTGGAGACGGTCTTGACCGAGACCCCGGCCAGCTTGGCCACGTCCTTCAGGCTGGCGCCCACTCGCCCCCTCCTCCTGCCGAGGTCGTCTTCCCTGGTGCCGACTGTACGGCTACCCTCGCGGGCGTCGGTTTACAACGTTGAAAACCGAGGAGGCCCGGCCTGAGCCAGTGGAAGCCGGTCAGCGGCGGCGACGGCAGCCGCATGACGGCGTTCCTCCGAGTCCGGTACGCCCAGGCGCTGGCCGCCGCTCTGCCGGGCGGGCCGCCGTTGGTGGTCCCGTTCCTGCCGGCGGCGACCGGTGACCGCGATCAAAGGATGACGACACGGTGCGACAGGCAAGACTGACGCTCGACCCCGGCTTCACCGTCGGCGAGGTGGACCCGCGGCTGTTCGGCTCGTTCGTGGAACACATGGGCCGCTGCGTGTACACCGGCATCTACGAGCCGGGGCATCCGGCCGCCGACGAGGACGGCTTCCGGACCGATGTGCTGGACCTGGTGCGGGAGCTGGGTGTGACGGTGGTCCGCTATCCCGGCGGGAACTTCGTCTCCGGCTACCGCTGGGAGGACGGGGTCGGGCCGCGTGGCGAGCGCCCGAGCCGGTTCGACCTGGCGTGGCGCCAGATCGAGACGAACGAGTTCGGGCTGAACGAGTTCATGGCGTGGTCACGCAAGACCGGCGTGACGCCGATGATGGCCGTGAACCTGGGGACGCGCGGTGTGCGGGAGGCGGCCGACCTGGTCGAGTACTGCAACTTTCCCGGCGGCACCGCGCTTTCCGATCTGCGGGCCAAGCACGGCAACCCGGAGCCGCACGGGATCTCGCTGTGGTGTCTCGGAAACGAGCTGGACGGCCCGTGGCAGATGGGGCACAAGACGGCGGACGAGTACGGTCGGCTGGCCAACGAGACCGCGAAGGCCATGCGCATGGTGGACCCGAGCATCGAGCTGGTGGCGTGCGGGAGTTCGAACAGCGGCATGCCGACGTTCGGGTCGTGGGAGGCGACCGTGCTGGAGCACACGTACGACAACGTCGACTACGTGTCGCTGCACGCCTACTACGAGGAGCACGACGGCGACCTCGGCAGTTTCCTGGCCAGCGCGGTGGACATGGACCGGTTCATCGACGCCGTGGTGGCGACCTGCGACCACGTGGGCGCGAAACTGCGCAACCGCAAGCAGATCCGGCTGTCGTTCGACGAGTGGAACGTCTGGTACATGCAGCGTTTCGTCGGCGAGCGGAACCTGGTCGCGGAGCGGGTGCCACGACTGATCGAGGACAACTACCACGTGGCCGACGCCGTGGTGGTCGGCTCGCTGCTGATCACCCTGCTCCGGCACGCCGACCGGGTCGGTGTGGCGTGCCAGGCGCAGCTGGCCAACGTGATCGCGCCGATTCTCACCGAGCCCGAGGGCGGTTCGTGCCGGCAGACCATCTTCTTCCCGTTCGCCCATACCGCGCGCCATGCACGTGGTCGGGTGCTGCGCGTCGAGCCCGATTCGCCGCGTTACGACACCGCCCGGTTCGGTGACGTGCCGTTGCTGGAGGCCGTGGCCACTCAGGACGGTGACGAGGTGGTGCTCTTCGCCGTGAACCGGTCTGTCGAGGATTCGCTGGCGTTGACCGCGAACGTGCGTGCGCTGCCCGGGCTGTCGGTGGTGGAGCACGTGGTGTTGGCGTCCGAAGACCGGTCGTTGACCAACACCGTGGCCGAGCCGGATCGTGTGCTGCCGCGGCGGGTCGACGGCGCGTCGGTTGTGGACGGTGAGTTGACCGCCGAGTTGCCGGCGCTGTCATGGAACATGATCCGAATGAGCAGCCCCCGAATCCAGCATAGCGCCCAGGGCTGACCGGCTGGTTCTTGATCGAATTGAGCAGGTGGGCAGCCGGGCGGGATATCACCACCCGGCTCCCCACCTGCGCTGAACAGCGCCTACTTGAAGGCGTCGGCGAAGGCCAAGGGGCTCTGGCTGACGCCGCTGCACGTGGGCGAGGCCTGGGGTGAGAAGGCCGAGCAGGACTGGTCGCGGTTGATCGACCAGAAGGCCAGCCGGCCGATGCCGTTGGAGTCAGCCCATGACTTGACCGTGCGGGCGTTGTCCAATGAGAACGTGGAGTTGTCGTCGTTGGTGCCGATCATGGGCGTGATGCCGACATTGCCGTAACCGTAGCCGGAGTCCACGGACTGCAGCTGCGCCAAGGTGTGCTGGGTGGCCTGGATGGCGGCCTGGCCCATGTCCTGGTCGCCGGCGTAGTAGTCCATTGTCATGAGGTTGACGTTGTCG
Source organism: Kutzneria sp. (assembly GCA_035492655.1). Lineage (GTDB taxonomy): Bacteria > Actinomycetota > Actinomycetes > Mycobacteriales > Pseudonocardiaceae > Kutzneria. The sequence goes on along the minus strand of DATJJB010000211.1, from coordinate 8,372 downwards.
ACCTTGACGCCGGCGTCGTGCGCGGCCTTGATCAGGTTGACGCCGTCGCCGGTGAGACCGCTGGGCAGCACGGGCAGGGTGAGCGAGAAGGTGAGCCCGGGGTTGCCGGCCCTGAGATGCGAGATGGCGGTCATCTGCCGGCCGGCGGCGGCGGTGTCGGCGATGGCGGCACCCTCGATGTCGAAGTCGAGGGACGTCACGCCATAAGAACTGATGATCTTCTGGTAGCCATCGTCGATCTTCCCTTGGTCGGTGCAGGTCCAGGCCAGCGGCTCGCCGGCGGCGCCGCCGGAGGAGATGATCACGGACGCACCGGCGGCCTTGGCCTTGCTGATGGCGGCGTCGGTGCCGGGATTGTTGCCGACGGGCAGGGTGTCGCCCCAGATCTGGTCGCAGCCGGAGCCGATGACGAACGCGGCGGTGAACGCCTTGACGCCGTGCTGGCTGACGGCAGTGTCGAGCATGCCGGGGTTGGTCATGTCGACGTACGGAGCGAACTGGTCGGCCGTCACGGCATGTGCGGGCACAGCGGCGAAAACCAGCCCGAAAGCCGCGAGGACAGGGATCATGCGCTTCACGAGGCGCCACCACCGATCTGGTTGAAGATCTTCGAGTAGGCGTAGCCGGTGGCCTTGTCGTAGCTGGCGACCTCCCAGAAGGCCAGCAGCTGGACGCCGTTGGACGAAGCGAAGTCGGCCAGCTTCGAGGCGTCGTCCTGGCTGAAGGTCTCGTTGTCGTCGTTCTTGCCGGCGATGGGCGTGATGCCGAGCCGCCCGTACGCCTCGGCGGCGGAAATCCCGTACAGGCCGGCAAGTTGGCCACTGGTGGCTTTCGCCGCCGACAACGCGTCGTTCAGGGCGTTCTCGCCGTCGCCGAAGTCCATGGCCATGATGTCAACAGCGGAAACGTTGACACCCTTGGCTTTGGCGTCCTGCAACACGCCCATCTCCTGGCCCGGCAAGCCGTCGGGGGCGACGGCCAGCGTGTAATCCACCTGTACGTCAGGGTTCTGCTGTTGCAGGGCGGCCAGCGCCTGGTTGCGACGCTCGTTGGCGGCGGAGTCGCCGAGCACGTCGCCCTCGATGTCGAAGTCCAGCCGGTTGACGCCGTAGGTCTTGACGACATTGGCGTAGGCAGCGGTCAGGTCCTCGACGGAGGTGCAGGTCTGGGCCAGCTCGCCGCCCTGGGCGCCGCCGAAGGAGATGATCACGTCGCCGCCCTTGGACTGGAGGTCCTTGATCTCCGAGGCGTACGCGCCGACCGGCGTGCCGCCGGCCTCCCACTGCGGGGTGCAGCCGTTCTGCGGTATCAGGAACGCCAGTGTGTAATGGCTGACGCCGCTGGCCTGCATGTCCTCGGCCATGAGGCCGACGCTGGAGTCGGACAGCTCCAGGTACGGCGCGGCGAAGTGCGCGGGCAGGGTGTGTGGCGCGGCGTGGGCGGCCGGCGCGGCGAGGCCGACCAGCCCGAGAGCCAGCGCGCCGGTGAGCAGGGATCGCTTGCGGGGCATGGAGTTCTCCAGGTGGGCAGGGGATCAGGCAGGGCATGCTCCGCCGCCGCGCAGGAGGCGGCGGAGCCTGCTATAGGGCGGCGGAATCCGGCACCAGGAACGGAGCCGAGCAGGGATCGCGAAGCTGGCCAGGGATCGCGGAGCCGGGTAAGACGAGCAAGCCGGCCGCGGGAGTCAGCCCGTCGTCACGTGCACGTAGTCGACGACCAACTGCTGCGGAAAGGACGTGCTGCCGTCCGGGTCGCCGGGCCAGTAGCCGCCGACGGCCAGGTTGAGAATGAGGTAGAAGGGGTGGTCGAACACCCACTGGTTGCCGTTGATGTCGGCGGGAGTGCGGGTCTCGTAGACGTTGCCGTCGACCGACCACTGGATCTGGTTGGGCGACCAGTCGATCGCGTAGGTGTGGAAGTCGTCGGCGAACACCGGGCCGCTGTAGGCCGCGCCGACACCGGCGGAGCCGGAGTAGCCGGGGCCGTGAATGGTGCCGTGCACGGTGTTGGGCTCGTTGCCGACGTTCTCCATGATGTCTATCTCACCGCACTGCGGCCAACCCACGTTCGGGTCGCCGATGTTGTCGCCAAGCATCCAGAACGCGGGCCACATGCCCTGGCCACGTGGGATCTTCATGCGGGCCTCGACGTGCCCGTAGGCCTGGGTGAACTGCCCCGCCGTGGACAACCGGGCCGAGGTGTACTCACACGCCCCGTACCAGCACTGGTAGTTGCCCGGATTTTCCTTTTTGGCGGTGATGACGAGATGGCCCTGGCCGTCCAGCGCGGCGTTGTCGGTGCCGGACGTGTACCACTCGCGTTCGTGGTTGTTGACGTTGTCGCCGGTCTCGAAGTGCCACTTGCCGGTGTCGACGCCGGCGCCCGCGGGCCCGTCGAAGTCGTCGGTGAAGGACGCGGCTAATGGTTGCGCGGCCACGGAAGCGTTGCCCGATAGCGCAACAACCGCAGCGAACAGGACGGCCAGTGAGCGCCGCAGGGTAGGCGTCACAGTCGATCACCTCTCAGATCACGTTCCGATGCTCCCTCATGAATTGATCCGTGGCGGCGGTCCCAGCGAGTATCCGAGGTCTAGACCAACAATGGCAAGAGGCTTCGTGCAAGTCGCGCGAGAACTGCTCACGAGTAGTAGGGTGCGCGCCGCGCGCTCAGTCGAGCAGCGTCCCCATGAGACGCTCACCGGCTTCGACCAGCCATTTCGGACCGTGCTGGTGACCCCAGAGCACGGCACGGGCGGTGCGGACCACAGCCCAGCGCCGCGCCCGTTCGCGATCGATTTCCGCCGCCTCGCAGAAGATGTCCAACGCGCGCAGATGGCCGGCGGTGAGCAACAGGCGGGGACTGTGGATCACGGTGAAGGCGTCGTAGGCCGGATCGCCGGCCAGTCCCTTGGGATCGATGGCCAGCCAGGGTTCACGGTCCGAGGACAACACGTTGGCGTCGTGCAGATCGCCGTGCACCACGGTGTCAGGATGATCGAGTTCGCGAAGCGTCGCGAGGGCGGCGTCCACCACGCGCCGGGGCAGCGACTCAGCCGCCCGGATCTCGGACTCCCAACCGGCGATCTCGTCCCGAATCCGCGGCAGCCCGGGCGGCGCGGGGACGGCCAGCCGCCGGGACAGTTCGCCCAGCACAGTAACGGCCTTGTCGTTATCCGCGACGTCGGCGAGCGAACCGGGCCCGGCCCGTTCCAGCAGCATCGCGAACCGGGCGTCGTCACGCTCGTGCAGGCGGACCGCACCGCGGCCGTTCCAGGCAGCGAAGGCATCGGGCTGATCGACGTTGCCGGGGTGCGGGAAGGACACCTTGATCGCCGCCAACGAGCCGTCCCGCCGAACCGGCAACACGACCCCGACGGCACCGTGGCGAACCGGTCCGTCGAGCACGCACGACCAGCGTTGCAGCAGGTCAGCGACGATGTCCGGCAGCGACCGCAGCCACGCGCGACCGGCCGTGCCCTCACGCTGAGCGGTCGAGTGGGCGAAGGCCTCGGGCACATCGATCATGGCCTCGACAGTAGATCGGCAGGTAGCGTCGCGGCATGGCCAAGTTGACCGCCGCCGTCGTGCAGGCCGCCGCCCCGCTGTTCGACACGCGCGCGGCGTTATCCCGGGCCGAGAGCCTCATCCGCGAGGCCCGCGCGGAGGTGGTGGTGCTGCCGGAGGCGTTCCTCGGCGGCTACCCCAAGGGCCTGGACTTCGACATCACCGTCGGCCGGCGCACCGACGCCGGCCGTGAGCTGTTCCGCCGGTACCACGAGGCGGCCATCGAGATCCCCGGCCCTGAGGTCGACGCGCTGGCGGCCGTCAGCCGCGACCTGCGCTGCCACGCCGTGGTCGGCGCGGTCGAACGCCGCGGCGCGACCCTGTACTGCGTGGCCCTGTTCTTCGGGCCGACCGGCTATCTCGGCCTGCACCGCAAGCTGATGCCGACCGCCGCCGAGCGCTACCTGTGGGGGCAGGGCGACGGCTCCACTCTCCCGGTGATCGACACCGGCGCCGCTCGGCTCGGCGCGGCGATCTGCTGGGAGAACTACATGCCGCTGTTCCGGACCACCATGTACGCCAAGGGCGTCGACCTGTGGTGCGCGCCCACCGTGGACGATCGCGACCAGTGGCAGGCCAGCATGCGGCACGTCGCGCTGGAGGGTCGGTGCTTCGTGTTGAGCGCCAACCAGTTCCTGCGCCGCGACGGCGTGCCGGCCGAGTTGCACCGGCAGGACATGGGGCCGGTACTGATCAACGGTGGGTCGGTGATCGTGTCCCCGCTCGGCGAGGTGCTGGCCGGTCCGCTGCGGGACTGCGAGGGCATCCTCACCGCCGAGCTCGACCTCGACGACCTGCCCCGGGCCCGCTTCGACTTCGACGCCGTCGGCCACTACGCCCGGCCGGACGTCTTCAGCCTGCGGGTGGACGAGACGGCGCGGCACGCGGTGACCGGGCTCAGCTGAAATGCCACATGCGCTTCCTATGTGGCATCAGATGCCACATAGGAAGCGCATGTGGTGGAACGTCACGCCTGCGGGGGTTCCCAGTTGGGGCGCAGGGGCATGTGGCTGGTGGTGCCGTCCAGCTTCACGCCGAGGATCTGGTGCAGCTGGATGTTGTTGGCGTCGAAGCCCCACTGGCAGGCGGCCAGGTAGAGCCGCCAGATGCGGGCCTTGGGCAGCCCGACCTCCTCGACGGCCTCGTCCCAGTGCGCGTCCAGGTTGGCGCACCAGCCGCCGAGGGTCTTGGCGTAGTGCTCCCGGATGTTCTCCGAGTGCCGGATCTCGAAGCCGGCGTCGTTCATCCGCGACATCAGGTAGCCGGGGCCCTCGAGCTCGCCGTCGGGGAAGATGTAGCGGGTGATGAAACCGCCGGCCTTGAACGGGAAGTCGTCGCTCGGCCGGGTGATGCAGTGGTTGAGCAGCCGCCCGCCGGTGCGCAGCTTGTCGTACAGCGAGGAGAAGTACGCCGGCAGGTTGGCCGCGCCGATGTGCTCGGTCAGGCCGATGGAGCTGATCGCGTCGAAGCCGCTCTCGGGCACGTCGCGGTAGTCCATGAACCGGACCTCGGCCAGGTCCTGCAGACCCCGCTCCACAATGGCCTTCTGCGCCCACTCGGCCTGCGAGCGGGACAGCGTGACGCCGAGGGCCTTGACGCCGTAGTGCTCGGCGGCGTGCATGACCATGCCGCCCCAGCCGCAGCCGACGTCCAGCAGCCGCATGCCCTCGGTCAGCCCGAGCTTGCGCGACACCAGGTCGAACTTGGTGAACTGGGCGGTCTCCAGCGAGGCGTCGTCGGTCGGGTAGACGGCGCAGGTGTAGGCCATGGACGGCCCGAGCACCCACTCGTAGAACCGGTTGGACACGTCGTAGTGGTGCGAGATGGCCTGCGCGTCCCGGCTCTTGGAGTGCCGCCAGCCCTTCTGCCGGGCCTCGTACGGCGGCGGGCTGACCGGCCACCAGAACCGGTGCTTGGCCAGCAGCGCCACCAGCTCCATGGTGGTCTTGCCGTCCAGCTTGCCCAGCTCGATGTCGCCGAGCATGTGGAACGTCTTGTACAGGTCGCCGACCACCTCGAGGTGCCCGGTGACGTACGCCCGCGCCAGCCCCAGCTCGCCGGGCGCGGACGCCAGGTACGACAGCGCGAACGGGGACCTGATCTCGATGCGGACCTCGGCGTCGGCCGGTCCGGACCGGCTGCCGTCGTAGGCCACGAACTCGATCCGGCCGTCCGCCTTGAGCGTCCGGCTGAACAGCTCCGCTAGCCGCATGCGCGACCCCTCTCTTCCACGCCCCCGGGTGCTAGCGCCCTCGGACACACTTGTCATACAGGTCGGGCAGGCGGTTCGCCGGGTCGTAGTCCCGCTTCACCCGTCGGTACGCCTCTCCGTTGTAGAACCGCCAGAACTCCTCCGGCGGGTAGTACGAGTCGGAGTACAGCGACTTGTGCCCGCCGAGCTCGGCGACCACCCGCTCGATGCGCCGGTTGTAGACGCCCTCCTCCTCGCCGAACCCGAGCCGCACACCCGACCAGAACCCCACGTTGACGTACAGCGTCTTCGGGTCGAGCGGGTACAGCGGCCACGGCCGGCCGTCGGTGACCTGGAGCGGGCACAGCCACACCGGGCTGATGCCGATCTCCTTGTCGAAGAACTCCAGGAACTCGGGCAGCCGGTCGACCGGCACCTCGATGTCCTGGATCACCGGCTCACTGGGATATCCGTGCAGCAGCGTCTCCACACGGCGGCTGAGGCCGTAGTGCCGGTCCAGCGCGACGATCTTGCGGTAGACGTCGGAGCGCAGGTACTTGCGCGGCACCAGCCGGCGCACCCACGGGTCCTGCACGCCCAGCGCCTTGGAGCACCAGAACCAGTCGGTGTCCCAGCGCCACAGGTAGTCCCGCACGGTCAGGTAGTCGACCTGCTTGAACGGGATGGACTTGTAGTAGATCTGCTGGCCGGTGTAGTCGCTGACGTGTGGGGCGGTGTCGACGAAGTCGCCGAGCGTCAGGAACATCGCGCCCCGGCTGAACACCGTGCCGTCGATGAACTCGACGGCCTCGCCGTCGTAGGAGCGGTCGGCGCAGATGCGGGCGATCGCGGCGGCGCAGTCGTGGGCGTTGTCGAACCGCACGTGCCGCAGCCGCACGAACGGCTTGACCGGCTGGAGGTCGATCTCCAGCCGCAGCGAGTAGCCGAGCGTGCCGTAGGAGTTGGGGAAGCCGGAGAACAGCTCGGCGTGCTCGTTGTCGGCCCGGGCCACCACGACCCGGCCGTCGCCGGTGAGGATCTCCATCTCGCGCACGGACTCGTGTGGCAGGCCGTTGCGGAAGGAGGAGGACTCGATACCGAGGCCGGAGACGGCGCCACCGAGCGTGATGGTCTTCAGCTGGGGCACCACGTGCGGCATCAGACCGTGACGGAGCGTGGCGTCGGCCAGGTCCTCGTACGTGGTCATGCCGCCGACCTGGGCGGTGCGCGTCACGGGGTCGACGCTCAGCACCTGGTTGAACCGGCTGACGTCCAGCCCGGGGTGGGCGTTGGCGTCACGGAACCGGAACAGGTTCGAGGTCGGCTTGCGCAGCCGGACCGGCGTGCCCGGCGGCAGCGCGTCGTACTGCGCCCGCAGCGCCGCGACGTCCGCGGAGTGTCGGTCGGAAATCGCCGTCCCACCTGCTTGGTTGCCCACGGCAACCGACTCTATTGGGCCAGGTGCCCCACGTCACCTCGGAATAACGTGATCCGTTGTCATCCTCGACACACGGTGCCCGGACGGGCGGGGTGTGAGCTGCGATACTCGACGGCATGCTTGCGCTCAGTGAGATCGCACCCGCATTCGTGGCCATGGCTCACCGGATCGTGTGGTGCACGGTGTCGACCGTGGACGGCGCCAACCGGCCCCGCTCGCGGGTGCTGCACCCGTTCTGGGAGTGGGACGGCGTCGGCCTGACCGGCTGGATCGCCACCATGCGGACCGGACCGAAGAAGGCTCACCTGGAGCACAGCGCGTACACGGCGTGCAACTACTGGGCGCAGAACCATGACACCTGTCTGGCCGAGTGCCGGACGGCGTGGGAGCAGGACCCGGCGGTCAAGGAGCGGGTGTGGCGGCTGTTCGCCGACGCCCCCGAGCCGCTGGGCTACGACCCCGGCGGCATCGGAGTGCCGGGTTGGGACGGGCCGTCCTCGCCGGCGTTCTCGGTGCTGAGGCTGGATCCGTGGCGGGTCCGGGTGCTGACCGGCGAGCAGCTGGCGACGGGGAAGAAGGCGGCGGTGTGGCGGGGTTGAGACGGGCCCTGGTGTTCGGTCTAGCGGCCCTTGCACTGGCCGCGTGTTCGGCGAACCCCGACGCGAACCCGGCCCCGGTGAAACTGGACGACCTCGACCTGAAGCCCTACGCCGACAAGCCCTGCACCCTGCTGAATGCGGACCAGCTGTCCGAGTACCGGATCAGCAAGCCCGGGATCACCGAGCTGTCCACCTGCGAGCTCAAGCCGGACGACCCCGCCGCAGTGAGGCCGCTGATGGTGAGCATCTCCATCGGCGACTGGGGCGCGGCGAAGCACCCGCGAAAGGTCGCGGGGTATCCGGCGGACGAGAACACCGAGAAGGACGCCGGCGCGCCCGCGAACGTGCCCCCGATGTGCATCGTTCGGGTGCTCGTCGCGCCGAAGCAGCAGGTCGTGGTGAGTGCCGGTGGGGAGAACCCCTGCCATTTGGCTGAAAACGTTGCGACTTCGGCGATCGGGACGATCAAACAGCACAGCCCGTGACCGTGTGTGGGGGATGATGGGACCGCTGTGGAGCCGCAACCGGAAGACCTCAACGCCTGGGTGAACGCGGGGTTCGCTCGGGGAGAAGCGGCTGTC
>DATJJB010000210.1:0-26024 GCA_035492655.1 Kutzneria sp. | reverse complement strand
CTTGCTCTCGGCCGGGCAGTGCATGGCGAGCTGTGGATTATTTGGGTCCACTGTGGACGATTTGGGGGATCGGCACACATCGGAGGCGTGCGCCGCTGGGGCAGGATGATCTGTACGTGCGGGCACCCCAGGTCGGGCGCTGGACACTGGCCGTCAACTTCGCCGGCAAGCCCGCGCAGCGGCCGGCGATCGAACCGGGTCCGCCGGTACTGCCGCAGCGCGTCGGCGGGCCGACCGCTGCGGTACAGGGCCAACATCAACTGCCCGACCGCGCGCTCGTCGAGCGGATGCTCGGCGACGCGCGCGGTCAGGTCCGACACCAGGGACGAGTGGTTCCCCAGGCGCAACTGCACGTCGCTGAGATCGAGCTCGGCCGCGTACCGCTCGCTGAGGAGCTTGGTGCGGGCCGTGGCCAGCCACGGCGTGTCCAGAGTGGCGAACGGCTCGCCCTGCCACAGGGACAGCGCCTGTTCGTACAGACCGGAAGCCGGCACGTCCGCCGCGCCGGGGTCAACGCTGAGCCGGTATCCGGCCGACCGCAGCGTGATGTCCACCCGGGAAATGGGCGCGAGCGCCCGCCGCAGCAGCGACACGTAGGTCTGCACCACGTTGAGCGGACGGCTCGGCAGGCGCCGGTTTCCCCATACGCGGTCCACCAACTGGTCCTGCGACACGGTTCGATTGGCGTCGTGCAGCAGGACCGCGAGCACACATTGCCGCCGGGCATGGCCGATGTCCACCAGCCGGTCGCCGAGCCGCACCTCCACGGCGCCGAGAAGGCGAAAGTCCGCCGCCGTATCGACTGCCACGGAAGGACGTCTCCTGACTTCGGCCATGAAGTGTGCCCACCGCATGAGAAACCCCCGTCGATCGACCTGTCAACCGAACGGCCGTTCGTCAGTCGGGACGCGCCAGCCATCCGCAGGTGTCCGCGCCTCCGTTCGGCCCACGGTCCGATTGCACCCAGTTGTCGGCCACCATCCCGTGTTCCCCGAGGTCATTGCCGCCGTCCAGGTCCGGCTGAAGTCCGGCGAGACGACGCCGGGCGTCGGAGCAGAAGACGTCGGCCATTGCCTGCACGTGCAGGTGATCTTCGCCGGTGTCACTGGCGGCCCTGGCCAGCACCACGGACATGGCGAACAGCTCGCCGACGCTGCGGCCAACGGCGGCGAGGATGCGTTGCTGGATTGGCAGATCATCATGGTCACGGGCCAGCCGCACGCAGTCGCGGGCGAACTGTCGCACCGCCGAGGCTGTCGCCGTCAGATGCTCGCGGTTACGCGCTGACAGTCCGCCGACGTCGGACAGATCGACGCCGAGGTCGTCGGACTCGATCTCGGAAATGGTGGACGGCAACGGATCGTAGCTGCGGGCGAACAGCGCTTCGGCAGCCCAGATGTCCACCGCGAAGTCGACGCCGCCGGTGATCCGCAGCACGCGGGCGTCCCGGAACAACTGCTCAACCGGAAGTGCCGGCGCGCCCCGGCGAGCCTTGCTGTGCGCCGTTTCCGCGCCCTCGGCGGCCAGCAGCGACATGGTGCGGTCGGCCACCCGCCAGCAGGCCAGCGTGGTCATGTTCTTGGCCGCGCGGCGATCCAGGTTGCGTGCCGTCACGTTGGTCGTGTCGTCGTTGCCGAGCAGGCACCAGCGGATCGTGCTGTCCATGGCGAAGACGTCGGCGACCGAGGCCGCCACCAGCTCCCGGACCGCCCCGTACCGGCCGAGCGGCACGCCGTTGACCGCGCGGCGACGGACGAAGTCGCGCTGGAACTCCAGGCAGCTGTCGGCGATGGCCAACGCCGCCCCGGACACCAGGTACAGCCGGCCGCGAGCGCTCACCGGCTCGAACAGCGGCGCCAGCCGCCAGTTGCCGGTCGGCGAGGACAGCACCCGGTCGGCCGGCACCAGCACCCGGTCGAACCGGAGCGCGGCCAGCGGCAGGCCGTTGAACCCGATCACGTCCTGGACCGAGACGACCCGGAAGCCGGCGGATCGAGTGTCCACAACGAACAGACAGGCCGCGCTGTCGTCGCCCGGCGTGGCCGCCGACACGATCAGCTCGTCGGCCACGGCCCCGTTGCTGATGAAGACCTTGTCGCCGGTGAGGGAGTAGGCGCCCGCGCCGACCGGTGTCGCGACGACCGTGGGATGGTCGTTGCCCGCGCCGACGGGCTCGGTGTCCGCCCACCCGGAGATCACGCCGTCGGCGAGCCGGCCGAGCACCAGATCGCGCAGCGGACCTGCCGGCAGCGCGGGCAGCAGCGCCGGCAGGCCGATCCCGTTGTGCGTGCCGATGGCGAAGCCGGCGGCGCTGGACACCCGCGCGGCCGCCGACACGGCCCGGAACGCGTTGTAGTCGGACAGGCCGAGGCCGCCCTCTTCCACCGGCACCTGGAGCCGCAGATAGTCGCTGGCGCGCAGGGCGTCGTAGAACCGTTGTGGCAGTCGCCGGTCCTCGTCGGCCGACCGGGGATCGAGGTGCTCGGCGACGAACCCGGCGATGCCGTGCACCGCCTTGTCGCCGACGGTCCGATCCGGCTCGGGCTGCCGAGGAAACGGCCGGAGCAGGTCCCAGCGGAACCGTCCGACCATCAGATCGGCGAGAAACTGCTCGTCAGGCCTTGCGGGCACCGGAACCTCCCACGGTCAACGCGTCGGCGACGATCCGGATGACCTGGTCGCGGTGACGCGGCAGGTAGAAGTGGTCGCCCTGCACCATGTGGACCTGGGAGCCGGCGGTGGTGTGCTGGTCCCATGGCTGGAGATCGGCCTGCGTCCAGTGGTCGTCGACGCCGCTGACCACCACGATCGGGCAGTCCAGCGGCCGGCCCGGGACGTGCCGGTAGGTCTCGAACAGCGCCAGGTCGCAGCGCAGTGTCTCCAGGACCTCGGCGTACAGCTCGTCGTCCTCGGCCAGCTCCGGCGGTGGTTTCGGGTACCGACGTTCGACCTCCGCGCGGAACCGCGCCCACGGCAGGTCGTGGATGGGCTCGTCGACCAGGGGCAGATGCGGCGGTCGGTGCCCGGAAACGAACAGGCACACCGGTTGCGGCCGTCCGGCCGCCTGCAACGCCCGGGCGGTCTCGAAGGCGACGACGGCGCCGAGGCTGTGGCCGAACAGCGCGAACGGGGGCCGGAACTCGACGTCCGCGACCAGCGTCCCGATCAGGTCGGGGATCCGGGTGAACGGTGGCTCGCCGAGCCGTTCACCGCGCCCCGGCGGCACGACGCCCACCACATCCACGTCCGGCAGGTCATCGTCCCAGCGCAGGAACTCGCCAGAACTGCCGCCGGCGTAGGGAAAACAGTAGAGCCGGGCGGTGGCCGCCGGCCGCTGTCCGCGCGAGATCAGCCACGCGTCTTCGTCACTCACTGGCAACTCCTGTCGATGACGGTGCCATCTCGGTGGGCATGCTGGTCAGCCGGCGCACCGCGGACAGCACCAGCGGCACGGCCGGCAGCAGGCAGCCGACGGCGGCCACCCACAGCACCGGACGCAGGCCGACCAGCTGACCGAGGACGCCGCCGACAAACGCGCCGATCGGGATCGGCCCCCAGTTGATGAACCGGACGGTGGCGTTCATCCGGCCGAGCAGGTCCGACGGCGTCACGGCCTGGCGCAGGCTGAGCTGGCCGATGTCGTAGACGGTGGTGCCGAACTCGCCGATCACCACGCCCGCGGCGATGAGCGGCACCGCCGTCGCCGGGGTGGCCAGTGCGACGCACGCGATGCCGACGGCCGCGGACAGCGGCATGACCACCAGCAACGTGCCGAACCTGACGTGGGCGAGAATCCACGTGCTGGCCAGGGAACCGGCCACCGCGCCGACATTGCCCAGCAGCAGCACGACGCCGAGCAGCACCGGTGTCATGTGCAGCTCGCGCACCGCGAACAGCGCGAGCACCGCGCCCACCATGCCCAGCAGGTAGAAAAAGTTGGCGGTGCCGGTGGCGAACGCCAGCGGTCGGATCAGTCGATGCCTGAGCACGAAGCGAAGTCCGGCCGCGATATCACCGCCGAGCCGCCGCAGGTCGACCATCCGGCCGGTGCCCTGCGGCGCCGGCTCACGCCGCCGGATCAGCAACAGCAGCACCATCGAGCCGACGTAGCTGCCCACGTCGGCCAGCACGGCGATCGGCGCGGAGAGCAACTGCACCAGGACGCCGCCGATGCCGGGACCGGCCAGCTGCGAACCGGAGTAGGACAGCTCGAGTCGGGCGTTGGCGGTGACGATCTCCTCGCCGGCCACCACCGACGGCAGATAGGACTGTACCGCCACGTCGAAGAACACCGACAGCACGCCGACGGCGAAGGCGACCGGGTAGAGCATGCCCAGGTGCAGCACCCCGAACCAGGCCGTGACCGGCACCGACACCAGCAGCGCCGCGCGGCCGGCGTCGGCCCAGATCATCACCGGCAGCCGGCGCAGCCGGTCCACGATCGAGCCGGCGGGCAGGCCGATCAGCAGAAACGGCAGGTACTGGAGGCTGGCCAGCAGTCCGATCTCGAACGGCGAGGCTCGCAGGTACAGGATCGCCGTCAGTGGCAGGGCGAGTGCCGTCACCTGCGTGCCGACGAGGCTGATCGTCTGCGCCGACCACAGCTTCAGGAAATCGCCGTGCCGCCACAGGCCGGTCATGGCGTTTCTCCTTCCGTTGCGGCGGCGAGTTGTTCGTCGATGTGGCCGGCCAGGCCGGCGACGGTGGGGTTGCGGAAGATGATCCGTAGCGGCAGGGGAATCCCGAAGGCCTGGCGCAGCAGGCGAACCACCTGTGCCGCGATCACCGAGTCGCCGCCGAGGGCGAAGAGGCTGTCCCTCGGCCCGACCGACCGCACCCCCAACGCCTGCCCGAACACGTCGGCCACCCGGGTCGCGACGGTGTCGGTCTCGCTGTCGGGCAACGGTTCCGGCTGCTGGGCCGGTTCCGCGGCGTCGGTGCTCGGCGGGCCGACGACGTAGCGTTTCCGTTCGAACGGGTAGGTCGGCAGCGGGACACGGTGCCGCAGTTGGCCTTCGTGCAGCGCGGGCCAGTCGACGTCCGTGCCGGCCGCCCAGAGTTGACCGACCGCGGTGAGCGCCGTGACCAGGTCCGACGTGTCCTCTTCGGGATGGGGGAGGGTTGGCACGGCGAGCGCGTCGGCGGGTCGGTGCGGGTGTCGGCGCACGATGCCGGTCAGGGCGTGTCCGGGCCCGACCTCGAGGATCACGCGCCCCGGCGCGGCGAACAGCGTGTCGAGCGCGTCGCCGAACCGGACGGTGTGCCGCAGGTGGCGGGCCCAGTAGGCCGCGCTGGTGGCCTCGTCGGCGGCGAGCGGTTGGCCGGTGATCTCCGACAGCAGCGGGATTTCCGGCGGCCGCATGGGCAGTGCGGCCACCCATTTCTCGAACTCGGCGACGACCGGCTCGACGTGACGGGAATGTGCCGGGACCGGGATCCGTAGCCGTTTCGCGTCCACCGCCCGGTCGGCCAGCCGGGTCACCAGGTCGTCGACCGAGTCCGGCGAGCCCGCGATCACGCACTGGGCGGGGCTGTTCACCACCGCCACGTCCAGGTCGACGGTGAGCAGCGGTCTGACCTGGTCCTCGGGCAGCGGCACGGCCACCATGGCGCCGGGCTGAACACGCTGCAACAGGCGGCCCCGCTCGACGACGAGTCGCATCGCGTCCGGCAGCGTGAACACCCCGGCGACACAGGCGGCGGCGTACGCGCCGAGGCTGTGGCCGACCAGGACGTCCGGTCGGATTCCCCAGTGCAGCAACAACTTTGCCAGTGCATACTCGACGGCGAAGACCGCCGGCTGGGCGATGTCCATGGCGTGCAGGCTTGTGCCGTCAGCGGCCAGCATCGCGCGCAGGTCGATGTCGGGCGCGAGATCGGCGCATTCGTCGATGCCGGCGCGGAATCGGGGCTCGTGCTCGTACAGGTCACGGCACATTCCGGAGCTTTGGCCGCCCTGGCCGGGGAAGGCGAACGCGATCGGTCGGGAACCGGCGATGGTCGGTTCGGCGGGGGTGGTCAGCGTCTCGCCGGCCGTGTCGTGGTCGGTGGCCACCGCGAAACGTCGGCACGGGAACACTCGCCGTCCAGTTTGGACGGTCCAGGCGGCGTCGGCCAGGTCCGTGTCCTTGTGGTCACGCAGGTACGTGCCCAGCCGCGCGGCCGACACGGTCACCGCGCTCTCGGTTCTTGCTGACACCACCAGTAGTTGCGCCGGTCGAGCCGCCGCCGGGACCGGTGGGTCGGTGTTCTCCTCCAGGATCAGGTGGGCGTTCGTGCCGCCGAAGCCGAGCGCGCTCACCCCGGCCCGGCGCGGCCCGCGGTCCCGTGGCCAGTGCGTGAGTTCGGTGTTGACCACGAACGGGCCGGCGTCGAAGTCGATCGCGGGATTGGGCTCGGTGAAGTTCAGGCTCGCCGGCAGCAGCCCGTGCTCCATCGCCAGCACGGTCTTGATCACGCCCGCGACGCCTGCGGCGGCGTCGACGTGCCCGATGTTGGTCTTCACCGAGCCGATCGGGCAGTACCGGCGGCGGGTGGTGCCCTGGCGGAAGGCGTTGGTCAGCGCGGTGACCTCGATGGGATCGCCCAGCGGCGTGCCGGTTCCGTGCGCCTCGACGTAGCCGATCGTGGCCGGGTCGACCCCGGCCGCGAGCTGCGCCTGCCTGATCACCGCGGCCTGCCCGCCGATGCTCGGCGCGGCGAAGCCGATCTTGTCCGGACCGTCGTTGTTGACCGCGGAACCGCGGATGACCGCGCGGATGTGGTCCCGGTCGCGGCGCGCGTCCACGAGGCGCTTGAGCACCAGCACGCCGACGCCGTTGGCGAACACCGTGCCGCCGGCGGCGGCGTCGAAGGTACGGCACAGGCCGTCCGGCGACACCAGCCCGGCGTCGTCGTCGGTGGGTTCGTCATCCGACCACAGGTGCACGGTGACCCCGCCGGCCAGCGCGACGTCGCAGTCGCCGCCGAGCAACGCCTGCGCGGCAAGGTGAGTCGCGACCAGCGACGTCGAACACGCCGTCTGCACGGTCACCGCCGGGCCGTGCAGACCGAGCTTGTACGCGACGCGGCTGGTGAGGAAGTCCATGCCGGTGGCCATCCGCAACTGCCAGTCGTTGACCAGCGGCAGCCGCGATCGGTTGGCGCGCAACGCACGGAGGTAGTCCGTCTGGCTGCTGCCGCCGTAGACGCCGACGGCGCCGGGCTCGCGGCTCGGGTCGTGGCCCGCGTCTTCCATCGCGGCCCAACAGGTTTCGAGGAACACCCGGTGCTGTGGATCGAGCAACAGCGCTTCGCCATCCGGGAAACCGAACAGGGCCGCGTCGAATTCGTCCTGCGCCGGCAACGGCGAGGACGGCGACGCCACCGAGTTGGCCAGGTTCGCCCAGAACTCGTCCAGGTCGGCCGCGCCGGGGAACCGGCCCGCCATGCCGATGATCGCCACGGACTGCTCGTCGTCAGCCATTTCCGGCCTCCCGCGCGGCCCGTCGTGCGCCCAACCGGCGGCGGCCGTCGACGCGTTGATCGTCCCGGGCCACCGGTCCGCCGTTGGCGGCGCCGTCGGCGAGCATGGTCGCCAGCGCGCTCACCGTGGGGAACTCGAAGAAGCTCAGCACGCCGACCCGCACGCCCACCTTGTCGGCGAGTTGCTCGGCCAGCCGCCCCAACAGCAGCGAGTGACCGCCGAGATCGAAGAAGTTCTGGTCGACGCCGACCTCGTCCAGGTTCAGCACATGCGCCCACACCGCGGCGATGTCACGCTCCAGATCGTTGGCCGGCGCGCGACGGATCGGCACGACCCGCACGGCCGCCGTCGGATCCGGCAGTGCGGCGGCATTCACCTTGCCGCTCGGTGTTGTCGGCAGCGCGGGCAACGTCAGGTAGCCGCTGGGAATCATGTAGGCCGGCACCAAACCGGTCAGATGCTGCTTGAGCTCGTCCGGTGTCGGAGCCTGGACGGCGTTCGGCACCAGGTAGGCCACCAGGTACGACCGGTTCGGCTCCACGGCGACATGCGCGTCGGCTACCGCCGGATGGGTGCGCAGCGCCGCCGTCACCTCGGCCGGCTCTATCCGGTAACCGCGCACCTTCACCTGGGCGTCGATCCGGCCGAGGCACTCGAGTTCGCCGTTCGGCAGATAACGCGCGAGGTCGCCGGTGCGGTACAGGCGACCGCCCGGCTCGAACGGGTCGGGCACGAACCTCTCCCGGGTGAGGTCGTCGCGACCGGCGTAGCCGCGGGCCACGCCCGCACCGCCGACGCACAACTCGCCGACGACGCCGATCGGAACCGGCCGCAGCGCCGGATCCAGCACGTACGCCGTCACGCCGTCGATCGGCCGGCCGATGCTCGGCGGCCGGTCCGTCACACCCGGATCGACGAAGCCGGCTACGGCCGTGTCGGTCGTCTCCGTCGGCCCGTACTCGTTGAGCAGCCGGAACGGCAGGTCCGCGCGCGGCCGCCGACGCAACCGATCCCCGCCGACGATCAGGGTGCGCAGCGCGGTCGAGTCCGGCCAGTCCAGCTCCAGCAGCCGTTCGCCCAGGGCGGTCGGCAGGTTGGCGACGTCGATCCGCTCGGCGAGCAGCCAGTCCCGCAGCAGGCGCGGCGTCAGGCGGGTTTCGTCGTCGGGGAAGCAGACGGCGGCGCCGGCGGCCAGGGCGGACCAGATCTCGCCGGTGGACGCGTCGAACGCGGGGGAGTGCAGCGCGGTCATCCGGTCGCCCGGCCGCAGCTCCAGCACGCGGCGGCGGTACGCGCAGAAGTTGGCCAGCGACCGGTGCTCGACCAGCACCCCCTTCGGCACGCCGGTCGACCCGGACGTGCCGATCACGTAGGCGAGGTCGTCCAGGTCGCAACGGTGCGGCACCGGAGCCGAATTCCCTAGCGAGGAAAGGGATTCCTCGGTGATCGTCAGCAGCGCCTTCGCGCTCTCCAGCAGCGCCGCCCGTCGTCCCGGTGGATCGGTCGGGTCCATCGGCAGGTACGCGGCGCCCGTGAACAGCACGGCGAGTTCCGCGACCACCAGGTCGATGCCACGCGGAAGGCACACGCCCACCACGGTTTCCGGACCGGCACCGCGCTCGATCAGGGCACCGGCCACCAGTTGCGCCCGCGCGACCAGCTCGGCGTAGTCGACCTCCCCAGTGCGGTCCCGCACAGCCGCCGCGGTCGGCGTGCGTCGAGCGTGTTCGGCGACTGCGAGCTGAACCGGCACCAGCTCGGTGGTCGGCGGTGGCCCGTGTTCCCATTGCTCCGACACCGTTCGGCGTTCCTGATCGTCCACAAGCGACAGATCTGTCACCCGCAGCGCCGGATCCGCGGTGGCTTCGGTGAGCAGCCGGAGGTAGGCGTTCGCCATCCGCCGCATGGTGGTCTCGTCGAACAGCTCGGTCGAGTACTCCCACAGCAGCGTGATCCGGTCGTCGGTGTGGGTGGCGTCCCCCCGCTGGCTTTCCGCCCGGGGAATGACGACCACGTCGAGATCCATCTTCGCGGAACCGTTGCCCGGCTCGAAGATCGTCCCGGTCGCCGCGCCCATGTCCAATTCGGTCAGCGGCGAGTCGTTGGTGCTGAACAGGATCTGCGTGATCGGATTGCGACCGACCTCCCGCTTCGGGTTGAGCTCCCGCACCAGTTCCAGGAACGGGTACTCCTGGTTGGCCGACGCGTCCAGCACGACGTCGTGCGCCCGGCCGGCCAGCGTGGCGAACGTCGGATCGTCGCTCAGATCGATGCGCAGCAGCACGGTGTTCACCAGCATTCCCACCAGTTCCGCCGTTTCCGGCCGGCGGCGATTGGCGAAGGCCGAGCCGACGCAGATGTCGGTCTCCCTGGTGTAATGGCGCAGCAGCGCGACGAATCCGGCGTACATCGTGGCGAACAGGGTGACGCGATGGTGTTGGCAGAACGCGCGCAGCGCCTCCGGCAACCTCGGCGGCAGTTCGACCCGCATCGTGTTGCCCCGGAAGGAAAGCGCGCCGGGCCGTGGATGGTCGACCGGCAGCACGAGTTCCGGCGGCGGCGCGGCGAACCGCTGCCGCCAGTACTCGGCCTGGGCCCGCATGGCCGGCTGTGCCAGCGCATTTCGCTGCCAGCGGGCGTAGTCGCGGTACTGGATGGCCGGCTCGGGCAGCGGCGAGTCGAGCCCGTCGGCGTACGCGGTGTAGATGGTCCGCAGTTCCTGCATCAACCGGGCGAACGACCACCCGTCGTGCACCAGATGCTGTTCGATGAGCACGATTTCGTACTCGGCGTCGGCCAGCCGGATCACCGTCCAGCGGATCAGCGGCAGGCGGGTCATGTCGAACGTGCGAGCCAGCTCGCGAGCCACGATCTCGCGGGCGTCGCCGGCCCCGCCCCGCACGTCGAACCGGGCGACGGTGACCGGCCGCGGCGGGTGCACCACCTGTCTCGGCCGCCCGGCGATCTCGGGGAAGGTGGTGCGCAGGATCTCGTGCCGTCGGCTGATCTCGGTCACCGTGCGGTCGAGCACGTCCAGGTCGAGGTCGCCGGTGACCCGGATCGTGGTCTGTGTCTGGTACGCGATCGAGTCGGGCGCTGCCTTGCCGATGAACCAGATCTGCTCCTGCTGGCTGGACAGCGGCGGTTCGTCGTCGGCGGGTGCGGCCGTGATCGCCGGCAGCGACGGCCGGTCCGGCTCGCCGCCGTCGGCGACGATCTCGGCCAGCCTGGCGACCGTCGGCGCCGCGAACAGCGTGCGCACGTCGACGGCGACGCCGAACCGCCGGTGGATCTCACCTGCGGCACTGATCGCGGTCAGCGAATGGGCCCCGAGCTCGAACAGGTCGTCGTCGACGCCGACCCGGTCGACGTGCAGCACCCGCTGCCAGATCTCGACCAGCCCGCGCTCGACATCCGTCCTCGGCGGCGTGTACTCGCCCGAGGCGCGGCGACGCAGGCTGATCGTCGGCAGGCCGGCGCGGTCGATCTTGCCGTTCGGAGTGGTCGGCAGCGCGCTGAGCACGACGTAGGCACTGGGCACCAGCGCGGCCGGCAGCCGTCCGGCGAGGTAGGCCCGCAACTCCTCCACGGCGGGCACGCGATGCCAGTCCACGGGCACCACGTAGCCGACGAGATCGCGCTGCCCGTCCCCGGCGTTCGTCACGGTTCCGACGTGCGCCTCGGCGAGGTCCGGGTGGCCGATCAGCACCGCCGCCACCTCGCCCGGCTCGATCCGGTGCCCACGGATCTTGACCTGCTCGTCGATCCGACCGACGTGGTGCAGCACGCCGTCCCGGTCCGACCGGACGAGGTCCCCGGTCCGGTAGAGCCGCTCGGATCCGAGCCGCACGAACCGTTCCGCCGTGAGTTCGGGGTTGTGCAGGTACCCGCGAGCCAGGCCGGCGCCGCCCAGGTACAACTCGCCGACGGCGTCCGGCGGCACCGGGGCACGATCGGTGTCGAGCACCCGCACGGTGGTGCCACGGATCGGCGTTCCGATCGGAACGGTGTCGTGCCCGAGCCGGTCCGCGGTCACCGCCAGCACGGTCGAGGTGATCGTTGCCTCGGTGACTCCGTAGGTGTTGAGCAGCGGGACGTTGACCTGCTCCAACCAGTCCCGGGCGACCGCGGAGCTGGCCGCCTCGCCGCCGATCACCACCAGCCGCACCGAAGCGGGCAGCCGTCGCCCGGACCTGGACAGGTCGGCCGCCCACTGGTGCCAGTAGCTGGTCGGCAGGTTCACCACGGTCACGCCGGCGTCGGCGATCAGCCGCTCGACCTCCGCCGAGGTCGGCGCCGCCGTCGGCAGCACCACCACCCGGCCGCCCGCCCGGAACGTCGGATAGAGCTCCTCGGCCGCCGCGTCGAACCCGATCGAGGCGAACTGCAGCACGCGGTCCTGCGCCGTGAGCCGCATCTCGTCCCGCAGCGCCTCCGCGTGATTCAGCACCGCGCCGTGGGTCACGGCCACCGGCTTGGGTTCACCGGTCGAGCCCGAGGTGTAGATGACATAGGCCAGGTCGTCCCCGGCGGGCAGCTTCGCCGGCATGTCACCGACCTCGCCCGATGGCGTGTGTACCGGAAACCCGTCAAAGGTCCCGACCTCGGTCGACGGCGTCACCACCAGCGCCGCCCGCGCACCCGTGGCCAGCGCGCGTTTCCGCGCCGCCGGCAGGCCGAAGTCGAGCGGAAGGTACGCCGCGCCCGCCGCCAGCACCGCGAGCACCGACACGATCAGATCCACACCCCGCGGCACGCAGACGGCGACGATGCCGCCGCCCACCCCCCGCTCCCTCAGCTGGGCCGCGAGCCCTCCGCACCGCTCGGCCAGCTCGGCGTACGTGAGCACGTCGTCCCCCGAGCTCAGGGCGATCGCGTCGGGATGATCCTTCGCTTGTCTCAGAACGAGTTCGGGCAGTGATACCGGAGAGTCCGTTGCCCCCACTGGTGACCCCTCTCACACGGCGTTGTCGCGGGGTGAAGTCTGTGGCACGGCACTTTCGGGATCACTTAACGACACGTAATTCCCCAGGTCAGGCCGTCGTCGCCGGCTCGACCCCGGACTCTCGAGCGGCTCGCGATGATCAACCCGTGTGGTTGCGGAACTCGGTCGTGCACGCTGAACCGCGGGTTCAGGCTGCGTGTTCGTATTCGTGGATCAAGCCGCCGAGGACCGGTCGGCGGCTGGCTCGTTCGTGGTCTGAGTTGGGATGGCCCACCCCCCGGAGCTGGGTGTAGGCGGTCTTCCACGACCCGTACCGCTCGGGCAGGTCCCGCCACGCGGCCCCGGTCTTGCCCTTGAACAACATTCCGTCGTCACTCCCGGACGGATGGCGAGCACATGCGAACGGAGGAACAAGGGACCGCGGCCGGAACCGGTCCGTGGTGAGCAGGTACCACACGTATTTCGGCACGCTCGTCGGCCTGGTCTGCGTGTACTTCGTGGTGCGGAGCGTCTTCCTGACCGACTTGACCACGAGGAACGTGCCCGGTGACATCCTCACGCGCCCACCTCGTCAGCGGACCTCGCGGGACGGGGACCGTGCCCAGGAGATTCGCCTCAGGTCGTTGGAGGCCTGAGTCGTCGGTGGCCGGCGCGACCAGCCCGGGGCGCGGATCACCCGTCACGGGGAACCGCGCTTGGTCCTCAGACCTTGATGGTGAATGCCATGGTCTGTGCTGGGCCGCTGGTCTGGAACCGCACGAACACGCGCCAAGTGCCGGAGACCGGGAACAGCGCGCGGCTGGTGAGTGAGGACGCGTCGCCGCGGACCTTGTCCGCGGGCGTCAGATGCGCGAAGGCGAGGTCGCCGGCGCGGAACGCGACGACGTGCGCATAGCCGTCGAGAAGACGTTGGAAGTATTCGACCGGCTTTCCGTTGTCGGTGAAGCGGAAGGTCAGAGGGCCCGGGACACCGGCTCGTGGCCGAACCGTCATGGTCGCGGTCAGGGCGCCGACTCGAACACTCGCGGACGGCGCCGGCAGCGCGACGTCGGCCGAGCGGCCGGACACCGTGAACGACCGGGACAGCGTGTACACCAACGGCTTTCCGCTGTCCGGCGCGGCGAACGTGACGTAAGCGCGATAGGAACCCGGTGCCAGCGCCGGCAGTTGCGCGCTCCAGGTGCCGTCCCGCCGCATGGCCGGATCCACGTGCTGATGGCCGGAGAGATCCGCCCGGACGAGATCGAACAGCATCAGCTGGCCCTCGTACGGCTGGTACCTGGTGACCGGTTGGCCGCTCGGTCCGTTGACGCGGAAATCCAGGGCGGCCGGCGCATCGGCCGGCCTGGTGTCGCTCGCGAGCACCAGCGAATATCCGTTGACGCTGCCGGCGAGTCCGTCGCCGGCGGGCTGCGCCTCGGCCGGTGGGGATGGGGGCCGCGCCATCGACATGCCCGCCATGTCGTCCATTCCCGCCATCGGAGGCTCGGTACTGGTTGGACCGCCGCACGCGGCGGCCAGGACGACGCCGAGCATCGCCGCCAAGACAAGGGCGGAGCTGCGAGTGATCATCGGTGACGGCCTTTCCCGGCCGGGCGGCACCGGTGTGCCGCCCGGCGACGGCATCACGGGCTCTGGCAGGAGATGCTGGCCGGCACCGGAGGAGTGCCGTTGTAGTTCGCGGTGAAGCCGAAGTTGGTCGTTCCCCCGGCCGCGAGGTGGTTGTTCCACTCCGCCGCCGCCACCGTGGCCAGTGATCCGGCCTGGGTCAGCGTGCCGTTCCACGAACTGGTCACGGTTTCGCCCTCCGCCGTGGTCCAGCCGACGGTCCAGCCGGTCATGGGCGAGGTGGTTGGGTTGGTGACCGTCACCTGGGCCTGGAATCCGCCAGGCCAGGAGCTGGTGACGGTGTACGCCGCGGCGCACGGCGTCGTGGTGGGCGGCGGTGGTGCTCCCGCCCCGATCCCGGTCACGTTGCCGTTGCCGCCGTCGAACTTGACGTCCGAGCAGCCGAGGAAGTTCTCCGTGCTGTCGGACCGGACCCACTGGGAGAAGATGATGTGGTTGCCGGTCTTGTTGGCCGGCAGCGTCGCGGTCCAGTAGTAGTAGCTGCTGGCGCTGCCGGGATTGCCGACCGACGGCGGGTTGGTGGCGGTGGAGAACGGGACCGTCTCGAGGTCGGCCCACGTCAGCGGCCGCGTCTGGTCCCAGCCGTCCCTGGTGATGTAGAGGTTGAACGTGCCGGGATGCGCCGCCCACTTGTTGTATTTGATGGTGAAGGTCGACCCGGAGGTGAGGTGGGTGACCGGCCAGTCGGAGCGGGCCTGGTCGAATCCGGAGAAGTCGTAGTAGTTGCTGTTGCCGCTGCACAGCTTGCCGTCGGGGATCACGCCGGCCTTGCCGCCGTTGGCGGTGCGGTTGCCGACGGCGAACCAGTTGTACAGCGGGACCACGCCGCTGGCGGCGGTGGCCGCCTGACAGGCGGGGTTCTGCGGGATCTCCTGTCCGGACGACGTGAGGCCGTCCTCGTAGCACAGGAACGTGCGGCTGCCGATGGAGATCATCGCCCCGTGCGCCGACGCCGGCGGCGCTGCGGCGATGGTCATGACCACCACCGAGACGACGCCGATCGCGGCCGCGCGGAGTGTGCGTCGAATCCTCACACCTTTCACCCCTTCACTGTGGTGACGGTTTCGTGTCCGGTCAGCCGCAGCCGAGGCGGCTCGTGCCCAGTGCCACGTCGTCGAACCAGAGGCCGTCGGAGCCGCCGCCGCCGTAGCTTTCCCAGCCCAGCTTCAGATCGGTCAGTTTCGGTCGCCAGGTGCGCCCCAGCCACTGGTCGTCGACGTTCGGCGTGGGCACACCGTCCTCGGTCAGCCCGGGCACCGCGGAACCGTTCACCCAGGTGTGGATTTGGCCGTCGGCGCCGCTGACCGAGAACTCGACGCACGTCCAGGCGTTGACGGGCAGTTGCACGCTTTGCGCGACGCCGGCGGGGCTCTGATCGGGGAGTGTGGCGTCGTCGGACTGGCGGTTCCACATCAGGGCGCCGTTCTGACCGCCGAGACGGAGGTCGGTGTTGCCGGCAGTGCTGTCGTTCATGGCCAGGAACGTCACGTGCCCGGTTGGCAGCGGTGTGGTGTGCCTGATCCAGAACCGCACGTACCAGGTAGGGCTGGCGGCCGGCTGGTCGGCGGTGTCGTCGACGAACACGTGGTTGCAGTACCCGTCCGCGCCGTTGACCTGCAACGAATGTGTGCCGGTGTGCGCGGTCGTGGTGGCCACTGTCGCCGTGCCGGCGCCGGAGCAGTTGGGTGTCACCGTGCTCCACCGGCCCGACGGGACCGAGCCGGTCTGGTCCTCGAAACCGTCGCAGCGGATCGCGGTGGTCGACACGCAACCTGAGCCGGCCGGTGTCGTGGTGGTGGTGATGGTGGTGGTGGGCGTTGTGCCGCCGTTGCAGGGTTGTCCGTTGACCGCGAAGTCGACCGGCGCGTCGTTGGCGCCGGTATACGTTGCCTGGAAGCCGAAACTCACCGTGCCACCGGTTGGCACCGCGCCATTGTAGGGCTCGTTGGTCGCGGTGACCGCCGTGCCGGTCTGGGTCACTTCCGCCGACCAGGCCGACGTCACGTGCTGGCTGCCGCCGAATGTCCACGTCACCGTCCAGGAGGTGACGGCTGGACCGTTGTTGGTGATGGTGACCGTCGAGGTGAACCCGCCGGCCCACTGGTTGATCTGGTCGGTGACCTCACACGACGGTGCGGTGCCGCTGGTGGCGGCGGCGTTCGGCACTACGATCGCCGCGAGCGCGAGGCCCCCGAGCGCGGCGAAGACGGCGGCGAGGCGCGGAGCGGTTCGGGCGGTGCGGCGTAACGCGTCCATGTCACTTCTCCGTCGGTGGCGCCGCGCGTCAGGCGTTGACGGATCGCTACCTGTCGCAGATGAACGGCGATGAGGTTGGTCACGGGATGCCACGTGCGCAGGGTGATACCGGTGTGGTTCATCGTCCAAGAAATCGTTGCCCACCTGCCGGCTGAGCGGGGGATGTCCGAGGAAAGTTTCACCATGGGCGGCTGGTCCGAGCATGGGGCGCCACGTCCGACGGGATGACCAGGGTGCGGCGGCCTGACGGTGAGCTGGCCCGACTCTGATCACCGGGCACGGCCTGGATCTCGATCCGTCGGTGGGATACCGCAATCTCACCGAGCCGAGGTACCGGCCGAGCACGTGCTTCTTCGTCGGCGTACCTACCCCGGCGCAGTTCCGGACCAACCCGGCTGGCGGCGGTCCGCGGGCCGGTTACACGGCGATCGTCGTGCAGGGCGGCGATCGATGCTGGCGTGCGATTTCTTCCACGTCGACTGCGCGCTCACCCTCAGGCGGATCTACGTGTTTCTTTGTGCTGGAGGTCGCCACCCGCTACGTCCACGTCCTTGGCACCACAACGAATCCGGACGGCGGGTGGACCACGCAGCAGGTCCGCAACCTGGGGGAGCGGGTCGGCGAGTTCAGGTTCCTCGTCCGGACCGGGCTGGCCAGTTCGCGGTCTCGTTCGACGCCGTTCTGGCTGACGTAGGCATCACGACGGTCAAGATCCCGCCGCGGTGTCCGCGGGCGAACTGCTACGCCGAGCGCTTCGTGCGCACCGTCAGATCCGAGCTCACCGACCGCGTGCTGATCCTGAACCAACGGCATCTGCGCACCGTGCTCGCCGGGTACGTCCGGCACTACAACGGTCGACGGCCGCATCGTTGCCGAGAGCTCCGCCCGCCTCGGCCGACCTATCCTGTGGCGAATCTCAACTCCCTGCGGATCAAACGGCAGCAGGTGCTCGGGGGTCTGATCAACGAGTACGAACGGGCTGCGTAAAGCCGCTGGTCAACGCTGGTGGCTGACTTGTGGAACCCCATAGCCTGCAGAGCGGTGAGGCGGGCCATGACCGCGCGGTACTGCTGGGGCGTGATCCGCCCCGGGTCGAGGCGAGGGCGGCCGCTTCCTCACCCTGATGCATCCCTAACGGACGTACATCTTGTAAACGTTGTCAGGCTTTCATGAGGATGGCCGTGCCCATGTGCGACCTTCCGAGGCAAGGAACAGATCCCGATGACAACGAGCCCGTCCAGCGTCTCCGCCGACCCCGGGTTCGACGTGGACCGTGCGGCCGTGCGCGCCGGCGAGCTGGCGTTGAGTGTCGACTCCACCAGCTTCGCCCAGCTCCCGGGCGCCGACCTGCTCGGCCGGGTCGCGCCGATGCTCCAGTGGCAGCACCGGCGCGCCGAGCACGGCCTGTGGCCCTACTTCCGGAGTTTTCGCACGCCGCTGGCCGCTCATGCCGTTGCGGTCACCGAGGACGGCAGGATCACCGAGGGCGTCAACTTCGGTTGTCAGGACTACCTTTCGCTGAGCACTCACCCGCTGGTGCACGAGGCGGCGGCGAAGGCGTTGCGTGACTACGGTCCGATCACGGCCGGCGCGCTGGGACTCAACGGTGGGCAGCCACTGGGGGAGGAACTCGGCGCCGGCCTGGGGGACATGCTCGGGTTCGAGCACTGCCTGTTGTTTCCGACCGGTTGGGCCGCCGGCTACGGCACGATCCAATCGCTGATCACCAAGCACGACCACGTTCTGCTGGACAAGTTGGCGCACAACTCGCTGCGGCAGGGCGCGGCCGCCGCGACCGCGAACGTCCGCTACTTCGCGCACCTGGACAACGACTCGGCCCGGGCCCAGCTGCGTGCCATTCGAAGCGTCGACTCGCGCAACGCGATCCTCGTCGTGACCGAAGGCGTCTTCTCGATGGACTCCGACGCCCCAGCGCTGCGCGAGCTGATCGGGATCTGCCGCGAGTACGGCGCCACGCTGATGGTCGACGTCGCGCACGACTTCGGCGCGACCGGGCCGGACGGCCTCGGACAGCTGGGTGCGCAGCAGGTGCTCGACGACGTCGATCTCGTGGTCGGCGCGTTCTCCAAGTCCTTCGCCACTACCGGCGGTTTCCTGGTCACCCGCTCGGCGGCCGTGCACGCCTATGTGCGCCTCTACGGCGGCCCGCAGACCTTCTCCAGCGCACTGACGCCGGTGCAGTTGGCGGTCGCGCTCGCGGCGCTGCGAGTCATCCGGTCCCCCGAAGGCGCACAGCGCCGGGAATCGGTGGAGCGGATCGCCATCCGTGTGCGAGACGGGTTGGCCGCGCACGGCCACCACTGCATGGGAAACGTCGTCTGCCCGGTGGTGCCGGTCCTGCTCGGATCCACCGAGGTCGCCCGGCTCGCCTGGCGCCTGGTCTCCGAGCACGGTGTCATCACCAACCTCGCCGAGCCGCCGGCCGTCCCCGCCGACCGCGCCCGGTTCCGGCTGCAGGCGATGGCCGACCACACCCCCGACGACGCCGATCAGGTCGTCCGGACCTTGGACACGGCGATTCGCTCGGCCAAGAAGGCCTTCGACGATCCACGGTAGTCGCAAGGTCCTCGTCAACACTGCCCGGCACGGCGTCAATGCGGCGCGCTCACCCGTGCGGCGCGGGCCACCGGGGGCGAACATCCTTACGGCGGAAGGACACCAGAGGTGCAAGGCCGAGTTCGCAGGATTGTCGTGGGAGTGCATGGTTCGCCCGGAAGTCTCCGCGCGTTGCGCCGAGGCGTCGCCGAGGCCAGAGCACACGACGCCGAACTCGTCTCGGTGCTGGCCTGGCGCCCCGTCGAGGGCGACATGGTCCATCGACCTGGCGTCGACCGGTATCTGCGGGAGCTGCGGGAGTGCTCGGCCTGGCAACGGCTGACCAAGTCGTGGGACGACGCCTTCGGCGGTGTGCCACCCGATATCGACGCGCGGCCGGTCGTCGTCCGCGCACCGGCCGGACCGGCTTTGGTCGACATCGCCGCCGACGGGGAGGGCGACCTGCTCGTCGTCGGCGCGGGTCGGCCCAACCGGCTGCGCCGGGCGTTGATCCGCTCGGTGCCGCGGTACTGCGCGGCTCGGGCGTGTTGCCCGGTTCTGGTCGTGCCGCCGTCGCCGCTGACCCGGGAGCGGACGCTTACGCGTCCTTAGCGGTCCAGCCCGACTTCTTGACGTCGTTCATGCGGCGGGACGTCGATCTTCCCGTGGTACAACGACTTCGGGGATCATCGGGGTTGTTCAGGGGGGAAGTGACATCGGTGGGCGCTGCTGCCACACCGGTGACCAATCACCGGGAGGCCGAGCTCGCGCTGCGCGAGCTGAGATCGGCCGGCGACGGGATCGTGGCCGAGTTGGTCGCCATCGAGGACAGTCCGGGCCGGAGATTCCTGGACGGCGCGAGCCTGTCGGGCATCACGCTGGCCCGGTGGACGGCCGCGAAAGTGGCCATGGGTGCGTTGTGGGAGCACTACGCGCTGTTTCAACAGGTGCTCCTGGAGGCTGACGGCACCAGGGACTTGGCGCGGCTGACCGCGTTGCTGCGCGGACCGGCCGTGAGGCTGCCCGACCTGCGACAGGTCACCCTCACGGAGCTCCTGGAGAGCATGACGGCCTCCAGTCGCGAGGTGCGAGAGGTCGTGTCGGCCGCCGACGCCGTGTGGTCGAGCCACGTGGGGGCGCTGGATCGGCTGGACGAGCGGCTGCGCTCCGCGACCGCGATGGCCGACGAGCTTGGCGTTGCCGGCCCGGTCACGGATACGTTGGCGACGATTCGCGCGCAGGTGCTGACCGACCCGCTTTCGCTGCCGCAGAAAGACACCCGCCTCGACGAGTTGGGGTCACGGCTTGCCGAGGCGACCATGGAGCTGGCCGCGCTGCGCCGATTACGTGACGAGGCCGAGGCCCGCATCGCGGCGCTGCGGGCAGCCGTGCACGACCTCGCTGCCACCTTCGACACCACCAGCCGACTGGTCGCGACCGCTCTGGACAGGATCGCCGGCTCCCTCACCCAGCCCACCGATCCCGTGCCCTCGCTGCGGCTGCGCATCGACGCCCTCGCTCGGACCCGGGACCTGACCCGCCTGGCCCGCGGCATCGAGGACGTCACCGAGGCCATCACCACGGCCGCCGGGCAGCTGACCCGCGCCGCGGACAACGCCCGCGAACTGCTGGACCGCCGCGCCGAGCTGCGCGGACGGCTCGACGCGTACCGGATCAAGGCGGCACGGCTGGGTCACAGCGAGGATCCGGCGCTGACAGACCTGCACCGTCGGGCCCACGACCTGCTGTGGCACGCGCCGTGCGACCTCGCGGCGGCGACCAGAGCGCTCAACGCCTACCAGCGGGCGATCAGCGACAGGGAGGCGGCGCGATGACCGCGTGCACCAGGGCCGGCTGCACCGGCACCGTTCAGGACGGCTTCTGCGACGAGTGCGGCCTTGCGCCCGCAGCCCAAGTAGCTGGTGCCGGCGAGCCGGTCAGCACTCGCACCACGGGCTCCCGCCGCTCCACCCGCTCCACCCGATCCGGCCGGAGCCGGCGGGGACGGCTCGGCGCGGGCCTGGTCGAGGTGCCGGCGGTGCCGTACCGCGACCCGGCCGCCGCGGTGCTGGCCGACCCGGAGGTCGCCGAACACCGCCGGTTCTGTGGCAACTGCGAGGCCCCGGTCGGCCGCGGCCGCGACGGCAAGCCTGGCCGCACAGAAGGCTTCTGCACGAAGTGCGGTTCCGCCTACTCGTTCTCGCCGAAGCTGGCCAAAGGCGATGTGGTGGCCGGCCAGTACGAGGTGCTGGGCTGCCTCGCGCACGGTGGCCTCGGCTGGCTCTACCTGGCCCAGGACCGCAACGTCAACGGCCGCTGGGTGGTGCTCAAGGGCCTGCTGGACACCGGCGACCCGGAGGCGATGGCGGCGGCGGTGGCCGAGCGGCGGTTCCTGGCCGAGGTCGAACACCCGAACATCGTCAAGATCTACAACTTCGTCGAGCATCCGGACCCGCGCACCGGCTCGCAGGTCGGCTACATCGTCATGGAGTACGTCGGCGGTCAATCCCTCAAGCAGCTGCGGGCCGAACGGGACGAACAGGGCCGGTTGCGGCCGCTGCCGGTCGGCCAGGCCATCGCATACGCGCTCGAGGTGCTGCCGGCGCTGGGCTACCTGCACGGGCAGGGCCTGCTGTACTGCGACTTCAAACCGGACAACGTGATCCAGAGCGAGGAGCAGCTCAAGCTGATCGACCTCGGCGCGGTGCGCCGGATCGACGACGAGGACAGCGCCGTCTACAAGACCGACGGCTACTGCGCGCCGGAGCTGTCCGAACAGGGCCCGTCGATCGACGCCGACCTCTACACGGTCGGCCGCACTCTGGCCGTGCTGACCTTCAACTTCGACTACGTCGGCGCCTACCGGGACAGCCTGCCCAGCCCGGCCGACGTGCCGGTGCTGGCCCGGCACGACTCGTTCCACCGGTTCCTGGCCCGGGCCACCGACCGCGAGCCGGACCGCCGGTTCGTGTCGGCGGAGGAGATGGGCGAGCAGCTGACCGGCGTGCTGCGGGAGGTGATGGCCGCCGAGGACGGCGTGCCACGACCGGGCTTCTCCACACTGTTCACCTTGGAACGCAAGGTTTTCGGCGCACACGACTGGCCTGCGCCGCTCGCCGCGGCGGAGCTGGTGACGTCGCTGCCCGTGCCGCAGGTGGACACCGCGGACCCGGCGGCCGGCCTGCTCGCCACCGTGGCGACCGACGACCCCGCCGGGCTGCTCGCCGCGCTGTCCGGGGCTCGGCTGTCCACCGTGGAGGTGAAGCTGCGGATCGCCCGCGCGCACATCGAACTCGGCGACCTGGCCAGCGCTGAGGCGATGCTGGCCGAGGTTCGCGGCGAGGACGAGTGGGACTGGCGAGTCGACTGGTACCGCGGCCTGGCGGCGCTCGCGGCCAACGACCCGGCGGAGGCCTACGCGCGGTTCAACGCCGTGTACGACGTCGTGCCCGGCGAGGCCGCGCCGAAACTGGCCATCGCCGCCGCGCTGGAGTGCCAAGGCGACCACGCCTCCGCTGGCCGCTACTACGAGACGGTCTGGCGCACCGATCACAGCCACGTGAGCGCCGCGTTCGGGCTGGCCCGGACGCGGCTGCGGCGCGGCGACCGGATGGGCGCGATCGAGGCGCTGGACTCGGTGCCACCCAGTTCCAGCCACCACCTGGTGGCGCAGCTCGCGGCGATCCGCGCCTGCACGCGGGACCGGTCGCCGGCCGATGTCACCGAGGACGAGCTGATCGCCGCCGCGCACCGGCTGGAGTCCGTCGAACTGGACGCCGAACGCCGGGCGCTGGTGTCTGTCGAGGTGCTGACGTGTGCGCGTGACCGGGTGGTTGCGGGTGCCGACGGGGCCGGGCGCACGGTGCTCGGATCGATGCTGACCGAGCCGGACCTGAGCCGTGGCCTTGAGCGCTGCTACCGCGAACTGGCCCGGCTGGCGCCGACCAAGCGGCAGCGCATCGCCTTGGTGGACCAGGCGAACTCGGTCCGTCCACTGACGTGGGTATGACCGTGAACTGCGCCGGATGCGGCTCGGCGGTGACGCCGAGCGACAACTTCTGCGAGACGTGTGGCCTCGGCCAACCGACCGGCCGCGACCACGTGGAGATCGACCTCGGTGCGGCCGCCGGTATCAGCGACCGGGGGCTCGTGCACCACCGCAACGAGGACGCCGTTGCCCTGCACGTGGCGGAAAACGCCGTGCTCGCGGTCGTGTCGGACGGCGTTTCCACGTCCGACCTGGCCGACGAGGCGTCGCGAGCGGCCGTGGACGCGGCCATCGAGGTGCTCGCGGCCGGCGGCGCGACCGAGAAGGCCGTTGCCGCCGCCGTTGCCGCCGTTGCCGTACTGCCGATTCGCTACGACGACACCGCGCCGTCCTGCACCTACGTCTCCGCGGTGATCAAGCCGGACGAGGTGACGGTTGGCTGGGTGGGGGACAGCCGCGCCTACTGGATCGGCGCCACCGAGGCGCTGCTCCTGACCGTCGACGACGCGCGCGGCCACGCCCTCACGGCCTGGCTCGGCGCCGACGCCGGCGAGGTCGTGCCGCACGTCACCACCTACTGCCCGGCCGAACCGGGCGTGGTCGTGCTGTGCAGCGACGGCTTGTGGAACTACCTGGGCAGCGCCGACGATCTCGCCGATCTGACGCGCCCGCTCGCCGCCGAGCCGATGAGCGCCGCGGCCGAACTGGTGCGCCTTGCGATCGGTATGGGCGGCCACGACAACGTGACCGTCGTCGTCGCGTCGCTGCCACCGACCAGCAAGAGGAGCGACAGACGATGAGTTTCCAGGTCGACGTCTATCAGAACGAGTACCTGCCGGCCGGGGCGCGGGAGGTGAACGCCATCGTCACGGTCACCGCGACCGGACTCACGACGTCACCGACGGCCGCCGCCGAGGTGATCATCATCGACTGCTCCGGGTCGATGGAGTACCCACGGGCCAAGCTCGTCGCGGCCAAGCAGGCCACCTGCGCGGCGATCGACGCGCTGCGCGACGGCGTCGCCTTCGCGGTCGTCGCCGGCACCGACACGGCCTCCACGGTGTACCCGTCCGCCGGGCTGGTCGCGGCCTCACAGCGAACGCGCCGCGAAGCCAAGGCCGCCGTGCAGCGACTGAAGGCCGGCGGCGGCACCGCGATCGGCAGCTGGCTGTCGCTCGCGTCGACCCTGTTCCGTGGGCACGAGGACGCGCTGCGGCACGCCATCCTGCTCACCGACGGCCGCAACGAGCACGAGAAGCCGGCGCACCTGGAGCGGGTGCTGGCCGAGTGCGAAGGCAGGTTCGTGTGCGACTGCCGTGGCGTCGGGACCGACTGGGAGGTCGCCGAGCTGCGCAAGGTGTCCACCGCGCTGCTCGGCACCGTCGACATCGTCGCCGACCCGGCCGGACTGGAAGCCGATTTCCAGGCGATGACGGCCGATGCGATGGGCAAGGCCGTCGCGGACGTGCGGCTGCGGTTGTGGACCCCGCAGGGCGCGAAGGTCAAGTTCGTCAAGCAGGTGGCGCCGTCGATGGTCGACCTGACCGGCAAGCGCGCCGACACCGGCCCGCGGCACGGCGACTACCCGACCGGCTCGTGGGGCTCGGAGAGCCGTGACTACCACGTGTGCGTCGAGGTGAACCCGGCGTCGGTCGGGGACGTGATGCTCGCCGGCCGGGTCAGCCTCCTCGTCGGCGACGAGGTGCTCGGGCAGGGCATGGTCAAGGCCGTCTGGACCGACGACGAGGCACTGTCCACCCGGATCAGCAAGGAAGTAGCCCACTACACCGGGCAGGCCGAGCTCGCCGGCGTGATCCAGGAAGGCATGCGGGCCCGCCGGGACGGCGACCTGGACCGGGCCACCGCCAAGCTCGGCCGGGCCGTCAAGCTCGCGGCCGAGTCCGGCAACGGGGACACCGCCGCGCTGCTGGCCAAGGTGGTGGACGTGGTCGACCCGGTCACCGGCACCGTGCGGCTCAAGGCAAAGGTCACCGAGGCCGACGCGATGACGCTGGACACCCGGTCCACCAAGACGTCCCGCGTACGCCGAGGCTGAACGATGGCAACCTGTCCCGAAGGCCACGACTCGCCCACCGACGACTTCTGCGATGTCTGCGGCCGACAGATCGGTGCGGTGTCGACCGTCGCGGTTGTGGAAAAGCCGTGCCCGGTGTGTGGGGATCCGGTCGTCGGCCGGTTCTGTGAGGGCTGCGGCCACGACATCACCGTCTCGGTGACGACGTGGACGGCAGTGGTCGTGGCCGACCGCGCGCACTTCGACTCCGTCAGCTCCGACGACGAGGAGCTGGTTTTTCCCTCGGAGCAGCGGGAACGTGTGATTCCGCTGGTCGACGGCGAAGTCCACATCGGACGGCGGAGCGCCGGCGTCGCGCCGGACATCGACCTCACCGGCGACCCTGGCGTCTCGCACCGGCACGCGGTGCTGCGCCCGGGCCCGACCGGCGGCTGGACGCTGACCGATCCCGGTTCCACCAACGGAACAACCGTCAACGACGACCCCGACGCCATCGCTGTCGACGTGCCGCTGCCGCTGCGCGACGGCGACCGCATCCACGTCGGGGCATGGACCACCATCACGATCAGGGCAGGCGAGCACGCATGAAATGGACGACACCGCAGTGGATCCGCGCGCTCGCCGCGGGATCCGTACTGGCCACGGTTGTGTTGGCCGTGGTGCTCGGCAGCGTGTTCGCGACCGTCCGGGACGGGCTGTCCGTCATCGGCGGCCGGGCCGCGCCGCAGGTCAGTGCGGCGACGGACCTGTACTTCGCGCTCGGTGACATGGACGCCCAACTGGCCAACGACCTGCTCGCCGGCAACGATCCGACCCTGGCGGCCGACCGTAAGCAGGCGCTGGACACCTACACGCAGCGACGCAACCAAGCCGACGCCGACCTGCAGCAGATCGCGACCGACCCGTCCACGCAGCAATCCGTGCGTAGCGTGCTCGACCAACTCGGCCAGTATGAATCCCTTGCCGCCCAGGTGATCCTGCTCGACCGGAACGGCGCGGCCGGGCAACCCTCCGCCGACGTGCTCGACCTGCACCGCCAGGCCACGGACCTGATGCGCACCACGTTGCGTTCCGTCGACGCCATCACCACGTCCAATCACGAACTGCTGAACGCCACCTACCAGAGCGACGTCGACGGCACGGTGACCGC
>DATJJB010000209.1:0-4976 GCA_035492655.1 Kutzneria sp. | reverse complement strand
GGACTCGGTGATCGCCATCTGGAACCCGCTGTCGAAACGGGCCGTAGGCGATCCGTCGCTGCTGGGCGAGCTCGACGAGCTCGATCCGGTCGGCACGGACGTCTACGGCCCGTACCCCAAGTCGCTGCCCGACGGGCGGCGGCTGTCCAGCGTGAGCGCGGTGATCCGCGACGACGAAGGCCGCCCGGAGGCGGTGCTGTGCGTGAACGTGGACCGATCCGCGTTCGACGCGGCAGCCCGCATCCTGGCGGCCTTCGCCGCACCGGTGACCGTCCAGCCGGAGGCGCTGTTCGCCCAGGACTGGACCGAGCAGCTCAACGAGACGGTGGCGGCGTTCGTCCGCGATCACGGCACGACACTGGACGGGTTGACCAAGGACCAGCGGCTCACCCTGGTGGCCCGGCTGGACGCCGGCGGCGTGTTCGACCAGCGGCGGTCCGTGCCCGCGGTGGCGCGGGCGATGGGGATCTCCCGTTCGGCCGTCTACCAACTGCTCGCGTTGTCCCGCAAGGAGCCCGCCGATGCCGACCCTGCCTGACTTCCGGCTGGAGACGTACTTCTCGACCTGGGAGTTCACCGCCCGCTACCACCTCACGGCGTCGGACGCGCAGAGCATGCCGGTGGCCGAACTGCTGGCCATGGCCGACGACGACGGCCGCCGGCGCTGGGAATCGCTGACGCTGGGCTACACGGAGACCCGTGGGCTGCCGGCGCTGCGCGAGGAGATCGCGGCCACGTACGACAACGTCGAGCCCGAGGACGTGCTGTGCTTCGCCGGCGCGGAGGAGGCCATCTACCTGGCGATGCAGGTCCTGCTCGCGCCGGGCGACCACGCCGTGGTGCTGACGCCGAACTACCAGGCGGCGGAGACGCTTCCGTTGGCGCTGACCGAAGTCACCGGGGTGGCACTGCGCGAGGACGACAACTGGGCGCTGGACGTGGACGCCGTCGAGGCGGCGCTGAGGCCCAACACCCGGCTGGTGTCGGTGAACTTCCCGAACAACCCGACCGGCGCGGTGCCGGACGAAGCGGCGTGGCGACGGCTGGTGAACCTGTGCGAGGCACGGGGCATCAGGCTGTTCAGCGACGAGGTGTACCGGGGTCTTGAGCTGGACCGGCCGTCGCTGCCGCAGGCCGCGGACCTCTCCCCCACGGCGTTGTCGCTGAACGTCATGTCGAAGGCGTACGGCCTGCCGGGGCTGCGGATCGGTTGGCTGGCGTGCCGTGACCCGAGCCTGCTTGACCGGTTGGAACGGGCCAAGCACTACACGTCCATCTGCAACTCCGCGCCGAGTGAGGTGCTGGCGCTGATCGGTCTGCGGGCGCGGGATCGGCTGCTTGCGCGCAACAAAAGCATTGTGGCGGCGAACCTGCCGCTGTTCGAGGAGTTCTTCGCCCGCCGGCCCGACCTGTTCGAGTGGGAACGGCCGCAGGGCGGCTGCGTGTGCTTCCCGCGTTACCTCGGTGCGGACGGGGTCGAGGCGATGTGTGCCGATCTCGTGCAGGAGGTGGGAGTTCTGCTGCTGCCGTCGAGCATCTACCGCTCCGACCTGACCGCCACGCCGACGGACCGGTTCCGGGTCGGCGTCGGGCGGATCGGGCCCGAGGAGGCGCTGGAACGCTGGGGCGACTGGCTGGCCGGGCGGTGAAGACCGTTTCTGGGCTAGGTTCACACCCGTGAGCGACCTGGCTGCCGACCTGCACCGCTACCCCCAGGAGTCCCGTGAGCGGCTGGTGTCGGCGCTGGACGGCCTGAGCGAGTACGACATCCGCCGGCCGCTGACGCCGACCGGCACCAATCTGCTCGGGCTGGTCAAACACGTGCTGGGCATCGAGTTCGGCTATCTGGGCGACTGCGTCGGCCGGCCGGCCCCGGTCGCCATTCCTTGGTACGACGACGGTTCCGTGTGGGACGGGGCCGACATGTGGGCCACCGCCGAGGAGAGCCGCGAGGAGCTGCTCGGCCTGTACCGGCGAGCCTGGCAGCACAGCGACGAGTCCATCGAGCAGCTCGGCCTCGACGCGCCGGCCACGGTGTCCTGGTGGGCCGAGGACAAGCGCGACACCACCTTCGGTCATCTGCTCGTGCGGACGTCGACCGACACCGCCCAGCACGCCGGTCATGCCGACATCGTGCGGGAACTGCTCGACGGCCGCGGCGGCAAGGACCAGATCGATCTGGGCGACGCCGAGTACTGGCGGCGGTACGTCGCCGGCATTCAGGCCGCCGCCGACGCCCATCGCTAGTACGCTGCCGGCCATGGCGCAGGTGCTGGTGATCGGGCTCGATCCGGCGCGACTCGAGGGTTGGGACCCTGAGCCGGTCCTCGCGGCGATCGCCCGCGGCGAGGCCCGGTTCGCCGAGCTGGGCATCAACGCCGACATGTGCCTGGTCGCGCCGGACGACAACCCCGAGGCCGCCATCGAGGAAGCCTTGCGCCGCAAGGAATACGACTGCGTGGTGATAGGCGGCGGCATCCGCAAGCACGAGCCTTTGCTGCCCCTGTTCGAACGCGTCGTCAACCTCGTGCACCGCCACGCCCCGACGGCGACCATCGCCTTCAACAGCAAGGCCGACGACACCGCCGAGGCCGCGCAGCGTTGGCTACCGGAGATGCCGTAGCAGGAACCGGACGGCGCTGTCGGCCTCGTGCGAAGGGAAGTCGTTGTGCCGGCCGGTGTTGGCGTGCAAGGACTTCTCGGTGGAGCCGAAGGCGTCGAACAGGGCGAGGGCGGCTTCGCGGGAGATGAGCTCGTCGTCCCACTGCATGGCGTACTGGACGGGCACGGTGATCTGACGGGCGGCGGCCAGCAGGGTGTCGGGCCAGCAGAGGCCGAAGGCGGCGGCGGTGATCCGGGAGTCGAGGGCGGTGAGCGGCACGCCGATGGCGGTGCCCAGGGCGACGCCGGCGTAGCCGATGGGCCCGAATTCCTCGTCGGCCAACGCGTCGATGGTCAGCTGCCATTCGGGCACGGCCTGCTCGGCCAACCGGCTGTTGTAGCGCACGACAAGAGGTGCGATGGGCGACCCGGACGCCCGCGCCTGCCGCATGCGGGTGATGTCCCGCTCGTCCTCGGCGGTGCGCGGCCGGGTGCCGTGCCCGGGCGCGTCGATGCACACGGCGGCGAGGCCGGCGGCGACCAGCAGACGGGCCCGTCCGGTCATGGGAGGGGACATCCGGTCCAGACCACCGCCGTGTCCTAACAGGACCAGCGGCGTGTGCTCGCCGTCGGACACGGGCGTCCACAACACGCCGGGAATGTCGCGGACGGTGAACTGGCGCTCACGGATCCCGTCGTACGTGGTGTCGGTGGTGTAGCCCATCCGGCCCCGCCTTTCGAACAAGGGAAGAAAGTCACGTTCCCGGCGGCGTCGCGGTGCTAACTTGCCCCTCATCAGCAGCGGACCAGCTGGGGGTCGGACCGTGATCGCCTCGACGCAGACGGACAAGTTCGCCGCGTACCTGCGGGGGCTGAAGGAGCGCAGCGGCAAGGGGTTCGACCGGTTGGGCAAGCAGGCCGGGGCCAGCGGCTCGAGCCTGCACCGGTACTGCTCGGGCCTGAGCGTGCCGCCGGACTACCGGGTGGTGCACACGTTTGCCAAGGTGTGCGGGGCCAGCGCGGAGGAACTGCGGGAGCTGCACCAGTTGTGGGCGCTGGCCGACGCGGAGCGGGACGCGCCGCCGCCGGAGCCGGCCGTGGTCGAGGAGCCACCGGCCCCGGCAAAAGCGCGAAAATGGCTCACATCCTGGTATGCCGGTATCGCGGTGGCGGCGGTGGTGCTGCTGGCCGGCGGCCTGGTCTGGGTGACGCGGGGGCCGGCCGCGAGCACCGACCCGGGCTGCCAGACGGTGAGCATGGGCGAGCACGACGACTGCGTGAACGAGGTGCAGACCCTGCTGCGGCAGGCCAACACCAAGATCGCGGTGGACAGCGACTTCGGCCCGGAGACGCTGCGCAAGGTCACGGCGTTCCAGGTGCTGGCCGGCCTGCCGGCCAAGGGCGTCGTGGACCAGGCGACCAGGCAGGCGCTGCGCGGCGGCACGGTGTCGATGGCGACCTGGACCCCGCGGCAGGTGGAGCAGAAGATCCGCGAGGTGTTCACGGAAGATCCGGACACCGCGGTGGCCGTTGCCCGCTGCGCGTCCTTTCTGGACCCGCTCTACGTGCTGCCCAACACCAACGGCAGCCGCAACTGGGGCGTCTTCCAGATCTCCGACATGCGCCTGCAGCAGCAGGACGGCACGCCGCTGAAGGCGTTCGACCCGGCGTGGAACATCGAGGCGGCGCACAAGCTGTGGGCCGTGAAGCGGGACTTCCACGACTGGCCGTCCTGCCAGGCGGCGCTGTCCTCGACCCCCAGCCCATCGAGGTAGCGCCGCCCGGCAGCCCGTTTTTTTCTGTCACATGTGGCGCACATGTGGCGCTGGAAGTCGACTGTGGTCCACATGTGGCGTTTGCCCGTGCGAAGCGGTCAGACGGTGCCGTTCTCCCACCACCATGCGCGGCCGAGGTCGGCGCGGCTGTCCACGTGCTGGTGGTCGGTGTTGTACGTCTCAAGGCCGGAGAAGCCGCACGTCTCCGCGTGCTGGTAGACGGTCTTGTTGGCCACGCCCGGCACGTCGAGGTCGGCCGCGGTGCCGTACAGGTGCATGCTGTCGCTGGCGCCGCCGATGTCGGCGTTGTGCTGGATGGAGCGGAAGCCGGAGTTCACGGTGATCGGCTTGTCGCCCAGCTTCTTGCGCAGCGCCTCCAGCTTGTACATGCAGCGCCGGGCGTTCTCCTTGGCGGTGGCCGCGCTGACCTTGCCGCCGTTGAAGGTGCCGCTGTCCCGGTCGGTGAACTCGCTGAAGTTGAAGTGCGCGGTGGACCCGTCGCTCTGCTCCAGCGCGTTGAGCGCGGCCTGGGTGGCCGGGCCGACCTGGGCGTCCACGCCGAGCCCGTAGGCGCTCTGGAACCGGCGGACGGCCGCCGCC
>DATJJB010000208.1:0-10930 GCA_035492655.1 Kutzneria sp. | reverse complement strand
TCGCGTAGAGTCAACGGCCGGAACACGCCCCCGTAGCCCAACGGCAGAGGCAACGGATTCAAAACCCGTCCAGTGTGCGTTCGAATCGCACCGGGGGCACCACACCTGACCTGGGGATACCCCTGTGGTCTCGAGCGAAGCGGCGCGACTGGTGCGCCGGCTGCCGCCGGCCGAGCCGGGATGTCGGGCTGATCACGCGGCGGAGTGCGGGTGGTAGGCGCGCGTACTGAGTAAACTGCGGTTTCGGTCCACTCGTCAGGGTGGATTCCAGCGATCGCACAGGAGGACCGCGGTGACCCAGCCGGCTGCCGAGGCCCAGACGCAGGCTGCTGCCCCGCAGCGTCGGGTGCTCGTCGCGGAGGACGAGGCGCTGATCCGGCTCGACCTGGTGGAGATGCTCCGCGAGGAGGGCTACCAGGTGGTCGGCGAGGCGGGTGACGGCGAGGAAGCGGTGAAGCTCGCCGGGGACCTGCGGCCTGACCTGGTGATTCTCGACGTGAAGATGCCGAAGATGGACGGCATCGAAGCGGCGTCGGTGATCGCCAAGGACCGGATCGCGCCGGTGGTGATCCTGACGGCGTTCAGCCAGCGGGATCTGGTGGAGCGGGCCAGGGACGCGGGCGCGATGGCCTACCTGGTGAAGCCGTTCGCGAAGCGGGACCTGGTGCCGGCGGTCGAGCTGGCGATGAGCCGGTTCTCCGAGCTGCAGGCGCTGGAGAACGAGGTGGCGAGCCTCACCGACCGGCTGGAGACCCGCAAGGTGATCGAGCGGGCCAAGGGCCTGCTGATGAGCGCCCAAGGCCTGACCGAGCCGGAGGCGTTCCGCTGGATCCAGCGCACCGCGATGGACCGCCGCACGACGATGAAGGCGGTCGCGGAGGCAGTGGTCGACAGCATCAAGTGACGGTGACGTCCTTGAGCACGGAGGTGGGCAGCACGGCGCCGTCGGCCGGATAGAGCCGAACGTCGAAGGTGTGGGCCCCACGGGCGAGGCTGCCGGCGCTGAACACGACGGTGTAGCGCCCGCCGAGCCCGGGCCCGCCGGCGTCGGTGGGCTGCCCGCAGACGAGCTTGCCGTCGAGCCACACCTCGAAGCCGGCGACGCCGGAGACCTCCTTGGCGTAGCGGCCGTCCAGATTCACGTCGAGCACGACACGCCCGGAGTCCTGGCTCTCGTCGGCGACGATGCGCGGCAGCTGCGCGTCGGCGGGGCCCGGGGGCAGGCTGGCCATGGCGGTGCCGGGCACCGGCGAGGTGTGGTGGATCTCCAGGTAGCTCTCGAGGATGGTGGCCTCGCCGCCGGCTGACCGAAGCACGTACGGGCTGAGCTGGTCGGGCCCGGCAAGCCCCAGCAATGCCGCGGGCAGGTCGGCGTAGACGGTGGTGACGGAGCCGGCCGGCACGGGGCCGGGCACGGCCTGCACAAGGGGATAGGTGGCGTCGCCGAGCTGCACGGCCAGCCCGCCGACGTTCAAGCCGTCGCCGGCTCGCACGGTGGCGATGTACCGAGCGGAAACGGTGCCCACCAAGGGTTTCCGGGAGATCCCGATGCCGGGGGCGGCCTCGCCGGGGGTCAGCGCCCGCAGGGTGGCGGGCACCAGCGACACCTCGCTGACGGCCGGCCCGTCCGAGGCGGGCCCGGAGAAGCCGGCGCCGCCGACGAACACCCGGGACTTGAGGCCGGCCGGCCCCTGGAATCCGTACAGCACCGAGGCCGACCGCCAGGACGGCACGATGCCACCGAACCCGATCTCGCGGCCATCTTGTAAGACGGTAATACCGTCAGATCGGAATACCACCTCGAACAGATGCGGTACGCCGACACCGCGCGGCGAAACGGCATCGGTGCGGCTGCCACCGACCCGGGGAACGTCGTCGGCGGCCAGCACCCGGGCGCCCTGATCGTCCACGACGATCTGCACGGTGCCCGGCGGCAGCGTCGGCCCGATCCGGTCGGCCGGGCCGGGAGTGAGGTCGACGGTCAGTTGGCCGCCGGGACCGGCGGTGTCGGTCACGACGGCTATTCGGCCCAATTCCCCATTCGAGGCGAGCTGCATGCGCGAACGGGCACGCAACACCGCCTGATCGGCGCCGCATTCCAGCCCGATCACCAGCCCGCCGGCCCCGCTGCCCGCGTCGACGCAGCCCGAGTAGCCGGACAGGTGCCACCGCCGAGTCAGTGTGGAGATCTCGGAGAAGTCGTCGAACACCCCGGTCAGCGGCTTTTTCCATGAGTTGTCAGGAGTAACCGACGGGCTCCCGGTGGCCGTCGCCGGGTTCGACCGCTTGCCGTAAGCATCCACGGCCCGCACTTCGATCGAGTAGGACACGCCTGCCCGAAGTCCGCCGAGTCGGACTTCGGGCTGTATGGTCAGCAATGTGTGGTCCAGTACGCCTCCGTGGCGCCAGGTCACCTCGTACCCCGATGCCCCGGCATCGGTCCAGTCGGCGCGCAGCGCGCCGACTTCTGAAGTCAACCGCAGGTCGGACGGTGTACCCGGTCCGGTGATTGGTTGTGGTACGAGAACGTTACGGTTGGTGAATCGGTCAACCCGCCGGATCTCTGAATTCGGGGTGGGTGGTGTGTTTTGGGGCTGCTGAACCGCGCGGAGCACCACACCCGCGCTGACCAGCAGAAGGATGGCTCCCAGCGGCACTAGCAGGCGTTTCGTCGGGACCATTCGGGCATGGTAGGCGGGCCGATCGGGACGGAGATAGCTCCGTTGCCGAGTTGAAATCGGTATTTACGCTAGAAGCGCTAACGTAATCAGTTGTGGCGTTGTGCGTCGGTATGGCAACGGAGGGTTCTCGCAACGTTGCGGTCTGGTCACGGAAACGTCCACCGCGATGACTGTGGTGCTCTTCATCGCCTAACTTCCGCGCAACCCCCAAATCAGGCGGGGTCAAGCGGCACGTGCGTATCACACGGTCGCGCAGCTCGGAGAAGGGACGTCACGTGCGTAACCGGACGGTGAAGGCCGCGGTGGTGGTCATGGCCGGCGCTTTGGCGCTGGCAGCCTGCGGCACGAACAAGACCGAGAGCGGCGGAGGCGGCTCCGCCAGCTGCGACACGAGCAAGGGCACGCTCACGATCGGCGTGATCTCGCCGTTGACCGGCAGCCTGTCGGCGCTGGGTCTGGGCATCCAGCACTCCGCCGAGCTGGCGGTGGCCGAGGCCAACGACAAGTGCACGGTCAAGGGCTACAAGCTGACCGTGGACCCGGAGGACGACCAGGCGACGCCGCAGGTCGGCGCGCAGGCCGCCACCAAGCTGTCCTCGGACTCCAACGTGGTCGGCGTGGTCGGCACGCTGAACTCCTCGGTGGCTCAGACGGTGCAGCCGATTCTGTCGAACAAGAAGGTTCCGCAGATCTCGCCGGCCAACACCAACCCGTCGCTGACCAAGGGCGCGGACCTGACCAACCCGAAGCGCCAGTTCCCGAGCTACTTCCGGGTCTGCACCACGGACAACTACCAGGGCCCGGACGCGGCCGACTACCTGGTGAAGAAGGCCGGCAAGAAGAAGATCGCGGTCATCCAGGACGGCAAGACCTACGGCGCCGGCCTGGCCGCCGCCTTCTCCGAGCGGGCCACCGCCGACGGCGCGACCATCGTCGACAAGGAGCAGGTCGGCGAGAAGGACACCGACTTCTCCGGCGTGCTGACCAAGGTCAAGGCGGCCGCCCCCGACGCCATCTACTACGGCGGCGAGTACCCGGTGGCCGGCCCGCTGTCCAAGCAGGCGCAGGGCCTCGGCCTCACCGTCCCGGTGATGGGCGGCGACGGCGTCTTCGACCCGAAGTACATCGAACTCGGCGGCAAGGAGGGTGACCTGGCCACCTCGGTCGGCGCCCCGACCGAGTCGCTCGACACCGCCAAGGACTTCGTGAAGGCCTACGCGGCCAAGGGTTACAAGGACCCGTACGCGGCGTACGGCGCCTTCTCCTACGACGCGGCCAACGCGATCATCGCCAGCCTGGCCACCACCCTGGGTGACAGCGGCACCTGGAGCGACAGCCAGCGCGACAAGCTGATCAGCACCATCGGCTCGTACAAGGGCAACGGCGCGACCGGCGCGGTGGCGTTCGACCAGTACGGCGACAGCACGAACAAGGTCCTGACCGTGTACCAGGTGACCGGCAAGGACTGGAAGGCTGTTCAGACCGGCCCGTTCGAGGGCTGACCGCTCTACTGACATGAGTTAAGGGATCGGCGGGGGTGGGTGCCTCACAAGGGCCTCGCCCCCGCCGTCTATGGAGGTAGCAGTGGGAACCCTGTTGCAACAGATA
This sequence comes from Kutzneria sp., assembly GCA_035492655.1. Lineage (GTDB taxonomy): Bacteria > Actinomycetota > Actinomycetes > Mycobacteriales > Pseudonocardiaceae > Kutzneria. The sequence goes on along the minus strand of DATJJB010000208.1, from coordinate 6,641 downwards.
GCCAACGGGCTCATCTTCGGCGGTTTGATCGCCATGGTGGCCCTCGGCTACACGATGGTCTACGGGATCATCCAGCTCATCAACTTCGCGCACGGCGAGGTCTTCATGACCGGCGCCTTCGGCGGCCTCGCCGTCTACAGCTGGCTGCTGCCCGCCGATGTCCAGCAGATCTGGTACGTCGCCCTGCCGGCGATGCTGGTCGGCGGCGCGATCGTGGCACTGGTCATCGCGTTGCTGATGGAACGCTTCGCCTACCGGCCGCTGCGCAACGCGCCCCGGCTGGCGCCGCTGATCACGGCGCTCGGGGTGTCGGTGTTCCTCCAGGAAGCGATGCGGATCTTCTTCCCCGGCGCCAGCTCCGCGGTGCCGTTCCCGAACGCCTTCATCACGGCCCCGCTGCACATCGGCTCGATCACCATCCCGGCCAGTGGCCTGCTGATGCTGGTCGTCTCGGTGGTGCTGTCGATCGTGCTGGAGACCTACGTCAACGGTTCCCGCATGGGGCGGGCGATGCGCGCGACCGCGCAGGACCCGGACACCGCCCGGCTGATGGGCATCAACCCGGACCGGGTGATCGTGCTGACCTTCGGCATCGGCGCGGTGCTCGCCGGTGTCGGCGGCGTGCTCTACGGCAGCTACATCCACAACATCGACCCGTACATCGGCTTCCAGAACGGCCTGTTCGCGTTCGCCGCGGCCGTGCTCGGCGGCATCGGCAGCATCCGCGGCGCGGTCATCGGCGCGTTCGTCATCGGCCTGATCAAGAACCTGGCCGACATCTACCTGCCCGGCGGCACCGCGTACGACTACGTGTGGATCTTCATCCTGCTCATCGCGGTGCTGGTGTTCCGGCCGCAGGGTCTGTTCGGCGAGGCGGAAAGGGTGCGGGCATGAAAGCCATGGCTCGACCGCTCATCATCGTCGGCGCGATCGTGGTCATCATCGGCGCGCTGCTGCCGTGGGCCACCTTCGTGCTCAACGACGGCGCGTACCCGGACAAGGCGTCGCTGGAGTTCTTCGACGCCCCGTTCGGTCTCACCTCGTTCCGGCTGTACCTGGAGCTCCTCGGCCTGGCCGGCCTGGTCTTCGCCCTGGTGCCGCTGCGCGACCGGATCCGCGTGCTCAAGGCCGTCGGCTGGGGTTCGGCCGGCATCGCCGTGATCAACACGTTGTTCATCGTCGGCGACGGCGGCGGCCTCGGCGCCGTCACGGTGGCCGACGGCCACTCGGCGTTCGGTGGCCTTGCCGCCACCGTCGGTGCGGCCCTGCTGCTGGTCGGCGCCTACCAGCTGCCGAAGGCGCCGTTGGCGGTGATCAAGCCGAGGCTGCCGTTCTGGGCCGAGTGGCTGATCCTGCTGGTGGCCTTCGTCGCGCTGCTGCTGCTGGTCACCGAAACCCTCACCGCCGGCGGCCACAGCGGCGTCTCCGACCCGTACATCGGCCCGCTGTTCCTGTCCTACCTGTGCGCGGCCGGCGCTCTGCTCGGTGTGCTGTGGGCGTTCGGTGTGACCAAGTGGATCTCGGACATGTCCGAGCGGCACCGGATCTTCAGCATCGTCGTGCTGTTGCTGTGCGCGGTGGCGGTGCCGTTCACCTCGCTGGGCAACGACTACTGGATGACGATCACCGCCAACATCGGTGTGTACGCGGCGACCGCCATCGGCCTGAACATCGTGGTCGGCCTGGCCGGCCTGCTCGACCTCGGCTACGTGGCGTTCATGGGCATCGGCGCGTTCGTCGCGGCCAACCTGTCCGGCGCGGTCGCCGCCGAGTTCGGCATCCGGCTGCCGTTCATCGTGGCCGCGATCGCGGCGGGCATCGTGGCCGGCATCTTCGGCGCGGTGGTCGGCTCGCCGACGCTGCGGGTCCGCGGCGACTACCTGGCCATCGTCACACTGGCCTTCGGTGAGATCTTCGTCCGCGTCTCGCAGAACAACATCGGCGGCCTCACCGGTGGCTCCAACGCCATCCCCAACATCCCGGACCTGAGCCTGTTCGGGGCCCAGTTCAACGACTCGCTGACCATCGGCGGCATCCAGCTGCCCGGCGGCGTCCTGTACTACTTCCTGATCGTGCTGCTGGTCGCGCTGGTGATGTTCGTCTTCGGCAACCTGAAGAACAGCCGCATCGGCCGGGCCTGGATCGCCATCCGGGAGGACGAGGACGTGGCCCGCGCGATGGGCGTGAAGACCGGGAAGCTGAAGATCCTGGCCTTCATGACCGGCGCCACGCTGGCCGGCCTTGCCGGCGCGGTGTTCGCGCACAAGCTGGCCACCGCCTCGTACGACAGCTTCCAGTTCAACCAGTCGGTCACCCTGCTGGCCGCGGTCATCCTCGGTGGCATGGGCACGATCCCCGGCGCGGTGCTCGGCGCCGCGCTGCTGTTCGTGCTGCCCGAGGAGCTGCGCCAGTTCTCCGACTACCGGCTGATGTTCTTCGGCCTGGCGCTGGTCGTGATCATGCGGTTCCGGCCGCAGGGCCTGATCGCCGACCGGCACCGTCGGGCCGAGCTGGCCGACGAGGACGTGACCGGCGAGTCACTGGACGACACGGCGATCAAGAGCCCGGTCGCCGTCGCGGGAGTCAAGGAGGCCGGCGCATGAGCACCCCGGTGTTGCAGGCACGGGACGTGTCCATGATCTTCGGCGGCCTGGCGGCGCTGCGGAACGTGTCCCTCAGCCTGGACGAGGGCAAGATCCACGGCTTGATCGGGCCGAACGGCGCCGGCAAGACGACCTTCTTCAACTGCCTGACCGGCCTGTACACGCCGACCACCGGGCAGGTGCTGCTCAAGGGCACCGTGCTGCCCGGCGACCCGGCGGCGGTCACCGACGCCGGCGTGGCCCGCACCTTCCAGAACATCCGGCTGTTCCCCAGCATGACCGTGCTGGAGAACGTGTTGCTCGGCCGGCACGTGCGGATGAAGCAGGGGCCGCTGTCGTCGCTGTTCCACGGGCCGGCGTTCCGTCGCGGCGAGGCCGCCGCCCGGGACCGGGCCCGTGAGCTGCTGGCGTTCGTCGGGCTGAGCCGGGTCGAGGACGAGCTGTCCCGCAACCTGCCCTACGGCGACCAGCGGCGGCTGGAGATCGCCCGCGCGCTGGCCACCGACCCGGCGGTGCTGCTGCTGGACGAGCCGACCGCCGGCATGAACCCGCAGGAGACCGAGGCCGCCCGCCAGCTGATCTTCCGGATCCGCGAGACGGGCGTGTCCGTGGTGGTCATCGAGCACGACACGAAGTTCATCTTCACGTTGTGCGACCGGGTCTCCGTGCTGGTGCAGGGCGAGCTGCTGATCGAGGGCACGCCGGACGAGGTGCGCGGCGACCCCCGCGTCGTCGAGGCGTACCTGGGCAAGCCGCCCGAGGAAGTCGAGGCCGAACTACAGGCCGTGCAGGAGGGAGAGACGCCGTGAGTGAGTCGACCGCGGCGCCGCAGGCGACCGCCGCCACCCACACCCGTCCGCTGCTGGAGGTCCGTGGCCTCTCGGTGGCGTACGGGGCGATCGAGGCCATCCGGGACGTCAACTTCTCGGTGCAGGCCGGGCAGATCGTCAGCCTCATCGGCGCCAACGGCGCGGGCAAGACCACCACGCTGCGCACGATCTCCGGGCTGCTGCGGCCCAAGCGCGGCGAGATCACGTTCGAGGGCCGGCCGATCCACACCCAGCCGGCGCACGCCATCCTCGGCATGGGCGTGGCCCACTGCCCGGAGGGACGGCGCCTCTTCCCGCGGATGACCGTGGAGGAGAACCTGCTGCTGGGCGCGTACACCCGGTCCGACGACGGGGTCACCGAGGACATGGAGCGGGTCTACGAGCTGTTCCCGGTGCTCGGCGAGCGCCGGGGCAACAAGGCCGGCCTGTTCTCCGGCGGCGAGCAGCAGATGCTGGCCATCGGCCGGGCGATGATGTCCCGGCCGCGGCTGCTGATGCTGGACGAGCCGTCGATGGGCCTGTCGCCGATCATGACGCAGCGCATCTTCGACACCATCCGCAACCTGCGCGACCTGGGCACCACGGTGCTGCTGGTCGAGCAGAACGCGCTGGCCGCGCTGGCCCAGTCCGACTACGCCTACGTGGTCGACCTCGGCCACACCACGCTGGAGGGCACCGGCCACGAACTCCTGGCCGACCAGCGCGTCCGCGACGCCTACCTCGGCGAAAGCTGACCGCCGACGTCCTACCGTTTGGAAAGGACCATTCCTCTCGTTAGATGAGAGGAATGGTCCTTTCCTATCTTCACGTCGTGGCCGAAGATCGCTCGATCAGGTGGTCTTGGCGCCGGTCTTGGCGCGGAGGGCGCAGGTGAGGCGGGCGGTGCAGACCCGCTTGCCGGCCTCGTCGGTGATCACGATCTCGAACGAGGACATCGTCCGGCCCACGTGCAGCGGCGTGGCGACGCCGGTGACCAGGCCGGCCACCGCGCCCCGATGATGGGTGCACGACAGCTCCACGCCCATGGCGAGCAGGCCGTGGTCGGCGGCGTGCATGGCGGCGGCGACGGAGCCGAGGGTCTCGGCCAGCACCGCGCTGGCGCCCCCGTGCAGCAGTCCGTACGGCTGGCGGTTGCCGGCCACCGGCATGGTGCCGACCAGCCGGTCGCGGTCCCATTCGGTGATCTCGATGCCCATCTTGGCCGGCAGCTGCTCGGGCAGCGCCGCGAGCTCGTCCGAACGGGTCTGCGCGGTCTCGGTCACCGCCACCTCCAAGTCTTGTCGGACCCTCACCCTAGACTCGGCCCCGTGAACCAGGCCGCAGCCCACAATGACAACCGTCTGCTCCTGCTCGACGGCCACTCGCTGGCCTACCGGGCGTTCTTCGCGCTGCCCGCGGAGAACTTCAAGACGACCACCGGGCAGACCACCAACGCGGTCTACGGCTTCACCTCGATGCTGATCAACCTGCTGCGCGACGAGAAGCCGACGCACCTGGCGGTGGCCTTCGACGTCTCGCGCAAGACCTTCCGCTCGGAGACCTACGCCGAGTACAAGGCCAACCGGTCGGCCACCCCGGACGAGTTCCGCGGCCAGGTCAGCCTGGTCCAGGACGTGCTCGGCGCGCTGGGCATCCCGGTGCTGGAGAAGGAGAACTTCGAGGCCGACGACATCATCGCCACGCTGACCACGCAGGCCGCGGCCGCCGGCTTCGAGGTGCTGATCTGCACCGGCGACCGGGACGCCCTGCAACTGGTCACCGAGAAGGTGACGGTGCTCTACCCGCGCAAGGGCGTCTCCGACCTGACCCGGTTCACGCCCGACGCGGTGCAGGAGAAGTACAACCTGACCCCGCAGCAGTACCCGGACTTCGCGGCGCTGCGCGGCGACCCGTCGGACAACCTGCCCGGCATCCCCGGCGTCGGCGAGAAGACCGCGGCCAAGTGGATCCGCGAGTTCGGCTCGCTCGGCGACCTGGTCGACCGGGTGGACGAGGTCAAGGGCAAGACCGGCGACGCGCTGCGGGCCAACCTGTCCAACGTGCTGCTCAACCGGCAGCTGACCGAGCTGGTCAAGGACGTCGAGATCCCGCTCGCGCCGACCGACCTCGCGGTGCGGCCGTGGGACCGCGACCGGGTGCACCGGCTGTTCGACGACCTGGAGTTCCGGGTGCTGCGCGACCGGCTGTTCGCCACGCTGAGCAGCGCCGAGCCGGAGGCCGACGAGGGCTTCGACGTGACCGGCGGCGCCATCCCGTCCGGCGAGCTGGCGGCCTGGCTGGACAAGCACGCCCGTACCGGCGAGCGCGTCGGCCTGGCGTTCAAGGGCACGTGGGGGAGCGGCACCGGCGACATCGAGGGCATCGCGCTGGCCACCGCGGCCGGCGAGGGCGGCTACCTCGACGCCACCGCGCTGACCGAGTCGGACGAGAAGGCGCTGGCGGCGTGGCTGGCCGACGAGAAGGTGGCCAAGGCCGGCCACGACTTCAAGGGCCCCGAGCACGCGCTGCGGGCCCGCGGCTGGGACCCGAAGGGCTGGACCAGCGACACCGCGCTGGCCGCGTACCTGGTGCGGCCGGGTCAGCGCTCGTTCGAGCTGGACGACCTCGTGCTGCGCTACCTCAAGCGGGAGCTGCGGGCCGAGGACGGCGCCGACGACGGCCAGCTGTCGCTGCTGGCCGACGAGGCCGCCGACCTGGAGGCCGCGGCCAAGTCCCAGATCGTCAAGGCGAAGGCCGTGGCCGAGCTGGCCGACGCACTGGACACGGCGCTGGAGTCGATCGGCAGCCGTCGGCTGCTCGACGAGCTGGAGCTGCCGCTGCTGGGCGTGCTCGGCGAGCTCGAGCAGGCCGGCATCTGCGTCGACGTCGAGCACCTCACCGAGCTGGAGGCGCACTTCGCCGCCCGGGTCAAGCAGGCCGCGCAGGACGCGTACTCGGTGATCGGCAAGGAGATCAACCTCGGCTCGCCCAAGCAGTTGCAGGTCGTGCTGTTCGAGGACCTCAACATGCCGAAGACCAAGCGCACCAAGACCGGCTACACCACCGACGCCGAGGCGTTGCAGACGCTGTACGAGACCACCGAGCACCCGTTCCTGGCGCATCTGCTGGAGCACCGGGACGCCACCCGGCTCAAGACCACTGTGGACGGTCTGCTCAAGTCGGTTGCCGACGACGGCCGCATCCACACCACGTTCAACCAGATGATCGC
>DATJJB010000207.1:0-2209 GCA_035492655.1 Kutzneria sp. | reverse complement strand
GCGATCAGCGCGGTGATCCAGGTCGGCAGGTTCGGCAGCCAGCGCTGCACGTAGATGCCGACCGCGGTGATCTCGGCGACGCCGGTCATGGCCCAGTTGAGCCAGTACATCCAGCCCGAGGTGAAGCCGGCCCACGGGCCGATGAACTCACGGGCGTAGGTGACGAAGCTGCCCGACGTCGGCCGGTACAGGACCAGCTCGCCAAGGGCGCGCATGACAAAAAACGCGGCGGCGCCGCACAGGGCGTAGGACAGGATCAGGCCGGGGCCGGCGGCGTGCAGGCGGCCGCCGGCGCCGAGGAACAGGCCGACGCCGATGGCGCCGCCCATCGCGATCATCTGCACCTGGCGGTTGCCGAGGGACTTCGCGTAGCCCTCGCCGTCGTGGGAAGAATCCACGGAAACGGTTTCCCTTCGGTACTGCGAAAAGGCACCGAAACCGCCCCCGGCCCCGGTGCTGGAGAACTCGACCTCGGGGTGAGGCGGACCACACCCCTGATGAGTTCGGGACTCTAGCCAGCGTTCGGAGCAGCGCTCTATTCCGTTTGAGCAAGCCTTGATGTGACGAGCGACACCGTTTAAGCGACGCCGATCAGTCGCAGCACCGCCGTCGTGCCGGCGGCCAGGATGACTACCAGCACGAACGGCACTTTCCGCCAGGCCGCGAGCGCACCGACGGTGACGCCGCCCAGCAGCGCCCAGCCGCCGAATTTCCCGCCGGGAACGAACGCGTTGACCGCGACAAGGGCAAGAAGAAGCGCCGTCGCGGCCATTGACAGCAGCATTTGCACGCGCGGCGGCACGGTGATGCGATTGCGGAGTTGGGGGCCGGCGAAGCGAATGGCATAGGTGCCGAGACCCAAGGCGAGCACGACCACGATGTTCATGCCGTCACCTTTCGCCGCGTCGGGAGCGCCGCGACAACACCCAATGCCGCCAGCACCACTGGAATTCCCGGCGGCAGGAACGGCGTGGTGGCCACCGCGATCGCCGCGCCGAGGAGGGCGACGGTGAGGGTTTTACGTTCTTTCAGCGCCGGCAGGATGAGCGCGAACATCGCCGCCGGGAACGCCGCGTCCATGCCGAAGCGGTTGGGGTCGCCGATGACCTGACCGATCAGGGCCCCGACCAGGGTGCCGGTGTTCCAGGTGAGGAACAGGGCCAGGCCGCAGGTCCAGTAAGCCGCCTTGGCCTTCTTGCGGTCGCCCTGCGCCATCGCGAAGGCCACCGACTCGTCGATCAGGATGTGGCTGCCGATGACGCGGGTGGCCAGGCGTTGGCCCAGCACGTCCCCGATGGCCAGGCCGAACGGCAGGTGGCGGGCGTTGAGCAGCAGGCCGGCGAACACCGCCGCGATCGGGCTGCCGCCGGCCGCGACGATGCCGACCACCATGAACTGCGAGCCGCCGGCGAAGATCAGCAGCGACATCGCGCAGACCAGGGCCACCGGGATGTGCGCAGCCACCGCGATGGCGCCGAAGGAGGCGCCGGTCACGAACGCCGTCAGGGCGATGGGCGAGACATTGCGGACCACGCTCGGGTCTAATGTTCGCCAGATCGAACGAACCATAGTCCAAGCTGAACACTCCCCGCCGGCGTTCGTCAACCCGAACGTCCCGACCGATGGAACGAACACGTGGATCAGGACCGCAGCTCCGCCCCCTTGGACGTCATCGCCGCCGCCTTGCGCCGGGAGCGCGACCGTGTCGGCCTGTCCCTGTCCGAGCTGGCCAAGCGGGCCGGCATCGCCAAGAGCACCCTCTCCCAGCTCGAGTCCGGCGCCGGCAATCCCTCCGTCGAGACCCTGTGGGCCCTCGGCGTCGCCCTGGGCGTCCCCTTCTCCCGCCTCGTCGACCCGCCCCGGCCGCCCATCCGCGTCGTCCGCTTCGGCGAGGGCAACTACCTGCACTCCGAGGAGTCCAACTACTCCGCCGCCCTGCTCTCCGCCTGTCCCCCCGGGGCCCGCCGGGACATCTACCTGGCCACCATGAGCACCGACGCCGGCCGGCACTCCCTGCCCCACATCGCCGGCACCGTCGAACACCTCGTCGTCGCCACCGGCCGCGTCCTCGCCGGCCCCGCCGACGACCCCGTCGAACTCGGCCCCGGCGACTACCTCTCGTACCCCGGCGACATCCCGCACCTGTACCAGGCCCTGGTCCCCGACAGCGTCACCGTCATGGTGATGGAGCACGTGTAATCCGATCGTG
>DATJJB010000206.1:0-3585 GCA_035492655.1 Kutzneria sp. | reverse complement strand
CGTTGATCGTCACCTGCTGTCCGGCCTGGGCCGAGGTGGTGCTGAGCGAGGTGACGACCGGGCCGGTCGCGGCCGTGGCCGAGGTGCCGATCGAGAAGATGTGCTCCTGGCCGCTGCCCGTGGTGCTGGGCAGGGTCACGCTGGTGAGCGTCTTGCTCGCGTCGACCGGGACCGACGCGTAGAAGATGTTGGTGCCCACCGACTGCTGGCCGCCGGTGCATCCCGGGCAGTTCCGGTAGCTCATGGAGGCCGCGGAGGTGTTGCCGTACGACGGCTTGCCACTGCCGCCGTTGAGCGTCCAGTCGCTCAGCCCCAGCCAGTAGCTGCTGGTGCTGCCGTCGGAGTAGTGCAGCGTGAGCGGCGCCGTGATCGGGCCCTGGGTGGCCGAGCCGAGGAACGCAAGGGTCTGCGTTCCGGCGGCGGCGTTCACGGTGACGTTCTGGCCCTCGGCGATCGTGTTGTCCGGGAAGCCGTTGCCCGGCAGCGGCCAGGTGAACGGCACGCCGTTGACGGTCGCGGTCTGACCCGGGGTGAACCCGTCGGCCGCGAGGGCCGCCGCGGAGTAGCTGTACCCGTCGCCGTCGAAGTTGCCGGCGCCGAGGTCGCTGCTGTCCGAGATGCCGACGTTGTTGAACGTCGAGAGCAGGCTGCCCGGGCTGGTGACGAGGATCGTCTGGTTCAGGGACTGGGTCTCCCCGGTGCCCTGGTTGGTCAGCGTGACGGGCGCCGAGTAGAAGTTCTCGGTGGTGCCCGCGGCGGCCGACACGGTCAGGTTGGCGGTTCCGGTGCTGTGCGGCGGAACCGTGATCGTGGCCGAACTCGGCTTGATCGTGACACCGGACGGCGCCGCGACCTTCACCGTGACCTTCTGCGACTTCGCCGTGGCGTTGTCGGCGCCGACGGTCAGCGTGCCGGACTTGCCGGGCGCGACGTCAGCGGTCTGGTTCGTCAGGTAGCCCACCGTCGCCGAGGAGCCCGCGGTGTAGGACGGCGGAGCGTCCTGCGGGGCGGTGCCCCAGCTGGTCGGCTTCGAGCTGAGGGTCCAATCGAGGTTGGATCCCTTGCTCAGGGTGTTGAAGCTCGTGTAGAGCTTCTGGTCCGGCGTGCCGTTGATCTTGAGGTTGGCCGCGTAGTACTCCTTGTCGGCGTTCGGCGCGCTGATGTTGATCGAGCGGCCGTTGGCCAGGGAGACCTGCTCGTGGGCGAAGCCCGGGGTGGACAGCAGCAGCGTGTCCGTGCCCGGGTTCTCCGGGTACAGGCCCAGCATCTCCCACACGTACTGGGAGCTCTCGGCGCCGAGGTCGTCGTTGTTGTCCAGGCCGCTCGGACCCGGCTGGTAGACGGTGGTCTCGATGTTGTGCACCGCAGCCATCGAACCGGCCGGGTCGCCGGCGTAGTCGAAGGCGTACTGCTCACCGAGGTTGAACTCGTTGGCGATCTCCGCGAACATGCCGTTGCCGTTCGGCTGGGACATGTACGAGGTCAGCGCCGGGATCACCTTGGAGGGGCCGCCCATCAGGTTGAACAGGCCCGCGTAGTTGTTCGGCACGTCCCACAGGTACTCGTAGGCGTCGCCCTCGACGTAGTCGGGCTCGTTGTTCTGCTGGGTGGTCGGGGTGATCCCCTGCTCGAACTGCCCGTTCTCGTACCGTGCGTTCAGCAGGCCGTTGTTCGGGTTGAACGTGTTCTCCCAGTTGTTGGCGCGCTGCACGAGCATGGACGCGTCACTGGTGTCGCCCATCGACGCGGCGAAGTTCGACAGGGCGAGGTCCGCGCTGTCGTTCTCCAGCATCGTGGCGATGACGCCGTGGGCGTTGCAGCAGGCGGCGTACGTGCCGTCCTCGGGGAGGTAGCCGTACTTGTCCTCAAGGCCCTGACCCGGCCGCACGTCGTTGGTCGTGGTGGCCTCCTTGAGCATGTCGGCCAGCGCCTGCTTGGTGTCGAAGTCCTTGGCACCGAACGCGTAGTAGTCGGAGATGATCGCGTCTTCGGGGTCTCCGACCATCACGTAGTTGTTCTTCTCCAGGTATCCCCACTGCTGCAGGATGCCGTCCTCGGCGTAGTAGTTCACCTGGGACTGCGCCTGGTCGGAGGCCGCGGTGGGATCGAGCATCGCCTGGAGCTGGGCGAGGGAATGGTAGATGTCCCAGCCGGAGTAGACGCCGTACTGGTCAGCCTGGCCCTTCGCCACTGTGTGGACCTTCTCGTCGGCGCCCATGAACTGGCCGTTGACGTCGCTGGTCACGTTGGGCTGGATGAAGTCCTTGTACAGCAGGCTGTAGAACTCCTGGGTCTGGGAGTAGCTGCCGCCCGAGACCTTGATCTTGCCGAGCAGCTGGTCCCAGCTCTTCTGGTCGGCGGCCTTGACCGCGTTGAAGTTCCAGCCCGGGTTCTCGGTCTGCCAGTTCAGCTGGGCGTCGGCGGTGCTGACGTACGAGATGCCGACCTTGGCCTGCACGACCGGGTTGGACGTGGTGTCGAAGGACACGTACACGGCCTGCGGGCTGGTCTTGCCGGCCTGCGTGATCACCTGCGACGAGGCGAACGGCTGGTCGAACTTGATGTCGAAGTACACCGTGTAGAGCTGCGACTGGCCGTCGTTGGTGCCTTCGCCGCAGAAGTCGCCGGTGGTGACCGAGCCGCTGATCTCGTCGTTCCCGACGATCTGCGCCGTGTCGGCGGTGTCAGTGGTCTGGCTGCCCTGGAGCTTGATGTCGAAGCCCGCGGCGGTGCTCGACGGGAAGGTGAACCGGCCCATCGAGCTGTGCGTGGTGGCGGTGAACTCCGACGTGACGGCGTTGTTCGCGCCGCTCTGGGCGGAGTAGTAGCCGGCCTGCGCCACCTCGTTGGTGTGGCTGAACGGCGTGGTCACGCTGTTGGGGTTGGTCCCCGACGGCAGCGCGCCGGTGACCGGGAGGATCGGCACGTCGCCCGCGGCCCCGCAGCCGGGCCCGGAGATGTGCGTGAGGCTGTAGCCGTCCAGCGTGGTGTCGGTGAAGCTGTAACCACCGCCGGCGTTGTTGTTCGGCAGGGTGTCCGGAGACCACTGGACCATGCCGTACGGGGCCTCGGCACCCGGGAAGGTGTTGCCACCGCCGGTGGTCCAGGTGCGGGCGTCCACGATGGACGCCAGATCCGCAACGGGCTGATTCACGGTGGCGGTGTTCCTGGCACCGGCCGGAAGCTTGCTCTTGTCGACCGGCCGCTGGCAGGCGGAGAGGCGGCCGCTGGTGGTCACCGCGCAGGTGCCTCCCGCCTTACCTCCGGTCGACGACTTCGCGCTCGAGCCCGAACCGCCGGCGGCGGTGCTCGGGTTCTGCGACGCGTTCGCGCTGGGCTGCGACGACGCGCTGGCGCTCGGGCTCACGGGACTCGCCTGGGCGAACCCGGTGAGCATGAGCGAGCTCGCCGCCGTCGCAGCGATCAGGACGGGCATACGGGCGATGCCCGGCCGTCGCTTCCAATTCAACGTTGGACCTCCTCGGCAGATCCGACGTCACCATCACCACGTGTGCCCGAGCGTTCGCGGTTCGCCCTGCTCGCACTCGATGACAACGATGTCAGAAATTTTTCATGGGAGATGCT
>DATJJB010000205.1:0-4771 GCA_035492655.1 Kutzneria sp. | reverse complement strand
GGCCGCGTAGGCCGCGCCCAGCGCGGTGGTCTCGGCGACCACCGGCCGGATGACCGGCACGTCGAGCACGTCGGCCTGGAACTGCATGAGCAGCTCGTTGACGACCATGCCGCCGTCCACCTTGAGCTCGGTCAGCGCCACGCCGGAGTCGGCGTTCATGGCGTCGAGCACCTCGCGCGTCTGGAAAGCGGTGGCCTCCAGCACGGCCCGGGCCAGGTGGCCCTTGTTGACGAAGCGGGTCAGGCCGACCAGCGCGCCGCGGGCGTCGGCCCGCCAGTACGGCGCGAAGAGCCCGGAGAACGCCGGCACGAAGTAGGCGCCGCCGTTGTCCTCGACGCTGCGGGCCAGCGTCTCGATCTCCGGCGCGGAGCCGATGATGCCGAGGTTGTCACGCAGCCACTGCACCAGCGAGCCGGTGACGGCGATCGAGCCCTCCAGCGCGTACACCGCGTCCTGCGAGCCGATCTTGTAGCAGACCGTGGTGAGCAGGCCGTTCTGGCTCGCGACCTTCTCCGTGCCGGTGTTGAGCAGCATGAAGTTGCCGGTGCCGTAGGTGTTCTTGGCCGTGCCGACGTCGAAGCAGGCCTGGCCGAAGGTGGCGGCCTGCTGGTCGCCGAGGATGCCGGTGATCGGCACGCCGCTCAGCACGCCGACGCCGACCCCGTAGTGCTCCGAGGAGGACCGGATCTGCGGCAGCATGGACAGCGGAATGCCCATCTCGGCGGCGATCTCGGCGTCCCAGTCCAGCGTGTCCAGGTCCATCAGCATGGTCCGGGACGCGTTGGTCACGTCGGTGACGTGCACGCCGCCGCTGACGCCGCCGGTCAGGTTCCACAGCGTCCACGTGTCGGTGTTGCCGAACAGCAGGTCGCCGCGGTCGGCCTTCTCCCGGGCGCCGGGCACGTTGTCCAGGATCCAGCGGACCTTGGGGCCGGAGAAGTAGGTGGCCAGCGGCAGGCCGACCTTGGCCTTGTACCGGTCGGCCCCGCCGCCCAGCGCGCCCAGGCTGTCCACAATGGACTGGGTGCGGGTGTCCTGCCAGACGATGGCGTTGTACACCGGCTCGCCGGTGGTGCGGTCCCAGACCACGGCGGTCTCACGCTGGTTGGTGATGCCGACCGCGGCCAGGTCGCCGATGTTCAGGTCGGCCTTGGCCAGCGCCTGGCCGATGACGTAGCGGGTGTTCGCGGTGATCTCGGCCGGGTCGTGCTCGACCCAGCCGGCCCGCGGGAAGATCTGCTCGTGTTCCTTCTGGCCGACCGAGACGATGGACCCGGCGTGGTCGAACACGATCGCCCGGGTGCTGGTCGTGCCCTGGTCGATGGCGAGAATGTGCTGTGCCATGGTGGAGAACCCTTCCGATCAGAACACGAGGTGGGAGACGAGGCCGGCGATGACGCCGCCGATGACGGGGCCGACCACCGGCACCCAGGCGTAGCTCCAGTCGGAGTTCTTCGGTTCGGTGGACTCGGGCTCGCCCTTGTAGCGCAACGGAAGGATGGCGTGGGCGATGCGCGGCCCGAGGTCACGGGCGGGGTTGATGGCGTAGCCGGTCGGGCCGCCGAGCGAGGCGCCGATGCCGACCACCAGCATGGACACGGCCAGCGGGCCGAGGCCCGACGGCGTCTTGCCGAACGACAGCACCACGAAGACCAGCACGAACGTGCCGAGGATCTCGGTGACGAGGTTCCAGCCGTAGCTGCGGATCGCCGGCCCGGTGGAGAACACGGCCAGCTTCTTGCCCTCGTCGGGCTCCTCGTCGAAGTGCTTCTTGTAGGCCAGCCAGCACAGGCAGGCGCCGACGAAGGCGCCGATCAGCTCACCGGCCAGGTAGACCAGGGTCGAGCCGAGGCTCACCGCCACACCAGGGGCGTACGTGCTGGCCCCGCTGCTCAGGATGCCGATCGTGACCGCCGGGTTGAGATGCGCACCCGACTTGAACGCGACGTAGACGCCGGCCATCACGGCCAGGCCCCACCCGAAGTTGATCAGCAGCCAGCCGCCGTCGAAGCCCTTGGACTTCACCAGCAGCACGTTGGCCACCACACCGGCGCCGAGCAAGATCAGCAAGCCGGTGCCGAGCACCTCGCTGAGGAACACCGCTCCGAGAGCCACCCACTTCTCCATTCGTCGTTGAACGGTCCGCTCACCCCCAGTGAGTGAGGGGACCGTAAGCAGCGCGAATCGGGTGCTCAACGGTGACCGGTCGACAATGTCGAACGGTGACTCACCCCACAGGGTGGTCATCCGATTACCGTCCGACGATCCAGCGGATGAAACCGCTCCCGGCCGTGCCCCGTCGCACCACCGGGCGTTCGACATTGCCGACAACGAGCTCGTTTGATTAGCTGACGCCGTGCCGGGCCCCATCCAGTCGATCGAGCGAGCCGCCGCCATGCTGCGGCTGCTGGCGCGCGGCTCGGGGCAGTACGGGCTGGCCGAGATCGCGGCCTCGCTCGGCCTGCCCAAGGGCACCGCGCACGGCATCCTGCGCACCCTGCAACGGGTCGAATTCGTCGAACAGGACCAGGAGAGCGGCCGCTACAAGCTCGGCGCCGCGCTGCTGCACCTCGGCACCAGCTACCTCGACGCGAACGAGCTCCGCTCACGCTCGCTCAACTGGGCCGACACGCTGGCCGCGCGCAGCGGCCAGGAGGTGCGCATCGGCGTGCACCACGACGGCGCGGTGCTGGTGGTGCACCACGTCTTCCGACCGGACGACACCATGCAGACGCTGGGGGTGGGGGCGATGCTTCCCTTGCACGCTACCGCGTTCGGCAAGGTGCTGCTGGCCTACGACGCGTCGCTGGCCCGAAGCCCGCTCACGTCGCTGACCCGGCGCACCATCGTGTCGCCGCAGGCGTTGGAGCGGGTGCTGGCCCAGGTGCGGGCCGGCGGCTGGGCCAGCGAGGCCGAGGAGTACATGCCGGGCGAGGCCGGCATCGCCGCGCCGATCCGGGCGTTCGGCGGACTTGTGGTCGGCGCGATCGGCGTTTCCGGTGCGGTGGACCGGATCTGCGACTCGGCCAGTCGGCCCAAGCCGGCCCTGGTCAGTCAGGTGGCCAGCGCGGCCGAGGCCGTGTCCCGGGCGTTGAGCGACTGAGCGGGGATCATGGCGCAACGGTATGTGATGGCGATCGACCAGGGCACCACCTCCACGCGGTGCATCCTGTTCGACCAGAGCGCCCGGCTGGTCTCGGTCGTGCAGCGGGAACACCGCCAGTACCATCCGCGGCCGGGCTGGGTGGAGCAGGACGCCGTCGAGATCTGGCGCAACGTCGACCGGATCATGCCGCAGACGCTGCGGGACGGCGGCGTCGGCGCGGATCAGGTGGTGGCGCTGGGGATCACCAACCAGCGCGAGACGGCCGTGGTGTGGGACAGGAACACGGGGGTGCCGGTGGGGCGCGCCATCGTGTGGGAGGACATCCGGACCGAGGAGCTGGTCGGCGAGCTGGCCGCTCGTCCGGAAAGCTCGGGCATCCGCGACCGGTGTGGCCTGCCGCTGGCGACGTACTTCTCGGCGCCGAAGCTGAAGTGGCTGCTGGACAACACTCCTGGGCTACGGGAGCGGGCCGAGCGTGGCGATGTCCTGTTCGGCACCATCGACACCTGGCTGATCTGGAACCTGACCGGCGGCGTGAGCGGCGGTCTGCACGTCACCGATGTGACGAATGCCAGTCGCACCATGCTGATGAACCTGACCACGCAGGCGTGGGACGCGGAGCTGCTGTCCTTTTTCGACATTCCGGCGTCGATGCTGCCGGAGATCCGTCCCTCCACGGAGATTCACGGCCGGACCACGCGGGTGGTGCCGGGCGTGACGATCTCCGCCGCGCTCGGGGACCAGCACGCGGCGCTGTTCGGCCAGACGTGTTTTGCCAAGGGCGAGACCAAGTGCACGTACGGCACCGGCAGTTTCCTGTTGATGAACACCGGCGACACGCTCGTGAAGTCCGAGCACGGGTTGCTGACCACCATCGGCTACCAACTCGGCGGCGAGCCGGCGACCTACGCCCTCGAAGGCTCGATCGCCGTCACCGGCTCGCTCGTGCAGTGGTTCCGGGACAAGCTCGGGTTGATCCAGAGCGCCCCGGAGATCGAGACGCTGGCCCGGACCGTGAGCGACAACGGCGGCTGCTACATCGTGCCGGCGTTCTCGGGACTGTTCGCGCCGCACTGGCACAGCGAGGCACGGGGCATCATCGTCGGCCTCACTTCCTACATCTCCAAGGGACATCTGGCCCGCGCGGTGCTCGAAGCCACGGCGTGGCAGACCCGCGAGGTCGTGGACGCGATGACCGCCGAGCTGGGCATGCCGTCCAAGGCGCTGAAGGTGGACGGCGGCATGACGGCCGATCACCTGTTGATGCAGACCATCGCCGACGTGCTGGACGTGCCGGTGCTGCGGCCGATGGTCGCGGAGACGGTGTCGCTCGGGGCTGCCTACGCGGCGGGGCTGGCCGTCGGGTACTGGCCGGATCTGGAGGGCCTGCGCCGGAACTGGCATCTCGCGGCGCGGTGGAATCCACAGTGGAATGCCGCCGACCGGGACGCCGAGTACGCCAACTGGTAGCGCGCCGTCGAACTTACGTTCGGATGGGCGAAGCCGAGGCGCCCGCGCTGACGATAGGGTGGCCCGCAGGGGATTCGGGGGCAGCGGACGCCGTGGTGGCGTCACCCCGGATCAGGTGGGGTCAGATGTCGAAACGTGCTGTGCTGCTTGCGGTTCTGACGGCCGTGACCGCGATCGTGACGGTGGCCGCGCCGG
>DATJJB010000204.1:0-29431 GCA_035492655.1 Kutzneria sp. | reverse complement strand
CGGTGGGCGTCGGTCCTGGCGGTGTCGGTGGTGAGCTGCACGAGGATGCAGCCCCGCTGGCGGGCCTGGTCGACCGCCCACGTGATCAGCTGCGACCCGAGGCCGGTGCCGCGTTCGGTGGCCCGCACCCGCACGGCCTCGATCTGCGCGCGGGTGCCGCCCTTGCGGGACAGCCCGGGCAGGTAGGTCAGCTGCAAGGTGCCGACCACCTCGCCGTCCCGGTCGGCCACGGCGAGGAACTGGTTCGGGTCGGCGTCGATGTCCTGGAAGGCTTTCCGGTACGGCGTCAGGTCGTCCGGCGACTCCCTGGTCGCGCCGAGCGCGTCGTCGGCCAGCATGGCGACGATCGCCGGCACGTCTTCCTCGGTCGCCCGCCTGATCCTCACGGCGTCAAGGCTAACCGCACCCTGGTCGCGTCGGCGTCCCGCCCCTGCGCCCGGTAGAGGTCCAGCGCCTCGGCCCACGCCGCCCTGGCCTGGGCGGATTCGCCGAGCGCGGTGTAGGCGTGGCCGAGTCGGTCGAGGGTGTCGGCGACCTGGTAGGCGTGGCCGAGCTTGCGGCGGATCTCCAGCGCTGCCCGGTAGTGGTCGACGGCTTTCCCGTGTTGGTCGCTGTGATCGGCGATGTAACCGAGACTGTCCAAAGTGGCCGCTTCACCGAGGTCGTTGTGGTGCTTGCGGAACAGCTCCAGCGCCGCCTGGCAGTGCTCCCGGGCGCTGTCGTGGTCGCCGACCTGGGCCGCGCACCAGCCGACCGCGTTGAGCGCCATGGCCTCCCGGCCAGGATTGGCCATTTCCCGATACACGGCAAGGGATCCCTGCGCACACTCCAGCGCTTCACGGTGCTGGCCGAGCGCGGCGTGGCCGGACGTGAGCGAGCTGAGCGTGACGCCCTCCTGATGGCGGTCTCCGCACTGCCGGGCCAGCTCCAGCGCCACGTCCAGGTGTTCGATGGCTTCTTCCGCGCGGCGCAGGCGAATCAGGGCGTTGCCGAGGTTGCGGCGGGCCACGACCGTCGCATTGGGATCGTCGAGGTGCTCGGTGGCCGCCAACGCGATCTGCCAGATCGACCTGGTGTCCTCCAGGTGGGCCTGAAGGTATTGGTACGTCGACAAAGCGCCGGCCAGCTGCCAGGTCGTCCGGTACCAGCCGCGGGCGAACGCCTCCTGCTGGGCGGCCAGCAGACACGGGTCCTCGGCGTCGAACCAGGCCATGGTCGCCCGGTCGCCGGCCAGCGACAGCGGCTGCGCGCCCGGCGCGGGGTCGCCGTGCTCGATCGGCGTGGCGTGCGGGTCGAGCGCGTCGTGGCCGCTGATCGCGGTGTGCAGGTAGAAGTCGATCACCCGGCGCAGCGCCTGCGGGTCCGCGTCGACGTGCTCACGGGCGTACTGGCGGACCAGGTCGTGCATGCGATACCGGCCGGCGGTGTCCCGCTCGACCAGGGACAGCTGCTCGAGGGCGTGCAGGATGGCGCTGGTCTCGCCGCTGGACAGCCCGGCGAGGGCGGTCGCGGCGGCGTGGCTGATGTCGGGGCCGGGGGCGATGCCGAGCAGCCCGAACAGCGTCCGCTCGGCCGGCGCCAGCGCCCGCAGCGACCACGACAGCACCGCCGGCAGGCTGGTCGACGGATCTTCGTCGTCCAGCGCGGTGATGCCGGACCGCAGGTCGGCGGCCAGTTCCGTGAGGGACACGTCCGGGTCGGTGTGGGCGCGGCCGGCGACGATGCCCAGGGCCAACGGGAAGCCGCCGCAGCAGGCCAGCAGCTCAGCCACGGCGTCGGGCTCGGCGTTCAGGCGCTCCTCGCCCAGCCAGCTGATCAGCAGCCTGCGGGCCTCGTCCTCGGTCAGCACACCAAGCCTCAGGAGGCCGGCGCCGTAGCGGGTGACCAGGCGGGTCAGCTGCCGCCGGCTCGTGACCAGGACGACGCTGGTCGGGGTGCCCGGCAGCAGCGGCACGACCTGGTCCGGGTCGGCGGCGTTGTCCAGCACGATCAGCAGCCGCTTGCCCGCGATGGTGCTGCGGAACAGCGCCGACTGCGCGGCCAGGTCAGCGGGAATCTTGCCCGGCTCGACGCCGAGCGCGCCGAGGAAGCCGCGCAGCGCGACCGTCGGCGGCACCGGCTCGGCCGTCGGCGAGAAGCCCTGGAGGTCGACGAACAGCTGGCCGTCGGGGAACTCGGCGACGTGCCGGTGCGCCCATTCCAGGGCCAGCCAGGTCTTGCCGATGCCGCCGGCACCGGCGATGGCCGAGACGACCACGGTGTTGTTGGCGCCGGCCGTGGTCGTCATGCGGTCCAACTCGGGGCTGCGGCCGGTGAACCACACCGGGGCGGCCGGCAGCTGCCGCGGCGCCGGGGTCGAGCCGGGCGCGTCCAGCTCCGGGTCGGCGGCGAGGATGCGCTGGTGCAGGCCCCTGAGTGCGGGCCCGGGGTCGGTGCCGAAATCGGCCAGCTGCTCGCGGAGCTTGTCGTAGCGCTGCAACGCCTCGGACGGCCGGCCGGCGCGGTAGAGGGCCAGCAGCAGCTGGGCGGCGACGCGCTCGTCCAGTGGATCGTCGTCGGCCAGAGTCGTGAGTTGGTCGAGGATGTCGCTGTGGCGGCCGGCATTCAGCGCGGCGTCGATGCGATCCAGTTGCACGGCCCGTCGCTCGGCATTGAGCGCGGTTCGCACGTCGGCCAACCAGTCGCTGTCCGTGCCGGTGAAGGCATCCCCGCGCCAGAGGCTGAGGGCCTCGTCGAACAGCGCGAGGGCGTTCGGCGTGGCTGCGCGGGCCTGTGCCGCCAGCCGGCGAAAGCGGTGCAGGTCGATGGTGTTCTCGTCGACCGTGAGCACGTATCCGGCCGGGCGCTTGACGATCGCGACGTCGTCGGGCAGCAGGCCGCGCAGCCGCGACAGGTAGCCGTAGAGCGCGTCGCGGCCGCGCTGCGGCTGCTGCTCGCCCCAGACCCGGTCCAGCAGCTGATCGGCCGGCACCGGCTGATTGGCTGCTACCAGTAACACCGCGAGCACGCTACGTTGTCTGGAGTGGCCGAGGTCGAGCGACGTGCCGCCGCTGACCGCCTCGACCGCGCCGAGCACCCGGAACTCCACGTGCACCGAACTATCAGAGGTGGGGCCGGGCATTCAAGGTTTGCCGAAGGTCGGTGTGACACGGTGGTCCCGGTGCCGTTCCCGGGCTCCTCGGGGGAGGTGGTTTCCGGGAGCGGCACCCGCGAACGCTCCGCCGCAGGTGGCCGTTACCGTGAGCGGATGCCCAACGAGGACACCGCGCCCATTCCCGTGCAGCCGACCGCGGCGCGGCCCGGCACCCGTGCCGTCGCGTTCCTGGCCGCCGCCGGCGTGCTGCTGATCGTCAGCACCTTCACCAACCTGATCACGCTGCCGTCCAGCACCGGCGAGTCGCTGGCCGCGATCAACGGCTGGGGCCTGGATCTGGGCCTCGGGCACACCATCCAGCAGTACATCGGCGTGGTCGCGCTGATCGCCGGGGTCGCGCTCATCCTGATCGCCGCCGCCGCGCTGCGGCCCGGTTTCGGCTGGACCCGCAACGCCTCGCTGGTCGCCGGCGGCCTCGGCGTCGGCGCCGGGCTGTTCCTGGCCGCCGCCGGCTACAGCACCGGCACCTTCCTGGCCGAGATCGCCGGCGTGTCCGGACAGGACGTGGCCCCGCTGATCGGGCCCGGCATCTGGCTGGCCCTGCTCGGCTCCGCCTGCGCCCTGGTCGCCATCTCCTCCCCCGTTCGCGTCGACACCGTGGCGGCCGCGCCGGTTGTCGAGGAGCAGGACGAGGCGGTCGTGTACCGCGTGGACGAGGAGTCGCAGGAGGAGGAAACCCGCTGAGTGTCGAATTCTCGTCGGCGGCCTCGATACCGGGTCATGCTGACCGAATTCACCGCCAAGCTGGTTCGCAGCCCCGCCGCCGGCGGGTGGACGTACGTGGTGTGGCCGCGGTCCGTCGAGTTCTTCGGCACCCGCGGCCTGGTCAAGGTGCGTGGCACCGTGGACGGCGTGCCGTTCGAGAGCTCGTTCATGGCGCTGGGCGACGGCACGCACAAGCTGCCGGTGAAGGCCGCCGTGCGCAAAGTCATCGGCAAGGACGTCGGTGACGAGGTGCACGTCCGCCTCGACGAACGCCTCTAGGCGACTGCCGGGTTTGCGCCGAACGGGCGAGTTGACGTCACGTCTGTCCGGTTGCGGCGATAAGCCAGCCCGTGGGACGAACATCGACTCGAGCGCGTCTGGCGGCGGCGCTCATTGGTGGCGTGCCCGCGGTGGCCGGGTTGGCCGATGGCCGACCCGTGCTCGCGTTGTGGCTGCTCATCCTGTGCGAGGCCGCCGTCACGATCCTCTGCTACCTCGGCGACATCATCGCCGAGGTGGCCGCGAAGTGGCGCGAGCGGGCCGTGAAGGGTCTGGACCAGGCGGTGCTGCGCTGGCTGTCCGGGTTCGGCCGCAAGTACCGGGACTTCATGCTGCCGCTGCTGCGGGCGTCGGAGGCGCAGGGCCCGGCCAACACCGGCTTCTACCAGCCCGACCTGGAAGAGATCTTCGTCGACGTCAGCCTTGAGCCGCGGTCGCCGGACAAGGCGCAGGTGGGGCTGGTCGGCGACCCGGACGTCGGCGGCCCGGAGGTCAGCGGGGAGGAGCGACGGCGGCTGTGGGAGTTCCTCGACCGGCCGCAGCCGCAGGTGCTGGCCGTGCTCGGCGCGCCCGGCAGCGGGAAGACGACCCTGCTGCGGCAGACCGGTCGGGAAATCCTCAAGCAGCCACGGGGACGTCGGCGGAAGGTGCCGATGCTGCTGTATCTCCGCGACCACGTGGCGTCCATCGTGGCCAGTCCGCGGATCAGCGTCGCCGCGCTGCTGCGGCGCGAGCTGGAGCGGTACAACATCGAGGATCCAGGCAACTGGTTCGAGCGGCGGCTCGTTGCCGGCAGCTGTGTCGTGCTGCTCGACGGTTTGGACGAGGTGGCGCGGCAGAAGGACCGGGAGATCGTCGCGGCCTGGGTGGAGCACCAGGTGCGGCAGTATCCGCGCAACGATTTCGTTGTCACGTCAAGGCCGCACGGCTATCGCACGGCCCGCGTCACCGGCACCATCGTGCTCCAGGTCTGCAACTTCAACGACAGCCAGGTGACGGAGTTCGTGCACCGCTGGTACGCCGCCCTGGAGCGCCGCATCACCGGGTCCGCGGACACAGCGCGGCAACGGGCCGACAAGGCCGCGCACGACCTGCTGGACCGGCTGGCACAGGCCCCCGCGCTGCACCAGCTGACGGTGAACCCGTTGCTGCTCACCATGATGGCCAACGTGCACCGTTATCGCGGCGTGCTGCCGGGCAGCCGGGCCGATCTGTACGGCGAGATCTGCGAGGTGATGCTGTGGCGCCGGCAGGAGACCAAGAAGCTGCCGGTGGAGCTGCGCGGCGACCGCAAGGAGGCGCTGCTGCGCGGTCTGGCGTTCAGCATGATGGAGAAGCAGATCCGTGACGTGCCGAAAGACGTTGTCACGGCGGCGATCCGGGCCGGGCTGCGGCGGATGTCCCGTGAGGTCAGCGTCGAGGACTTCCTGGGCGACGTCAGTTCCAACGGGCTGTTGATCGAGCGGGAGAGCGGCATCTACTCCTTTGCCCACCACACTTTCCAGGAGTACCTGGCCGCGTGTCACGTGCGGGACAAACGGTTGGCGCGCGTGCTCGAGGAGAAGGTGGACGACGTGTGGTGGCGGGAGACGACGCTGCTGTACGTCGCCGGGGCCGATGCCGACGGGATCGTGGCCGCTTGTTTGAAGTCGGCCAGCGTGACGGCATTGCTGCTGGCCTTCGACTGCGCCGACGAAGCCAGCGAGCTCGCCCCGGAGCTGCGGGACCGCATCGACGGGCTGCTGGATTCGGCCTATGCCCCGGACGCGCCGGCCGACCGGCGGCGGCTGATGGCCGGCGTGCTGGTGACGCGGCATCTGCGGCACGTCGTGCGCACGGGCAGCGGCGGCCGGATCTGCCCGCGGCCGGTGACGAACGGCCTGTATTGGCTGTACCGAAAGCAAACCGGCTGGCCGGGGCCGGATCGGCAGGATGTCCCGTATGCCCGCGACGAGCCGGTGCGCGGCATCCGTGGCACCGACGCGGTGGCTTTCACCAGCTGGGTCAACAAGATCAGCGGCAGCCAGGCCTATCGGCTGCCGGATGCCGCACAGCTGACGGAGCTGTCGCTGCCGCCGTGCGCGGTGTGGACCGGGACCGGCCAGGAACTGTGGACCCGACAACAGAATCCATACCGGGTCAGCGATTCCGTGCTGGCCGCGGCCGTGGCCGAGGACGCCGAGCGATGGAAGTCCACGCTGGCCCGGCTGCTGCTCGTGCACGCGCTGGTGGAGGCGCGACAGCTGACGCTGCGACTGGAATGGGCGCTGGATTCCGTGCGGGACAAGGCTCAGCGGCGGCATGTGCGGGGCATGGACCTCGACATGGCGCTGGCCCGGGTTCGGCAGCGCAGCAAGGATCGGCCGCTGGCCGTCGCGCGGGCGTTGGAGCGGGCCAAGGGCGTGTTCGGCGACAGCCGGCTGGACGAGGCCATCGAGCTGACGCGCGAAGTCGTGCAGGCCGTCGCGCTGGCGCCGAAGGCGGAGCGTCGCCGGGTGTTGGAGCGGGGCGCAGTGCTGGCCCGTGAGCTGGTCGACGAACTGCCGCCGGTGCTGGCCGCGGTGTTCGCGCTGCCCAAGGCCCTGGACGGCACCGCGACGCCGGACCGGCCGATGGGCCGGATGCTGTCCAATCTTTTCGACTGGCTGTTCTCGGGCTCCACTCCCCCGGACAACTGGGCGGCCCGGTTCGGCGAGTGGCTGTGCGCCGGCAGCGTGCTGCCGGACCCGCTGATCCCGTCGCCGGACCTGCTGATTCCGATGGCGACGGCCGCGCGCAAGGACATCATCGCGCTCTATCACGCCACGTCCGATGACGACGAGGACGAGGACCAGGACGCCGACTCGGGGCCGTCGGCCTGGGCCTGCCTGGCCGCGGTCGCGGTGGAGCGGGCCGCCGGCCCGGTGTTCGAACGCCGCGAGGCGCTCACACCTGACGTGGTGTCGGCCATCCGGCTGGCCGCGCTGTGCCTGGCCGCCGAGGTGACCGACCGCCAGGAAGCCGCGCTGTGCCGTCGTTTCCGGGCGTTGGCCGCCGGCGTCACGCTGCTGCGCCACCGGTCGACCGGGCGGTGGCAGCCGTCGGAAATGATCATCCTCGCCACCGCCTGATGGCCTTGTCGCGTTCTTGCATTGTCTCGTTCGACTCTTGCTACCAAGTGTCGGAATTCGTATAGTCCGCTGCACGTGGTCTCGCACCCTGCCTCGCGGGACCAGGAAGCGAGCAGTCGATGAAGCCTGCCAACCCTGCCTTTGGCATGCCCGTAGTGCTGGCCGCGACGCTGATCGCCTCGGGCGCGGCCCTGCTGACCGGGGCCGCACCGGCCGCAGCGGCCACCTGTCCGACGACCGCGTCCGGCGGCGCGTCCGTGCCGTTCCGCACGGTGGAGGCCGAGTGCTCGGCCACCAACGGCGCCGCCGTCGGGCCCGACTACACCCAGGCCAGCCTGGCCTCCGAGGCGTCCGGCCGGCAGGCCGTGCGCATCGGGCAGGGCCAGTACGTCGAGTTCACGCTGCCGGCCGCGGCCAACTCGATCAACGTCCACTACAGCCTGCCCGACGGCAGCGCCGGCCGGCTTTCCGTGTACGTCAACGGAACCAAGCTGTCCGACGGGCTGTCGGTGACCTCCCGGTACATGTACATCGACACCGGCTGGATCCCCGGCGCGAAAAATCACCACTTCTTCGACGACTCCCGGCTGCTGCTCGGCCAGAACCTCAATGCCGGGGCCAAGGTCCGGGTGCAGGCCGACGGCGGCGACGTCGGCCAGGCCACCATCGACCTGGCCGACTTCGAGCAGGTCGGCGGCGCGGCGACGCAGCCGGCGAACTCGCTGTCGGTGACCGACTACGGGGCCACCGCCAACGACTCGTCCGACGACTCACAGGCGTTCCGCAACGCCATCGCGGCGGCGAAGTCGCAGGGCAAGACCGTGTGGATCCCGTCCGGCCGGTTCGAGATCCCCTCGGCGCTGTCGGTCGACCAGGTGACCATCCGCGGCGCCGGCCCGTGGTACACGGTGTTGCACGGCAACAACATCTTCAACAACGGCGGCGCGTCCGGCAACATCAGGCTCTCCGACTTCGCCATCTTCGGCGACGTCACCGAACGCAACGACGGCAGCCCGGACAACGGCTTCCACGGCGTGCTGGGCAACGGATCCTCGGTGCAGAACCTGTGGATCCAGGACACCAAGTGCGGCCTGTGGCTGATGAACGGGGCATCGAGCAACCTGACCATCAGCAACAACCGGATCATCGACACCATGGCCGACGGCGTGAACTTCGACGGCGCGGTGACGAATTCGACGCTGAGCAACAACTATCTGCGCAACAACGGCGACGACGGCCTGGCGCTGTGGTCCAACGGGCAGGCCGACTCCGGCAACTCGCTGACCAACAACACCGTGGTGCAGCCGAACCTGGCCAACGGCATCGCGCTGTACGGCGGCTCGAACAACACCGTCAGCGGCAACCTGGTGCAGGACACCAACGCCCTCGGCGGCGGCATCCTGGTGGCCAACCGGTTCAGCAGCGTGCCGCTGGGCGGCACGATCACCGTGTCCGACAACACGACGCTGCGGGCCGGGGCGCTGGATCCCAACTGGCAGTTCGGGGTCGGCGCGCTGTGGTTCGACGCCCGGGACCAGGCGATCACCGGGGTGACGATCAACGTCACCGGCTTCAAGGCGATCGACAGCCCGTACGAGGCGATCCAGTTCATCGACGGCAACGGCGCCGGCAAGACGATCCAGGGCATCACCGTGAACGGCGCGACCGTGCAGGGTGTGGGCACTTTCGTGGTGCAGTCGCAGACCCAGGGCACGGTGTCGATCAGCAACGTGACGGCCAGCGGGGTCGGCGTGGTCGGCACGTACAACTGCCCCTACCCGACGTCCATCCCGAAGATGACCTTCAACGGCTCGGGCAACAGCGGCTACAGCGGCACCTGGAGCGACTGCTCGACCTGGCCGCCGCCCAACTCCGGCCCGCCTGCCCCGCCGACCTCCGGCACGAACCTGGCGCTGGGCAAGGCGATCTCGGCCAGCGGGTCGCAGGGCGGCTTCCCGCCGGGCAACGCCAACGACGGCAACGCCAGCAGCTACTGGGAGAGCACCAACAATGCCTTCCCGCAGTCGCTGACCGTCGACCTCGGCCAGGCGTACTCGATCAACAAGGTCGTGTTGAAGCTGCCGCCGTCCACGTCGTGGGGCGCCCGCACGCAGACGATCACCGTGCAGGGCAGCACTGACGGCAACTCGTGGTCGACGCTCGTCGCCTCCCGCGGCTACGTGTTCGATCCGGCGTCGGGCAACACCGCCACCGCGTCGTTCGGCACCACGTCGCAGCGGTACGTGCGGCTGACCATCACCGGCAACACCGGCTGGCCCGCCGGGCAGGTGTCCGAGTTCGAGGTGGACCTGGCCTGATGTGGTGGGGCCGCACGATGTTCTCGTGCGGCCCCCACCTTTTCAGTGTTCTTCGGTGGGCGGCAGGAAGCCGTGGCCGGACAGGTCGAACCAGTTGCCCTCCGGGTCGATCGCCCGGTACTCGGCGAACGGCCGGGTGGTGTGCCGGGCCGCCGGTTTCGGCAGTCCGGCGTCGACCAGGCCGGTCATCGCGCCTTCGACGTCGTCGACGTGGAAGCCGAAGTGGTTGAAGCCGGTCGGCACATCGCCGTCCAGGGCCTGCTGGATGATCGCCAGGTTGATGTAGCCGTCGGTGAGGAACTGGCTGCCGTCGGGGTCGGTGTGGAAGATCCGCATCCCGAACTGGTCCCGGTAGAAGTGCGCGAGCGTGACCGCGTCGCGGGCGGTGAAGGCCAGATGGCGCAGCTTGGCGGTGGGCATCTCGGTTGCTCCTACGTTGCCGGGATCATGTTGTGGAAAGCCGTGATCAGCCACTCGCCGTCGCGGCGCTGCACCACCGCCTGGGCGTGCGTGCCGGTGCTGGATTCTCCACTGTGGACAGTGGACGCCACGTGCACCACCGCGGCGTCGTCGCCGATGAACCGGATGGTGCGCACCTCGGCCGTCAGTTTCGTGTCGCGGTAACGGGTTCGGAACAGGGCAGCGTGGTTGGCCGCCACCGTCTGCCGGCCGTGCTGCTCCTCGCCGCGGACGTTGACGAACTCGACGTCCTCGGCGAAGACGCCGGCGAACTGCTCGCCGTCGGCATTGGCCCAGCCCTCGGCCATTCGCTGCCACAGCGCCTTGATCTCGTCGCTCACGCGGCCACCATCCTCACGGTCGTGCGCAGCGGCAGCAGCTCGCCGCTCGGGTCCCAGGCCTCGATGTTGTAGCTGGTCAGGCCGTTGACCTGCTCCAGATAGCAGATGATGTTGACCGGCCAGCCGGCGGCGGCGAACACGTGCTCGTCCATCGGCGTCGGCCTCGAGGACAGCGGACAGGCCTTTTCGGCTTCCTTGCGCGTGATGCGATGCCAGTCCGGGTGCATGTGGATCGAGCCGAGGATGTCCAGACCCCTGCGCTCCGCGTCCTTGCCGATCCGCAGCAGGTCCGCCGGGTCCAGCCAGTAGCCACGGTCGGTGTTCTCGTAGGCACTGCCGAACCTCGGCACGATCGTGGTCTCGAACTCCTCGATCGCCGCGCGGTCGGTCGTGCGGGCGTTGGCTCCCACCGCCAGCTCGCGTACGTGGATCGCGGTTGGCGTGTAGTCCCCCAGCAGCACCGCGAAACACGGCAGGGGGTGGTCGGGCGTGAGTGTCTCGTACACCGGCAGGGCGATGTCCAGGAACCGCGCCACGACCCGCGGACAGACCACCACGGCAGGGGTGTGCTGACTGGGCATGCGGATGTTCTCTCCTACGGGCTTTCTCGGGTTGCTCCGAGGATGCCCCATGTTCCACGGACCGTACTTCAAAGTTCGGTCAGAAATGTTCGCAGCCAAACGACCGGGACCAAACGATTGACCGTTGACGGCCCGCTTGATCACGCGTTCGGCCTAACCGATGCCGTCGTTCGGGACCGTACGAACGTCGCCCGCCATCCGCCGCACCGCCACCGCGGCGCGCAGCATCAGCAGGTCCGCCGGCCGCGTCGGGTCGAGTCCGGTCAGGCGGCCGATCCGGCGAAGCCGGTTGTCCACGGTGTTCGGGTGCACGCCCAACGCCTTCGCCGTGGCGTTGCGGCGCAGTCCTTCGTCCAGGTACACGTCCAGCGTTCGACGGAGGTCCTCGTCGACCGGTTCGAGGAGCTCGGCCAGCCGCTGCGTGGCCGCACTGCGGCGGGTGAGCTGGTACTCCAGGAGGACTTCGGACAACCGGTAGGCACCGGGTGCTCGGCGGGTTTTCGTTGCCACCTCAAGGACTTCGCGGGCCAGGCGAACGGCGGCGGGCACGTCGGACGGTGCCGCGTCCTCCAGGGCCACCGTGACCCGCGCGCCGGCGGCCTTGCTCAGGCGGTCGTGCGGCGGAAAGTCGGCCGGCATTGGCACCAGGGCGATTCCGCCGGTGGGTGAGAGGGCGGTCAGCACGTCGTGGCCGGTGCGCGCAAGCTCGGCGCGGACGCGGCGCACCTTCCGCCGGGCGGCGACGACGTGATCCACACCATCGCTGAGCTCGTCCTCGTGCGGCCCGATGTCCAGTGCCACCACGAGATACCGTTCCGGCAGCCGGATGCCCGCGCGCAGCGCCGCATCCGTCGCGTCGCCGCCGTCGGTCAACGCCGCCAGCAGCGCTCCCCGTGCCGCCTGCGTCTCCCCCACCGTGCTCTCCCGGTGCTCCAGGAAACCCTTCGCGATCGCCTGGTGCACCACGTGCTGGAAGGTCAGCATCGCCCCGAAGAAGTCGATCAGCTCCCCGGTCGCCGCCCGGTCCAGCTCCGGCCGCAGCTGCCGCACGCATTCCTGCAACCCCAACAGATAGGCGTCCAGGATCGCCTCCATCGGGATCCCCTCCTCGCCACGGGCGATCGCCGACTCCCTCGCCTGCGCCACCAACTCCGCCGCCGGCACGCCGCCCTCGGCCAGCGCCGCCAGGAACCCCCTCAGCACCCGCTCGGTCATCGGCCGCACATCGCCGGCCAACGCCTCCACCGGCATCGAGCCGTAGCTGGGCAGTCGCTCCACCAGCCGCTCCAGCACCCGGTCGACCAGCGCCGGCACCTGCCCGTCGTCCAGCATCATCGAAGCCCCCACCTTGTGACTCGTCACAAGCATCATGCCGGCCGGCTGGGTAGAATCGCAGTACGCTGCGGCTCTCAGCTGGTGGAGGATTGTGACAGCGGCCAATCAGAAGGGGCGTTCGATGGCCTTCGGCGACTACCAGTACGAGATCTACTTCGGCGGACTGCAGGGCCGGCAGCCGGACCTGCCGATGGTCTTCGCCGAGCTGGAGGCGCGGGCGGCCCGGGCGCTGTCGCCGTCGCTGCTGTCGTACGTCGCAGGCGGCGCGGGGGACGAGCACACCCAGCGCACGAACGTGTCGGCGTTCCAGAAGTGGGGGCTGATGCCCCGGATGTTCGTCGGCGGCAAGGACCGCGACCTGTCGGTGTCGCTGTTCGGCCTGACGCTGCCGTCACCGCTGTTCATGGCCCCGGTCGGCGTGCTCGGGCTGTGTGCCCAGGACGGCCACGGCGACCTCGCCGCCGCGGACGCGGCCGCGCGCACGGGCGTGCCGCTGGTGTTGTCGACGCTCACCGAGGATCCGCTGGAAGACATCGCGCCCCGTTTCGGCGACACCCCGGGCTTCTTCCAGCTCTACACGCCCAACGACCGCGAGCTGGCCGAGAGCCTGGTGCGCCGGGCCGAGGCCGCCGGGTTCAAGGCCATCATCGTCACCCTCGACACCTGGCTGCCCGGCTGGCGTCCGCGGGACCTCGCCACCGGCAACTTCCCCCAGCTGCGCGGCCGGTGCCTGGCCAACTACACGTCCGACCCGGTGTTCCGGGCCCGCCTCGGCAAGGACCCGGCCGAGGACCCCCAGGCCACCGTCGGACTGTGGGCTCAGCTCTTCGGCAACCCCCTGACCTGGGACGACCTGCCCTGGTTGCGGTCAATCACGTCGCTGCCGCTGATCGTCAAGGGCATCCAGCACCCGGACGACGCCCGCCGCGCCCGCGACGGCGGCGTCGACGCCATCTACTGCTCCAACCACGGCGGTCGGCAGGCCAACGGCGGCATTCCCGCCCTCGACTGCCTACCGGCCGTGGTCGCTGCCGCTGACGGCCTGCCGGTGCTGTTCGACTCCGGCGTCCGCTCCGGCACCGACGTCGTCAAGGCCCTTGCCCTCGGCGCCACCGCCGTCGGCGTCGGCCGGCCGTACGTGTACGGCATGGCCCTGGGCGGCGCCAACGGCGTGGTGCACGTGCTGCGGTCGATGCTGGCCGAGGCCGACCTGCTGATGGCCGTCGACGGCTATCCGACGCTGGCCGACCTCACCTCGGACTCGCTCCGCCGGACCGACTAGTCCTTGGCCGGCGGCTCGTCGGACTTGCCGGCGTCACCGTTTGACTTGGCCGAGCCGTTGGCCGGCGGCTCCT
This sequence comes from Kutzneria sp., assembly GCA_035492655.1. Lineage (GTDB taxonomy): Bacteria > Actinomycetota > Actinomycetes > Mycobacteriales > Pseudonocardiaceae > Kutzneria. Next base: position 15,794 of record DATJJB010000204.1, on the reverse strand, counting down.
CGGCCCTGGCGGAGCCGTTGGCCGGGGGCTCGTCGGTCGGCGGGGCGTCCTCCGCCGGCGGGGCATCGTCGGCCGGCGGGGTCGGGCGGGTGAACCGGGACCACACCTTGCCGGCGGCGTCGGAGATCACGCCACCCACGTCGTTGAGCACCTTGGCCAGCGGATCGGTGGTCTCCACGAAGGCGTCGCGGTACGACTTGGCCGCGGACTTCACGTCGTCGGCCCACTGGTTGTGCGGCTCGTCGGCGCGGTCGGGGTAGGTGCCGCCGAGAATGTCCCGGTATTCCGCGGTCGCGGCCCACTTCTGCAGCTCGGCGGCCCGGACCACGGACAGCGGGTGGGTCTCCCAGATCACGTTCATCAGCTTGAGCACGCTGTCCCGGACGTCGCCGCCGGCTTCGTACTCGGCGGCCTGGGCCAGGAACGCCTCGATGTCCACTTCGGACGGATCGATGGCGCCGGCCATCATGATCCGCGTCCGCAGCGCGACCTCCGGGTCCTGCACGCACAGCAGCCCGGCCCGGTCGGCCGACAGCTCGGACTTGCGGTACCACTCCCGCAGCGCGGCGACGACCGCCCGCAGGCCCCAGTAGCCGACCGGCATCCACGACATGCTCAGCAGCAGCTCGCTCAGGCGCAGCATCATCGTGGTGTACAGCGCGTGACCGGACAGCACGTGCCCGACCTCGTGCCCGATGACGAACCGCAGCCCCTCGGTGTCCAGCGCCTCGACCAGGCCCGTGGTCAGGACGATGAACGGCTCGTCCAGGCCGATCGCCATGGCGTTCTGCCGCGGGTCGCGCCTGACGTAGAGCTCCGGCACCGGGTTCACGTCGAGGATCTCGGCGCACTCGTTGCGGATCGCGTCCAGCTTCGGGTACTGCCTCGGGCCGACGCGGATCGACGAGGACAGGTGGAACAGCCGCTCGCCCCGCTCGGAGAAGGCGCCGCTGACGGCGCGCAGCACGGGGCCGAAGCCCGGCACGGAGCGCAGCGTGGTCAGTGCACCACGGTCCGCCGGGTGCTCATACGCCCGCGGGCTGATGCCCGGGAACCGCACCCGGCCCTCGCTGACGGCAGCACCACCGGTCGAATCGTCCGCAGAAGTCACTCCTCCACAGTAACCACGCCCGGCGAGCGGCGTGGCCGATTCGGCTGATAGTTAGGATCCCCGCATGCGGATTTGTGTCTTCTGCGGTTCCTCCGACGGCGGCGAGGTCTACCTGGAGGCGGCCAGGACCGTCGGCCGAACCCTGGCGGAGCGGGGCATCGGCGTCGTCTACGGCGGGGCCAAGGCCGGCACCATGGGCGCGGTGGCCGACGCCGCGCTGGCCGCGGGCGGCGAGGTCATCGGGGTCATCCCGGAGAGCCTGGTCAAGTGGGAGGTCGCCCACGAGGGCCTGACCGAGCAGCACATCGTCGACGGCCTGCACGCCCGCAAGGCGCTCATGGCCGAGCTGTCGGACGGCTTCATCACCCTGCCCGGCGGCGTCGGCACCATGGAGGAGCTGTTCGAGGTGTGGACCTGGGCCCAGCTCGGCCTGCACGACAAGCCGGTCGGCCTGCTCGACGTGAACGGCTTCTACGACCACCTGCTGCGCTTCACCGACACCATGGTCGAGCAGGGTTTCCTGCGCAAGCCGTACCGGGACGTGCTGCTGGTGGACACCGACCTGTCGGCGCTGCTGGACAAGTTCGCCGACCACCAGCCGCTGACCTACCGCTGGTCCAAGGAAAGCTGAGCAACCGGGTGACATGAGGTAATCCGGCGGCCGGCGGCTGCGACACTGGTGACGGGAGGTGCGTCACCATGAACACCCCTGAGTCGAACAACACTGAGCCCGCGTTGCCGCTGGCCGCCGTCCGTCCCTACTTCTCGGTCGTGGTCCTCGAGGGCGAGGACTTCGCCGCCCTCAGCGGTTTCCTGCTCACCTCCGGTCGTGGCGAGATCGTGGCCCGGCACGAGGCCGAGGATCTGCTGGCCTTCGTGCGCCGCCGCGAGGATCCGCCGACCTGGGCCGGGCCGGACGCGGGTTACGTCGACATCACCCATCAGCTCACGATTGTGCTGCGGCGCGGCGGTTTTCTCGTCGTCTGCACGGACCGGCCGAGCCAGGAGCGGTTGCAGACCTGGCTGGACCGCCAGCGGGCGCTGCGCCGTTATCCGGCCGAGGTGCTGGAGAGCGCGCTCATCCGGGGCGAGGTGAAGAACCTGTGGTTACGCGGGATTCACCGGCGCAGCAGCGTGAAGGCCGACGGCAAGGTCCTCAGCGGCACCAGCGTGGAGCAGACGCTCAGCCCGCACGAGGACGGCTCGTACGTCGCCGGCTCGGCCCGGGCGGCGCTGCCGTCAAGGCCGGATCTCCTGCTGCTCAAGGGAAACGCCGGGACAACTCCGCGTAACGCCTTGGTGTGGCTGAGCACTCGGGCTGATGTCGCGACCTTCACCGCGATGGCCGCCGAACTGCTCGACCTGCTGGAGGACGCTCGCGCCGGTGGCGCCGAACGACCCGACTTCCTCACCATGCTGGCCAGTCCGGCCGATCTCGCCGAGGTCCGCGACGCCTTCGAGGTCATCGTCGAGGACCCCGACACGCTGCCGCCGGGCGCGCTCAGCGACGAGCTGCGCGACCTGGCACTGTCCGTCCGGGACACTCCGCCGGCCGTCACCGGTTTCCCCGACTCGGCCTCGTTCCTGCTCGACGGCACGGTTGAGGTCACCCCCGAGCTGGTCGGCGACAAGGTCCGGCTGGAGGGCGACTCCCCCATCCTGGACACCGATCTGCTCACCGTGTACTACCAGTCGGGGCATTCCTACAGCCGCGGCCGGTTCTGGCAGGCCCGCGCCCCCGAATATCCCTTTCGCAACTGGCGGTTCGAGGACTTCCACGGCTGGGACATCCGCCGCGAGAAGCCCCGCGCCGACTCGCCGCAGCAGATCCACGACAACATCGGCACCGACAACTCGCTGTTCGACTGGGTCGTGCGGCACTACGGGCACGGCTGGCTGATCTGTGACGACGGTCCCGGAGAGGTCGCCGACTTCCTACACATCGACACCGCGCGCACGCTCAGCCTGATCCACGTGAAGTCGGCCAAGAGCCATTCCCGCGATCGCGACGTGTCGGCCGCCGCCTACGAGGTGGTGGTCAGCCAGGCCGTCAAGAACCTGATCTACGTCAGCCGCGGGCATCTTCGCCCGCAGCTCTCCCGGCCACCGGTGCGGCGGCCCGCGTCCTGGATCGACGGCCAGCGCGTCCGCGGCCGCCGTGATTTCCTGCGCCAGCTCGATGCCCGGGTCGCCACCGACGACATGCGGGTGGTCATCCTGCAACCCCACGTCAGCAAGCGCACCTACGACTGTCTGCGCGGCCCGGGCGGTCGCGGCTCGCCCGAGCTCATGCGCCTGTACCTGCTGGAGTCCATGCTCAACTCGGCCCGTCAGTCGGCCACCGGTCTCAACGCCGACCTGGAGGTCATCGCCAGCACGGAGTGAGCGGTCAGGCCGACACCCGGCGCACGGCCTTGGACCGCCGGCCGAACAGGAACCAGGCCACCGGACCGGCGAACGGCAGGACCAGGTCGGCGATGATCCAACCGGTCTTGGTGCCGCTGTCGATGTCGCGGCGGGCCACGTCCACGATCGCGGCCACCGCCAGCACCAGCAGCGGAAGCATGAGCAGAATGTGAGTGAATGACATTTCGCCGGCTCCTTCGTCTGAAGTGGACGGTGCAAGCATCGCGCGCCGGACGGTGTCGCCGCAGTAGTGCGGATGTCCGTCTTTGGGGTGGTGCTAGGTACAGGTCCGGGGCGGGCACTGGTGCCATGGCCGGCCCCGCCGGCCCTCGCTACGGTGAGCCGCGTGCTCCAACTTGCCCGCCGCGTCCTGCGCGCACCGTGGTCGCCGCAGCCGTGGCGCGCGACCGCGCTCATCGCGCTGGGCTGGCCGATCGGCCTGGTCGGCACGGTCGGCGTGGTCGGGCTGACCGCCCTCACCATCGCCTGCGCGACGCTGCTGGGCCCGGCCGTGATGGGCTGGCTGATACCGCCGCTGCAACCACTCGCGACCTGGCGGCCGTGGACCTTCATCCTGGTGATCCCGCTGTTCATGGCGCTGCTGTTGTGGACGGTGCCGTGCACGGCCGTGCAGCGCTGGCGGTTCGCCGCGGTGCTGGGCATCGAGCTGCCACCGCCGCCCGCGCGGCGACGCCTGCTCGGACTCGCGGCCCAGTCGGCCACCTGGCGTCAGCTCGCCTATCACCTGCTCGCCGGCGTGCTCGGCACCGGCTCACTGGCCATCACCGCGGCGTTGTGGCTGCTCGGGCCACCGCTGGCGCTGCAACCGCTGTACATATGGTGGCTGCCCGACCACGGCTCGACGGCCACGGTGCTGTGGACCAGCGTGGCCGGCGTGGTGGCGTTCCACCTGGCGCCGTGGGCGGCCGAGGTGATCGCCCGATCGGAGGTCGGCATGGCCCGCGAGCTGCTCGGTCCGAGTCGACGTCAACAGGTGGCCGAGCTGTCCGAACGGGTGCGGGTCGTCGTCGACAGCCGGCTGGACGTGATCGCCTCGGCCGACGCCGAGCGCCGGCGCATCGAGCGCGACCTGCACGACGGGGCCCAGCAGCGGCTGGTCTCGCTGGCCATGAACCTCGGCATCGCCCGGCTCAGCCTCGACGCGGTGCCCGACGCCACCCGCAAGGCGATCGAGAACGCCCACGAGGAGGCCAAGCTGGCGCTGGCCGAGCTGCGCGATCTCGTGCGTGGGCTGCATCCCGCCGTGCTGGACGAGCGTGGCCTCGACGCCGCGCTGTCCGGCATCTCGGCCCGGTCGCCGGTGCCGGTCACGCTGCACGTCGATCTGCCCCACCGTCCGTCAAGGACCACGGAAGCCGTCGCTTACTTCGTCGTCTCGGAGGCCCTCGCCAATGTCGCCAAACACGCCCGTGCAGCCAGAGTGGACATTCGGGTGAGCCATCGTGAACACACCATCGCCGTGGTCGTCACCGACGACGGCTGCGGCGGCGCTCGCCTTCAGGGCAGCACGGGCCTGCGCGGGCTGATGCACCGCGTCGGTTCCATCGACGGCTCGTTCACGGTCGACAGCCCGCTCGGCGGCCCCACCGTCCTCACCGCGGAGCTGCCGTGCGAGTCGTGATCGCCGAGGACTCCGTGCTGCTGCGGGAAGGCCTCGTCCGCCTGCTCGACGGCGCCGGCATCGAGGTCGTCGAGGCCGTCGGGGACGCCGACGAGCTGCTGCGCGCCGTCGCCGACCACGAGCCCGACCTCGTCCTGCTCGACGTCCGTATGCCACCCACGCACACCGATGAGGGACTCCGTGCCGCACTCGTCATCCGCCGTCAGTGGCCCGCCATGGCGGTACTCGTCCTTTCCCAGTACGTAGAGGAGCGCTACGCCAGCGAACTGCTGGCCACCGAGACCCGAGGCGTCGGCTACCTGCTCAAGGACCGCATCGCCGACGTCGGGGAGTTCCTCACCGCGCTGCGCCGCGTCGCGGAGGGCGGCACCGCGTTGGACCCGGAGGCCGTCGCCCAGCTCCTGCTGCGCAAGCGCAGCGCGCCGCTGGCCCGACTCAGCCCCCGGGAGACCGAGGTCCTCCGGTACATGGCCGAAGGCCGTTCAAACGCCGGTGTCGCGGACCTGCTGATGGTCAGCGAGAGCGCGGTGGCCAAACACGTGAACAGCATCTTCACCAAGCTCGACCTGCCGATGGCCGACAGCGACCACCGCCGGGTGCTGGCCGTGCTGACCTTCCTGAAGGGCTGACGGCTCAGAGCGAGCCGGCCAGCTGCCAGGTGCGCAGGCGGTCGGCAGTCGAGCGCATGCCGGACTGGATGAGCACGACATCGGTGGCGCCGGCGTCGAAGTAGCGGCGGATGCCCGCCGCGACCTCGGTCTCGGAGCCGATCAGGGCCAGGTCGGCCGGGTGGTCGACGCCTTCGGCATCGAGGATCCGGCGGTACGAAGGGATGTCGCCGTAATAGCCGAGAGTCGTGGCGGCGATGGCGCGGACGGCGTCGACGTCTTCGGTGACCACGGCCGGCACGGCGGCGACGATGCGTGGTTCGAAGGAGCCGGCGAACGCCGGCACGATGTGGCGCTCGATCGCCTTGGGGCCGGCCAGAAAGGGAATGGTGCCGTCGGCGAACTCGGCGGTGGCCCGCAAGGTCTGCGGGGCCATGGCCGCGACGAGCAGTTGCACGCCGTCGCCGCCGGCCACCGCGGTAGGCAGCGGCGGCCGGGCCCGTACGGACGAGCCGGCGAAGGAGACCTGTTCGCCGTCGAGGGCCTGGTTGAGGACTTCCAGGGATTCCCGCAGCAGGCGGATCGGCGGCGGGTAGTCGAGCCCGTACGCCGGTTCGAGCAGGCCCCGCACGCCGAGGCCGACACCGAGGGTGAACCGGCCGTCGGTGGCGGCCTGCGCGGTCTGCGCCAGCGAGGCGATGACCAGGGGGTGCCGCGAGTAGAGCGGCACCACGGCAGTGCCGACCTCGATCCCCGGAACCTCCCGGCCGGCCAACGCGGCCAGGCTGATCGCGTCGTGGTCGAACAGCTGGGTGAACCACACCGAGGACAGTCCGGCGGTCGCGGCCTCACGGGTCTGGCCGATCAGCTCGTCGACGATGTTCTTGGCCTGCCCGGCGTCTCCGGCCGGCAGCACGGCTCCGATGGTCATGGCGGTCCTTCCGGTTCAGCCGGCCAGCTCGGCGTGACGCAGGTGCGGGGCGGTGGCCCAGTCGACGACGGCGAGGGAGCGCTCGGCCAGCTCCTGCCAGCCGACCTCGCCGAGCCGGTCGAACATGCCGAGCGCGAGCCCGATCCGGGCGGATGCCTCGGCGTAGCGGTGTTCGCGCAGGTCGAGTTCGCCGAGCAGGTACTGCATGGCGGCCTCGCCGAGCCGGTCGCCGGCGCGGAGCGCGGCCCGCAGGGCGCAGTCGTTGCTGTCCCGCCAGTCGCCGAACATCCGTTGCGCGCCGGCCAGATCGGCGATGGCGGCGGCCAGATTCCAGCAGTGCTCGACGGCATCCTCGGAGGCCGCGTGCTGCACGGTCGCGAGCAGGCCGGCGCGTTCGCGGGAGTACCAACCGAGCGGGTCCGCCAACACGGCGTTGACCACGGACGACGGCAGCATCCAGCGGCTGGCTTCGCCGCGGGGGCCGAAGCCCAGGCGCAGCCGCGCCTCGTCGGCGAGACCGAGCCAGGCGCCGAGCAGCCGGGTCTGACAACCGTCATTGTCCTGGCCGGCAAGGAGTTCACGGGCGTGGATCCGCGCCAGCGGGTGCAGCCGGTACCGTGCGGTCGCGCCGGCGCCGGTCACGTCGACCAGCCGCGCGTCGACAAGGCCCTCCAGCGCATCGGCGGCGGCTACGGCGTCGAGATCGAGCAGCGGCGCCGCGACCCAGGAGGCGAAGCACGTCGTCGGCAGGGAACCGAGCCGGGCGAACAACGTGCGCGACGCCGGCGGCAGCGTGGCGAAGCCGCGCTGGAGGCTGTCCCGCACCTGCGGGTCCAGGCGGTCGACCCGCATCCGGGCGACCATGTCCGCGAACGTCCAATGTGGACGGCCGGCCAGCATGGCCGCGGCCCGGGTGACGGCCAGTTGCAGGCCGCCGCACAGTTCGACGAGCTCGCCGGCCTCGGCGAACTCCGCCCACACCCGGTCCCGCCCGACCATGGCCGACAGCAGTTCGATGCCGTCCCGCCGGTTGAGCACGTCCAGCTCGAACACGGTCGAGCCGGGCAACGCACCGGTCCGGGTCCGCGTGGTCATGATCAACCGGCTGGCCGCGGTACTCGGCAGCAGGCACCGGATCTGGGCGATGTCGGCCGCGTCCTCCACGACGGTCAGCACCCGCCGGTCGGCGATCGCGCTGCGGTACAAGGCCGCGCGTCCCTCGACGTCGGCCGGGATGGCGGTGAAGCCCAGCGCCTGGAGAAACCGTTCGAGCACGTCGGCGACGTCCTCGGTCATCCGGGCGTAGAGCTGGCCGTCAGGGAAGTCGACGGCCAGCCGGTGCGCCGCCTCGATGGCCACGGCGGACTTGCCCACGCCGGCCCGACCAGTGATCACCGTGACCGGCAGGGCATCGGCCACCCCGTTGAGCAGAACCTCGGCCCCGGTGAAGTACGGCAGCCGGGCCGGCAGCATGCGCGGCACGGAAACGCTTGCGGTAGCCGGGTTCTGCGCGGCGTTGCCGTTGAGGATGTCCTGGTGCAGCCGGCGCAGCTCGTCGCCCGGCTCAAGGCCGAGTTCGTCCACAAAGGTCTGTCGCACGGTGCGGTACGCCGCCAGCGCCTCGACCCGGCGGCCGCAGCGGTGCAGCGCGGTCATCAGCTGGCCGACGAAGCGCTCCCGGAGCGGGAACTCCTCGACCATGGTGGAGATCTCGCCGACGATCTCGTGATGCCGGCCGAGCTGCAACTCGGCGTCGAAGCAGCCTTCGAAGGCCTCGACCCGCCGTTCGGCGATGCGCACCTGGTTGGCCCGCACCATGGCGCTGTCGACGCCGGTCAACGGCTCCCCACGCCATAACGCCAGCGCACCGCGGAAAGCCGCCTGTGCGGCGTCCGGCCTGGACGCTGCCAACTCGGCGCGACCCCGGCTGACCAGGTCCTCGAACACGTGCAGATCAAGCTCGGCCGGGGCCAGCTCGATGGTGTAACCCAGACCCCGCACCCGAATCCGGTCGCCCAGACCCGCGGTCACGGTCAGCCGGCGCAGCGCGGAGATGCTGGTCTGGATCTGCGCCCGGGCGGTGGCCGGCGGCGTGCTGCCCCACAACGCGTCGAGCAGGCTCTCCAGCGGCACCACCCGGTTGGCGTTGAGCAGCAGCATGGCCAGCACCACCTGCTGGCGGCGGGCGGTCACGCGGGCGGCGTTCACCTGGAGCAGCCCGAGTAGCCGGAAACTTGGTGTCACTGTCTCCACTTGGACTCCCCCAGAGAGTGTGCCGTGGCGCCGACGAGCACCTCGCGCGGCGGCGGATGGCCGAGGAACGCGGTCGGGCTGGCGGTCAGCCCGTACGCCCCGGCCTGGAAGATCGCGATCAGGTCGCCGACCTCGGCTCGCGCCAGCTCGACCTTGTCCCCCAACAGGTCGAGCGGCGTGCACAGACAGCCGACGACGGTGACGGTCTCCACGGTGGACTCCGAGGTGGCCACCGTGAGCGGATAGTTGCGCCGAATCTTCTGGCCGAAGTTGCCGGACGCGGCGAGCTGGTGGTGCAGGCCGCCGTCCACGACCAGGAACGTGGTGCCCCGCGAGTGCTTGCGGTCGACCACCCTGGTCACGTAGACGCCGGCCTCGCCGACGAGGTAGCGGCCGAGCTCGATCACCACCCGCGCGTCCAACTGGCGCAAGGAGGTGTCGACGAGCTTGGCCAGGTTCTCGCCGATCGGCGCGAGATCGAGTGCGGTGTCGCGGGCCGAGTACGGGATGCCGAAGCCGCCGCCCAGGTTGACGTACCGAACCGGGGTCGGTGCGATCGAGGCCAGCCGCAGCACCAGCTCGACGGTCGCCCGCTGCGCCTCACAAATACTGTCGGCGCGCAGGTTCTGCGAGCCGGCGAACACGTGGAAGCCGTAGAAGTCCAGGTCACCGAGCTCGGCCAGCACGGACGGCACCTGCTCGGCGTCGATGCCGAACTGCTGCGCGCCGCCGCCCAACGTCATGCCGGCGCCGCGCACCGCGAAGTCCGGATTCACCCGCAGCGCCACCCGGGCCTGGATGCCGAGGTCCTCGCTGACGTCCCGCACGCGGCGCAGCTCGGTGATCGACTCCAGCTCCACGGTCACCCCGGCGGCGACCGCCTGGACCAGCTCGGCCGTGGTCTTGCCCGGGCCGGCGAAGCTGATCCGGTCGGCCGGCATCGTGGTGTCCATGGCCAGCTGGAGCTCGCCCGCGGAGGCGACGTCGAAGCCGTCCACCTGGCCGCTCATGTGGTGCAGCACGGCCGGCATGGGGTTGGCTTTGACCGCGTAGCTCAGCGAGATCTCCGCCGGCAGCGCGGCGCGCAGTTCGTTGACGCGGGCGGTGAGCCGGTCGCGGTCGTACGCGAAGAACGGCGTGCCGCCGACGCGAGCCGCGAGCCGGTCCACCGGCACGCCGCCGACGGCCAGCACCCCGTCCACCCGGGGGAACGTGTTCGACATGGCACCCCTCGATCGCTTGCCGACTCAACTTCCGCCGAGACTGTGTCAAGTGCGGGCCACTACCCACATGGGTAGCCCCTACCCATATTCGCCGGGCGGGTAGGGGCACCCCGGTGCCCACCGCCGCTGTCCACTAGTTGCCGGCCTTTTCCGGCCGCCGCGACCGCCTTGCCCGCCGCATTCCGCAGACCGCACGATCGGCAGCGAATTTCCCCTCTCGTGACGGCGGTGAGCGAATGACTGGCATGGCTGCGAACGAGCCGATCGCCGTGGTCGGAATCGCGTGCCGGCTGCCGGGGGCGGCCGACCCGGAGCAGTTCTGGCGGCTGCTCGAGGCCGGCCGGGACGCGATCACCGAGCCGCCCGACGGCCGCTGGCCTGGCGCGACCGAGTTCCGCCGCGGCGGTTTCATCGCCGGTGTCGACCGTTTTGACGCCGCGTTCTTCGGCATTTCGCCGCACGAGGCGGCCGCCATGGATCCGCAGCAGCGGCTCGCGCTGGAACTGTCGTGGGAGGCGTTGGAAAACGCCCGAATCGCGCCGGATTCACTGCGCGGCTCGGACAGCGCGGTCGTGGTCGGCGCTATCAACGGGGACTACGCGCTGCTGCACTCGAAGCTGGGGGCCGGCCCCCATTCGCTCACCGGCACGCACCGCAGCCTCATCGCCAACCGAGTGTCGTACCTGCTCGGGCTGACCGGTCCGAGCCTGGCCGTCGACAGCGGGCAGTCTTCTTCGCTGGTCGCCGTGCAGGTCGCGTGCGAGCAGCTGCGTCGCGGCTCGTGCACGCTGGCGTTGGCCGGCGGCGTCAACCTGAACCTGCTGGCCGAGACCACCGAGGCCATCGCCGAGTTCGGCGCGCTGTCCCCCGACGGCCGCTGCCACACGTTCGATGCTCGCGCCAACGGCTACGTTCGTGGCGAAGGTGGCGCGGTCATCGTGCTCAAGCCGCTGGCTGCCGCCGTGGCCGACGGGGACCGCATTCACGCCGTCATCCTCGGCGGGGCCGTCAACAACGACGGCGGCGGCGAGGGGCTGACCGTTCCCCACGGCGAGGCCCAGCAGGAGGTCATCCGGCTGGCCCACGCCGCGGCCGGTGTTTCGCCGGCCGAGGTCGGGTACGTCGAGCTGCACGGCACCGGCACCCGGGTCGGCGACCCGATCGAGGCGCGCGCCCTCGGCGCGGCGTTGCGGGCCGATCGGCGGCTGCTCGTCGGGTCGGTCAAGACCAACATCGGGCACCTGGAGGGCGCGGCCGGCATTGCCGGGTTGCTCAAGGTGATCCTCAGCCTGCGGCACGGAGTGCTGCCGGCCAGCCTGAACTTCGAGACGCCCAACCCGGACATCCCGTTCGACGAGCTGAACCTGGACGTGGTGCGGGAGAAGCAGACCTGGCCGGGTCGGCGGATCGCCGGCGTGAGCTCCTTCGGCGTCGGCGGCACGAACTGCCACCTGGTGGTGGCGGCCGGCCCGATCGAGCCGCGGGACGACTCCGTCCGCTCCGACGCCCCGCTCATCATCACCGCCCGCTCGGCGAAAGCCCTTGAGGCACAGGCGCAAACGCTTTCGTCCTCTATGGACCGTGACATCGCCTTCTCGTTGCTGCACACCCGGACCCAGTTCGAGCACCGGTCGGTGGCGCTCGGCGAGGACGTGGTGACGGGCAAGGTCTCGCCCGGTTCGACGGCGTTCGTCTTTCCCGGCCAGGGCGGCCAATGGGTCGAGATGGCGCAGGCTTTGCTGGCCGAGGAGCCGGTGTTCGCTGCGAAGCTGGCCGAATGCTCGGCTGCGTTGGGCGAATTCGTCGACTTCGACGTGCTTGAGGTGCTGCGGGAGGCCGGCGATCTGAGCCGGGTCGACGTGGTGCAGCCGGCGCTGTGGGCAGTGATGGTGTCGCTCGCGGCGGTGTGGCGGGCCAACGGCGTCACCCCGGATGTGGTGCTCGGGCACTCGCAGGGCGAAGTCGCGGCGGCCACGGCGATCGGTGCGTTGTCGCTGGTCGACGGCGCGCGAGTGATCGCCCTGCGGAGCAAGATCGCCGGCCGGTTGACCGGCGGCGGCATGATGTCCGTGGGCGCGCCGGCTTCCGTGGTGCAGGAGATGCTGCCGCCGGGCGTGACGATAGCGGCGGTGAACGGGCCGCGGTCGGTGGTGCTGGCCGGGCCGGCGGATGAGCTGGCCGGGTTGCAGGAGCGGCTGGTCGATGTCCGGACGAAGATCGTGCCGGCGGCGTACGCCTCGCACTCCCCCGCGGTTGACGTGCTGCGGCACGAGCTGCTGCCGCTGTTCGCCGCCGTCCGTCCACAAGCGACGGACGTGACGTTCATCTCCACCGTGACCGGCGAGCCGCTGGACACCCGTGAGCTGGATGCCGACTACTGGTTCGCCAACCTGCGGCAGCCGGTGCGGTTCATCGACGCCACACAGCGGGCGTTGGCCGACGGTGTCGGGCGGTTCATCGAGTGCAGCCCGCACCCGTTGCTGCTCAACAGCATCGACGAGACCGTCGAGGGCGAGGCCGCGGTCATCGGCACCCTGCGCCGGGACGAAGGCGGCACCGGGCGGATCCGCCGGGCGCTGGCCGAGGCCTACGTCGCCGGCGCGCCGGTGGCGTGGCGGATCGCCGGCCGCAAGGTGGACCTGCCGACTTACCGCTTCCAGCGGGAACGGCACTGGTACGGCGAGATCGCCGCCGCGCAAACGGTTGCGGCCACCGGCGATCTGCGCGAGACCGTGCTCAACGCCACTGCCCATGTGTTGGGGCACAAGGACGCGTCGGCCATCGACGCCACGCGTCCGTTCAAGGAACTCGGGTTCGACTCGAACTCGCTGATGCGCCTGCGCGCCCAGCTCTCGGCACAGACTGGGCGAAAACTGCCGACCTCGTTGCTCTACGACTACCCGACCCCTCAGCGGTTGGTCGACGGGCTCAAGGCGGCAGTGGCGGATCAGGGGGCCGACGCCCGACCGGAGGACGGGCTGGCTACACCGGCGGCACAACCGGTGGCTGGCCAGCACGTTCCGGCCGACGCGCGTCGGGCGGGTGCCGGCCTGCCGGCATCCGTTTCGAGTTCGGACCCGATCGCCGTGATCGCGATGGGCTGCCGCTACCCCGGCGGGGCCAACTCGCCGGAGGAGTTCTGGCGGCTCATCGCGAACGGTGAGGATGCCGTCACGCCGCTGCCGTCGAACCGCGGCTGGGATCTGGACGCGTTGTTCGACGGCGCGTGCGTGACGCGCAACGGAGGCTTTCTGCACGACGCCGACCAGTTCGACGCGGCGTTCTTCGGGCTGAGCCCGCGTGAGGCCCTGGCCATGGAGCCGCAGCAGCGGCTGATGCTGGAGGTCTCCTGGGAGGCGTTGGAACGCGCCGGCCTGCGCGCGGCGGACCTGCAAGGCTCGTCGACCGGCGTGTTCGTCGGCGCGATGGCGATGGACTACGGGCCCCGCCTGCACCAGCCGACCGGGGTCGTCGACGGCCACCTGATGACCGGCACGGCCCTGAGCGTCGCCTCGGGCCGCATCGCCTACACCTTCGGCCTCAACGGCCCGGCCCTGACGATCGACACGGCCTGCTCGTCGTCACTGGTGGCGATCCAGCTGGCCGTGGAGTCCTTGCGGCGTGGGGAATGCACGCTGGCGTTGGCCGGCGGGGCCACGTTGATGGCCAACCCCGGCAACCTGGTCGAGTTCACCCGTCAGAACGGCCTGTCGGTCGACGGCCGGGCCAAGGCGTTCGCCGAGAATGCCGACGGCACGTCGTTCTCGGAGGGCGCGGGCGTCCTGCTGCTGGAGCGGCTGTCCGACGCCGAGCGCAACGGGCACGAGGTGCTGGCCGTGATCCGCGGCATCGCCGTGAACCAGGACGGCGCCAGCAACGGCCTCACCGCGCCCAACGGTCTCGCCCAACGCGACGTCATCCGCAAGGCGTTGATCGACGCCGATCTGTCCACTTCGGACATCGATGTCGTTGAAGCCCACGGCACCGGCACCGCCCTTGGGGATCCCATCGAGGCCAACGCCGTCCTCGCCACCTACGGCCAGCACCGCCCCGCCGACCGTCCCGTGTGGCTCGGCTCGGTCAAGTCCAACATCGGTCACGCCCAGGCCGCCGCCGGCGTCGCCGGCGTCATCAAGATGGTGATGGCCATGCGCCACGGCGTGTTGCCACGCACCCTGCACGTCGACCGCCCAACATCCAAAGTGGACTGGGAGTCGGGCAACGGCCGGGTGCTCACCGAGCAACGGCCGTGGCCGGCTGGTCCTCGACGCGCGGCCGTGTCGAGCTTCGGCATGTCCGGCACCAACGCCCACGTGATCGTGGAGGGGGTCGCGGCGGCAGAGCCGGCCCCGGCGGCAACCAACACTCCCCTCCCCTGGGTCATCTCCGCTCGTACCGAGGTGTCGCTGCGGAAGCAAGCCGCCAGGCTGGCGGACATCGCCGCCCACGGCGATCTTCAAGCCGCCTCGGCAGTACTGGCCCGCAAGGCCGCCTTCCAGCACCGCGCGGTGATCGTCGCGGCCTCCCGTGACGAGCTGCGGGAGGCGCTGCAAGCGCTTGCGGACGGCGAGCCGCACCCGGCACTGGTCACGGGGGAAGCGATCCGCGAAGCCGACCCGGTGTTCGTCTTCCCCGGTCAGGGGGCGCAGTGGGTGGGCATGGCGGTGGATCTGCTGCGCGAGAACGAGACCTTCGCGCAGGAGCTCCGCCGGTGTGACGACGCGCTGCGGCCGCACACGGGCTGGTCGGTGATCGACGTCCTCACCCAGGGCGAGCCCTCGCTGGACGGCACGGATGTGGTGCAGCCGGTGCTGTGGGCCCTGATGGTGTCGCTGGCCAAGCTGTGGCAGTCGATCGGTGTCGAGCCTGCGGCGGTGATCGGCCACTCGCAGGGTGAAATCGCGGGTGCGGCGGTGGCCGGGGCGTTGACGTTGAACGACGCGGCCAAGATCAGCGCGCTGCGCGGGCAGATCGTCGGCGCGTTGGACGGCACGGGCGGCGTGCTGGCGGTCGGGTTGCCGGCGAAGGAGGTTCGCGAGCGGATCGCGCCATGGACTGGCAGGCTCTGGGTGGCGGTGGACAACGGCCCGTCGGCCACGGTGATCGCCGGCGAGCTCAAGGCGATCGACGAATTCGTTGCCGCGCAAGGCGAGGACGTGCAGCTCCGGCGCACGCCGGTGGCCTACGCGGCGCACACCCCGCACGTCGAGGCGGTCCGCGACGAGTTGTTGCGACAGCTGGGCACCATCGAGCCGGCCGCGGCGACGACCAGGATCTGCTCCACCTGCCACGGCGACTTCATCGACGGCACGGCGATGACCACCGACTACTGGCACCGCAACCTGGCCGACCCGGTCAGCTTCGACCCGGCGGTCCGGAAGTTCCGCGACCGGCCGCTGTTCATCGAGGTCAGCCCGCATCCGATCCTGGCAGGCGCGGTCCGCGAGATCCTTGCCGACGAAGGTATCGACGGCACGGCCGTGGGCACGTTGCGGCGCAACGAGGGCGGCCAGCACCAGTTCCTGATCGCCGCCGCGACGGCGTACACCCAGGGTGCGCGGGTGGACTGGCCGAAGATCGTCGGCCCGGTGACCAAGCAGGTCGAACTGCCGACCTACGC
>DATJJB010000203.1:0-2374 GCA_035492655.1 Kutzneria sp. | reverse complement strand
GTCGGCGGACGACCAGAATACCAAGTGGTATTACTTTGGTCTTGTATCGGTCTGCTCGATGAGCCGATCGAACGCGGAATTCAGGTCCTCGTCGACCGACCGCAACCGGGGCTCCCGGTCGTGGTGCGCGACGAGCTCCCGGGCGCCCTCGGCGAACGACACCGCCGGCGTGAAGCCCGGCACCAGCGTGCGCAGCTTGCCGGTGTCGAAGAACATCGAGTGCCGAAAGTCTTCGACCAGCACGTCCCGCCAGCCGGGCAGCACCTCGGCGATGGTCTCGCTGGACCGGTGCCGCAGCACCGGTTCTCGCACGCCGGCCGCCGTGGCCAACTCCAGGTGGATCTGGTCCCAGGTCAGGATGTCGCCGGAGACCACGTTCACGCCCTCGCCCACGGCATGCCCGTTGCCCAGCAGCGGCACGAACGCCCGCGCGAAGTCACGCGAGTGCATCAGCGTCCACAGGGAAGTCCCGTCGCCGTGGACAACGACGGGCTTGCCGGAGCGCATCCGGTCGATCGCCGTCCAACCGGCCAGCACCGGCACCACGGTCCGGTCGTAGACGTGGGCTGGGCGCACGATGGTCAGCGGGAAACCGCTCTCTCGGAAAGCGTTCTCCAGGAACACCTCGCAGGCGATCTTGCCGCGTGGATAGCCGAACACCGGCTGCCTGCGCGGCGTCGACTCGGTCACCGGCAACTGCGGCACCGGGCGGGCGAAGACCGAACAGGTGCTGATGAACACGTACTGCCCGGTCCGGCCGGCGAACACCTCGGGATGCGCACGGACGTCGTCGACCGAGAAGCCGACCCAGTTCACGACCGCGTCGAACTCCTCATCGCCCAACACCGCCAGCAGCTGTGCGGCGTCGCGGACGTCGGCCCGCAGGGCGCGGACGCCGGGCGGCGGCTGCCGCTCGGGCTCGGTGCGCGTGATGACCGTGACGTCCAGACCGGAGGCCACCGCCTCGTCCGCGCAGGCGGAGCCGATCATGCCGGCCCCGCCGAGGAACAGCACCTTCATCGCGCCCCCAGCGAGAGTCCGTTGCCGACCAGGTGGTCGTAACTGCGTCGCAGCGCCTCGAACGTGTCGATGTGCAGCCGCTCCAGCTCGACGATGTGCCAGCGCAGCCCGGACGGCACGGAAAGCGTTTGCCGCCAGTCGATCCGGCCCTCGCCGATCGGCACCATCACGTCGTCGGAGTAGCTGACGGCCGGCCCGTCCTTGATGTGGATGAACCGCGCGCGGTCGCCGAGCCGGGTCAGGATCTCGGCCGGGTCGGCCCCGCCCAACACCGCCCAGTACGCGTCCAGCTCCACCAGCACGCGGTCGTCCATATGCGACAGCAGCAGGTCGTAGGCCCGCACGCCGTCGAAGAACTGCGAGAACTCGGCGAAGTGGTTGTGGTAGGCGATTTTCATGCCTCGGGCGGCGGCGTGCTCGGCGGCCACGTTCACCCGCTGCACGCCACGCCTGATCGCGTCGGGTGAGTCGAACTCCTCGCGTTCCATGCTCCACACCAGGACTTCCGCGCCGAGCTCCTGGTTCTGGTCCAGAATGGACTCCGCGTCCGGGCCGGCCGGGAACGGCGCGTGCGCGCTCGTCACGGCCAGCCCGGCCGCGTCCAGCGCGCCCCGTACCCGCGCCGGACCGAAATGCTCGACCAGGCCGTAGGTCTCGACGCCCCGGTAGCCGATCTCGGCCAGCCGGGCGAACGTGCCGTCGAGATCGGTGCGGGCCTGGTCGAGCACGGTGTACGCCATGACGGCGAGGTCGGCGGTCACGCCGGCTTCAACCTCAGCGCCACCACCACGTTGGGCACGGCGGTGAAGTACGGGCTGTCCGGGTCGGGGAAGCCGGTCACCTTGGCCGTGCTCCAGCTGCTGTAGGAACCCCAGTAGAACATGGGGATCCACGGCAGCTTCTCCACGAACACCTGCTCGATCTTGTCCAGGATGTCCTGGCGTTCGGCGTCGGTGGTTGCCAGCGGGTACCGCTTGAACAGCGCGGCCGCCTCGTCGTCCTTGAACCGCTCGATGTTCTGGAACGACGGCGTTGACTGGCCGATCGGGTAGTACAGGTTGGGGTTCATGGTGTCGTTGTAGAACGAGAACGCCCGTGGCGTCGGGCTCACCGGGTAGCCCATGGTGGAGTCGAAGTCGCCCTTGGCCGTGCGCGGGTTGATGTCGTCCACGGTGGTCGTGTCGATGTTCAGCTTGATGCCGATGTCCTTGAGCTGCGACACCAGCACCTGCACGCGGGCGGCGATCTCGGTGTAGGAGGCCGGGAAGCTGCAGCTGAACTCGACCCGCTTGCCGCCCTTGGCGTAGTAGCCGTCGCTGCCCTTCGTGTAGCCGGCCGCCTCCAGCGTCTGCAT
>DATJJB010000202.1:0-15275 GCA_035492655.1 Kutzneria sp. | reverse complement strand
GGGCCAAGCCCAGCACCACGGCCCACTGCTCGGCCAGCCACGCCTCGGTGCCGGCCAGCTGGCTGCCGTCAGTGTTCTGACTGCCGGCTTTTTGGGGAAGCGGCCACGGCAGGGCGTTGCGGTCCACCTTGCCCGACGTGCGGGTGGGCAGCGTCTCCACCTCGGCCAGCAGCGGCACCAGGGCCGCCGGCAGCGCCGAGCGCAGGCGCTCCAGCGCCGTCTCGCGGTCGAACTCGGCCGTCGGCACCACGTAGCCCACCAGCAGCGTGCCGTTGCGGACCGCCGCCGCGGCGCCGGCCACCCCGGGCAGCGCCTGCAGGGCGGCGTCGACCTCGCCCAGCTCGATCCGGCGGCCGCCCAGCTTGACCTGCTCGTCCGCCCGTCCGACGAACAGCAGGCCCTCCGGCTCCGCGCGGACCAGGTCACCGCTGCGGTAGGCGCGGTCCCAGCCCATCGCCGGCAACGGGGCGTACTTCTCCGCGTCCTTGGCGTGGTCCAGGTAGCGGGCCAGACCGACGCCGCCGATGACCAGCTCGCCCTGCTCGCCCATCGCGACCAGCTCACCCTGCTGGTCGACGACCGCCAGCTCCCAGCCGTCCAGCGGCAGGCCGATGCGCACCGGGCCCTCGCCCGTCAGCTGCGCCGCGCAGGCCACCACCGTGGCCTCGGTCGGGCCGTACGTGTTCCACACCTCGCGGCCCTCGACCGCCACCCGCTCCGCCAGCTCCGGCGGGCACGCCTCGCCGCCGAAGATGAGCAGGCGCACCTCGTCCAGCGCCTCCGCCGGCCACAGCGCCGCCAACGTGGGCACCGTGGAGACGACGGTGATCTCTCGCTCGACCAGCCAGGGGCCCAGGTCGATGCCCGTGCGCACCAGCGCGCGGGGCGCCGGCACCAGGCACGCGCCGTAGCGCCAGGCCAGCCACATCTCCTCGCAGGAGGCGTCGAAGGCCACCGACAGGCCGGCCAGCACCCGGTCGCCCGGGCCGATCGGCTCGTCGACCAGGAACAGCTCCGCCTCCGCGTCCACGAACGCCGCCGCCGCCCGGTGCGAGACCGCCACGCCCTTCGGCTTGCCCGTCGAGCCGGACGTGAAGATGATCCACGCGTCGTCGTCGAGGCCCGGCGTGCCCAGCACCCCCAGCGGCGTGCCGGTCAGCGTGATCTCACGCCCCGCGCCGATCACCGCGCACACGTCCGCCTCGCCGAAGACGAGGTCCGCCCGCTCCTGCGGGTCCTCGAAGTCCACCGGCACGTACGCCGCACCTGCCGCCAGCACCGCCAGGATGCTCACGTACAGGTCCACCGTGCCCGACGGTGCCCGGACGCCCACCCGGTCGCCCACGCCGATCCCGTGGCCCGCCAGCGTTTCGCGCAGCCGGTCGACCTCCGTGGCCAGCGCTCGATAGGACAGCGTCGTCGCGCCGTCGTCCACTGCCGCCGCCGTGGGGTGCTGCCTCGCCGTCTCGGCCAACACATCGAGCAACGTCCGGGCCGGGGCCGCGCCCCGCGTGCTGAACACTGCGCCTTGTACCGCGATGCGCAGATCCTGAACCGCTGTCAATTCACGCCTCTCCGAGGTGCCGGTAGCCCGGCGCACCGGTTAGCTTCGTCCACAGTGGACGCTCAGCGATCTTGTTCACCGTCGCGGGCCGACGTTGAACTTTACCCGCAGTTCTCCCATATGTCGCTGTCGGGGCCGTCACACACTCCTTGCGTCGTCCGGCAATGTCGCACGTGATGCCGCATTGTCGTTGCATACCAATGACTTCTCTCAGACCAGGCACGCCTGGTAATGCCATCACCGGATCAGGTGAACCGGTTGGTGTGCCGCAGGACCTGTCCCGCCGCCGACCGTGTGGATCCGCGCGACGAGAAGTTCATTCCGACCAAAGCCGTCGCGGAGAACACGACAACGACCAACGAGGCGACCGGCGAGCAGCGTTCGGTGGTCCAGGCCGGCACCGTCAACGGTGGTGTCGAGCAGCATCACCACGACCACCAGCACCCGCATGCCCCCGCCGGCCCGGCCGAGCCGGACCTGGTGTCCGGTCGTCCCACCCCTGAGGAGCTGGCGGCCACGGGTGACTTCTTCGTCGAGCGGCCCGGCATCGGGGAAGCGGAACGACGGCTGCGGCGGCACGGTGTGGTGCTGGTCGACGGCGACGGGACAGGTGGTTCATCGCGGCGGTCCGCCTGCTCCAGGAGGTCGGCGCGACCAGAGTGGCCCAGCTGAACCCGCCCCGCTACCTCAACCACGAACGGGCCAAGGGCCTGAGACGCGGATACGGCTACGTGTGGGTTCGACGAATTCCAGTTCAACGATGTCCGTGCCGCCGTCAAGGAAGCGGGTGGCTGGCTCGTGGTGTTGGTGCACCATCCGAGAGAGGTGCCGCCCGCCCTGATGGATCAGGTGGTGCGGCTGGGCGCGCCGGCTCCCATGGCGGTCGCGAGGGCCTGCGTGCGCGCGGAAGGCAGCCCGGAGATGGATTAGCAGTTGCGCGTGCTGGACGAGACGTTCGGCCCGGTGCTCCGGCCGGGCACTCTGCCCCAAGAAGCGGTGCGGGCTGCCGAGTTGGCCATTCGACAGGCGACCGGCGAACTCGGCGAGAACGAGACGATCGACGAGTTCAACGAGAAGCTGTCCGGCGCGGTCGGCCGGTGGTTCGACACCGGCCGGTGGCTGACCGAGTACGTGGCGATGGTGGCTGTCGCGGTACTGGAAGACCTGGCCTCGGATCGGGTGTTCGCTGAGGCGGAACGGCCGGAGCAGGCGATCCGCGAGGCCGAGTTACCGGCGGACAAGAAGCCCAAGCCACGTCGTGTTTTCCGATTCTCACGCGATGAGCTGCTGGCCACCATCGGCGCGAAGGTCGAGTTGCGTGACCATGCGCTGTATCCGGGGCTGTCCGAGGAGACCGTCCGATTCACCCGTCACGACTGGGCGCACGCGTTGCTCTGCCACGCCTGGGGGCAGTACCCGGCGCCACAGCCGTTGCTCGCCGACTGGTTGGCGGACACGGCGTTCGCGAAGGGCATCACGGCGCTGTGCACAGTGGTCCGCGCCGTTCCGGCGAGCGATCCGCTCAGCTACGTGCGGGACTTCGCCGGCCGGCCCCCGGTGGGCAAGAGGATGTTCGCCGCGATGACGCTGTCGCAGCTGGCAACCGAGCACGGCTGTCGCGAACTGCTCGACGAGACCCTCGACCGCTGGATCGAGCAGCGGTCCGGCGTATGGCGGAAGACGGCCGCCGCCATGGTGTACGGCTTCCCGTACGGCACCCGGGACCCGTTGAACGCCATCACGCAGCTGAAGCGGATCGGCTGCACCGAGAGCCGACACCAGCAGAACTGGGTGGTCCGGGCGGTGCGGGAGCAGTTTCGACGCCCGAACAACCAGGTCGCCGTATTGCAGGCGATGTGCCGCTGGGTGTAGGAGGCCGACCGCACCGAGGGACTGCGCACGATCGCCCTGTCGGTCGGGTGGGCGCTGGCCGGCATCGACCCGGATCCGGACTTCTGGTTTCCGCCGGCGACCGAGCAGGATCAGCCGACCGTGCGGCGCCTGCTCGGGCTGACGGACATGGTGCTGGACGGCGGCAGTCGGCGGCTGGCCATGCGTCGGCTCACCGAGCACCACCCGCGCCATCGGCGCAGGATCCGCCAGTTGTTCCGTCACAGCCTCCGAAAGACGCGGCCGCCGTGAGTCAGCGTTGTACTTGTTCGTCGTGCACAACGGCGTCTTGGCCGGAGCTGTAGGCCCGGGCCTGGAGGGAATAGAGCTCGGCGTAGCGGCCGCCGGCGGCGAGCAGGAGGGGGTGGGTGCCCTGCTCGACGACTTTTCCCTTGTGCAGGACGTAGATCCAGTCGGCGTGGCGGACGCTGGCGAGGCGGTGGGTGATGAGGACGACGGTGCGGCCGGTGGCGAGGGAGCGGAGAGATTCGTAGACGGCGAACTCGGCGCGGGCGTCGAGGGGGGCGGTGGGCTCGTCGCAGACGAGGACGGGGGAGTCGCGGAAGAGGCCGCGGGCGATGGCGAGGCGTTGCCACTGGCCGCCGGAGAGTTCACGGCCGCCACGGAAGTACTTGGACAGGACGGTGTCCCAGCCGTGGGGGAGGTCCTCGACAACCTCGTCGGCACGGGCAAGGGAAGCGGCGGAGCGTAGGAGAAGGTCGTCGGGATCGGACAGGTCGTGCCGGCCGATGCGGACGTTGGCGCGGGCGGTGTGGGGCCACCGCACGGCGTCCTGGGGAACGAGGACGACGCGGTCGGCGGTCGAGTCGGGGGACATCAGGCCGGCATCGGTGCCGTCCCAATCGATGGAGCCGGTGGACGGCCGGTAGAGACCAGCGATGAGCTTGGCCAGGGTGGTCTTGCCGGACCCGTTCTCGCCGACCAGGGCGACGGTCTGGCCCCGCCGGATGACCATGTCGACGCCGTGCAGGCACGGGCCACTGCCGGGGTAGGCGAAACCCACTCCGTGCAAGGTGATCGTCTCCGGCGCGGTGGGGGCGGCGAGCGTGCCGGCCGGGCGTTGGCGGGTGTCGGCGTCGGCAAGGAAAGCGAGGTAGTCGGAGATGTACAACGACTGCTCGAACACCAGGTTGGCGGCGAGCACCAGCCGGGTGAGCGCAGCGGTGGCCGACCGGATGGCGACCACGGCCGCGCCGGCGACGGCCAGCGGCAGCCACCCGGCATGCAGCATGAGCAGCAGCGCCCCATAGGTGACGGCAACGCCGACACCGGCCACGGCGCGGCCGATCGCGCCGACTCGTGCCTGTGCCACGGCCACCCGCGTGCGTTGCTCGCGGTACGCCTCGGCGAGCGTGCGGTACTCACCGAGCACGAATGGCGCGGCCTGGCAGGCCCGCAATTCCGCGGCGGACTCCCGCACGGTCGCGAGACCGCTGACCATCCACAGTCGACGCAGCAGGCTCACGGTCCGGGCGGAGCCCAGGTAGCCCAATCGCGCCGACCGCAGCACGGCCCATGCCTGCGGCAGCAGCCCCAGCACCAGCACCGGCAGCAGCGCCGGGTTCATCACGGCCAGGCTGACCCCGGCCGCCACCACGCCGACGCCGGCGCCCACCAGCTCGACCAGGTTGTCGCCGGCCCGATCGAGATGGTCCAGCCCCTGGTCGCGGGCGCGGTGCAGCCGGTCGTAGAACCGGTCGTCGTCGTAGGCGACCAGCTCCACGTCCAGTGCGGCGGCGATGAGCCGCTGCTCGGCCGCTCGGTGCACCGCCGGGCCGATCCGCGCGTGGGCCAGTGCCACGCCGGTGTCCAGGGCGCCCTTGATCGCATATACGGACGCCAGCAGCAGCACCGGTCCCACGGCGGCGAGCACCCCACCGCTGAGCAGTTGCTGGAGCGTGTCACCGGCTTCCAGCAGGCCGGTGGCCGCGGCGACGCCGGACGCCAGCTGCAGGACGAGCACGGTGAGTGCGGACCCGGGCGCGGCGGCGCGGATGATGCCCAGCACGGGCCGAACGGTCCCGGGCAGCCTCCGCACCAGCTGCCACAGTCCCAGTCCGGTGTCCCGGGCGTCGTCCAACCGCCAGTACGGGGACTCCAGCTCCTGCTCAAGCATGGGGCAACAAAACCGACGGCAGGTCCGACGCGGGGTGCATCCGCAGCAGCTGGTACGCCACTCCGCCCAGGCCCGGGAGCAGGCCGGGGGAGAAGGCGTCCCGTGCCAGCCCGGAAATCGCCCCGAACTCCTCCAGCCCACCGATCACGTGGGCGTCCAACTCGCGTCTGCACAACCCGGCCGGACCGACGCCGGCGTCAAGTGCCTCCTTCACCACCTCCCAACATCCCAGGTCGCCGTGACACAACGTGTGGTTCCAGCCGAAGCTATCCGGCCACATGGACCGCGCGCTCCGACGCAGCACGTCGAGGTGCTGGAGGCGCTCGGTGCGGTGCCACAGGTCCGTCGCGGCGATGCCTATTCCCGCAGCTCCGTGGCACCAAGCGGTGCCGATCCGGTCTTCTTCGCGGTTGTCAAGCCAGCCGTTGCGGTCGATCTTGTAGAGGGCTTCCTCGTACCGCTGGGCCGCCTCGGCGACCGCCGCGTAGCGGTCGTCGCCGGTGGTCAGGGCCAGCCGGTCCAGGGCCCAGCCGATGCCGGTCGAGCCGTGCGCGAAGCCGCCGAGCCCGGCGGGCCAGCGAATCGACGCCCAGTGGGCCTTGCCGTCCACGATCTGCGCGGCGTCGACCAGTCGGTCGCCGATGTCGCGGGCCTCGTCGAGCCGGCCGAGGTCGAGCAGCGGCACGATCGCGCCGGCCATGCCCATGAGCACGTCGTACTGCTGGTCGGCGGCGACCGCGGCGGCCAGGTCGGCGGCGCCGGCCGAGCCCTGGAACCACAGCAGCCCGCCGAGGCCCAGATAGGCCCCGACCTGCGGCGGTCGATGGTCCGGATGCTCCTTGCGCCACGAAGACATGTCCGCGGTGACGCCGTCGAACGAGCGCCGGGTGTCGGCGAGCAGGGAGTCGACGCCGGGCACGGGATCGGCGCGGTCGGCCCGCACCTCGTGCTGATAGCCGGCGAGCACCATGGCGACGCCGGCCGAGCCGCCGTACACGTCCTGGCTGAGCGGCCGCACTGTCCATCCGGTGTCGCTCAGCACCGGCGCGATCCAGGTCGCCGTTCCGTCCGCGCCGCGGATCGCCGCCCGCACAAGGCGCTGCATCAACTCGGCGGCGAGGCGGCGCCGCCGCCGGTCCAGGTCGTCGGTGCGGATCACGGTGGGGCGCATGGGTTTCTCGTCCGGCATCCAGCCGTCGTTGAGGTACGCGCTGACCAGTGCCGCCCGGATGACCTGCCGTTCCACCTCGACATCGCCCTGTCGCCAGCGGTCCAACGCCTCGCCGACGCCCTCAGCGCCGGGAACAGCCGGGTAGAAGGGGATGTCGCCGGTCAGCAGGTCGTCGATCTCGGACGGTGTCAGGACCTTCGCCGCACGCTCGACGGCCTGTTCGGGGCCGTGCAGGGAGACCGGGTGCCAGAGCATACGGCCGATCTCCGCGTACTGTTCGGTGGCGCGCTTGACGATCCGGATCTCGCACGCGTGGAACGGCGCCAGCAGTGCCTCCAGCCGGCCGTCACGATCCAACGCCGCCAGCCGGTCGGTCAGCTCGTCGAAGCCGGCCAGCACCTGCGGCCAGTACCGCGCCAGCACCGGCTCCGGGCTCGGATGGTTGCCGGCCAACGGGATCTCCGCCGCCGCCTTGCCCACGTGCGCGGTGTCCGTGCCGACGCCGAGGACCACCGGCAGCTCGGTGACCGGCTGCTGGTCGGGCAGCGAGCCGGTGGCCGACATGTCCACGCCGCGCCAGCCGAGCGCCATCCCGCGGCCGGGCAGCAAACCGGTCCGCAGCACCGAGTTGGCCACCAGGTCGCGAGCCTTGTCCACGGCGATACCGCCACGGGACGGCTCGATCGGTTGCGACGGCGTGAACAGCGTCTCGCAGTCGACGACGATCGGCACCGGGCCGCTGGCGATCAGGTTCTCGGCGTGCAGGTCGCTGCCGCCGACCAGACGCGAGATGGCGAGCCAGTGGCCGATGCCGCGGTAGAAATCCCTGAGCTCGCCGTCGTCGGCGCAGTGCCGGTGGGCCACGAACTCGGCCCAGCCGTAGCCGTCACGGACCACGACGTCCGGCACCCGGATCTGGACGTCCACACTGGACAGGAACTCCGACAGCGCGCGGTCGACCTCGACGGATCGCGGCTTGTAGACGATGTTTCCGTTGGCACATCGGACGATCGCGACGGTTCGGCCGTGGCGGTGGCTGTCGCCGGCCCCGAACGTCACTTCGCGCAGCTCGCCCAGAGCCGGATCGCGGTCGGCGGCGAACCGGGTCGCGAGCTCCAGCGCGGCGGCGCAGCGGTTTGCTACGATCGCCTCGACGCGCGCCAGCAGCGTCGGATAGTGCTCGGTCAACGAGTCCCAGAACTCGCGCCGTGCGGCCAGTTCCAGGAACTCGGTCCAGCGCGCCGCCGGGTCCGCGCCGGTCAGCCGGCCGGTCACGCGCGCCGCGTTCAACTCCAACACCAAGGTGCGGGTCACCTTGCGGCGCACCGTTTCCAGCAGCGCCGCGGCGGCTCCGTCGTGCACCGCCTTCGCCTCGGCGCGGGTGAGGCCGGCGATGCCGCGCAGCCCGGTATCCAGGTCGGCCAGTGTCGGCTCGACCAGGCAGCCAAGACAATCGTCGAAATCGCCGGCCTCGGTCATCGCGGGCTCAGCAGCATTGCCGGGTGCGCGAACCGGTGCAGGCCGTGCCGCAGCCGTGCAGCGTGTCCGGCGGGATGCGGTTGGCCACCTCGGATTCGGCGTGCTCGCTCACGTACAGCGGGCCCGCCGGGTTGTCCGACGCGTGCGCCTGCGTCCGCCACTGTGCCACCAGATCTGTCGGCGACATCGATGTCCCCTTTCGGTCGGGTACTGGGCAAATTCACGCTAGCGCCGGGGTTTTCACCGGTGTCAGCGCCGAGTGCGGGAGGGGCACGCTGCCTTCGGAGTGAAGGGCAGGGTGCGCGGCCGGTGGCCGCCGACCGCCGGCAAGGAGTGACCGGGCAGGTCCGTCCCCGTTTCGCGCCGTTCCGGTGGCGCGGGCGGTTCTGGCAGGGTGGGGCGTATGGATCTCGACAAGCTGGTCGAACGGCTGGATCTGGACACCAAGGCGGCGTTGGTGGCCGGGCAGGACCGGTGGTCGCTGCCGGCTGCGCCGACGATCGGCCTGGGCTCATTGGTGATGTCGGATGGGCCGATCGGCGTCCGCGGCACGCGGCAGACGCCTGACGACCCGTCGGTGGCGCTGCCCAGTCCGACGGCGCTGGCCGCGTGCTGGGATCCGGAGCTGGCCCGCAGGGTCGGCCGGCTGCTGGCGCAGGAAGCCCGGCGCAAGGGCGTGCAC
Organism: Kutzneria sp.; assembly: GCA_035492655.1. GTDB lineage: Bacteria > Actinomycetota > Actinomycetes > Mycobacteriales > Pseudonocardiaceae > Kutzneria. Next base: position 6,352 of record DATJJB010000202.1, on the reverse strand, counting down.
GTGCTGCTGGCGCCGACGGTGAACCTGCACCGGACGCCGTTGGGCGGGCGGCATTTCGAGTGCTACTCGGAGGATCCGCTGCTGACCGGTCTGGTCGGCGCGGGATATGTGAGCGGGGTCCAGGACGGAGGTGTGGCGACGACGGTGAAGCACTTCGTGGCCAACGACTCCGAGACGCAGCGGTACACGGTGGACGTTCACGTTGATGAACGGGCGCTGCGGGAGCTGTACCTGGCGCCGTTCGAGACCATCGTCAAGCAGGCGCGGCCGTGGGGCGTGATGGCTGCTTACAACTCGGTCAACGGGGCGACGATGACCGAGCACGGACCGCTGCAGAACGGGATCCTGCGGGAGGAATGGGGTTTCGACGGCTTCATCGTGTCGGACTGGACGGCGACCAGGCACACCGAGCGGGCCGCGAAGGGCGGCCTGGACGTGGCGATGCCCGGTCCGATCACGCCGTTCGGGCCCGATCTGGCGCAGGCCGTCCGGGACGACCGGGTGCCGGCCGAAGTGCTGGACGCGATGGTCCGTCGGATTCTCCTGCTGGCGGCCAGGGTGGGCATTCTGGACGGTGTCGAGCCGGCGGTGACGACGCTGCCGGCGCCGATCGATGGTGGTGCGTTGGCCCGTGAGGTGGCGGCCAGGTCGTTCGTGTTGCTGCACAACAAAGCGGATCTACTCCCGCTGGACGCCACGAAAGCGCCGATGGTGGCAGTGCTCGGCGGGGCGGCGCAGGACGCGCGGATCCTCGGCGGCGGCAGTGCGGTGGTGTACCCGGAAGAGGTGACCTCGCCGCTGGACGGCCTCCGCCAGGCGTTCCCGAACGTGGTGTACGAGCTCGGCGCGGACCCGCGTACGCAGCTGCCGCCGTTGGGCGACAACGCGGACCTCCGCTGGATCGCGCTGGACGGCGACGGTGCCGAGGTGGCGTCCGGGCCGCTGGAGCACGGCTCGATCCGGTGGATCGGCGAGGCGCCGGCCGGTGTGGACCCGAAGCGGGTGCGTACGGTGGAGATCGCCGGCACGTTCACGCCGTTCGAGACGGGCCGGCAGACCTTCGCCTTCCTCGGACTCGGCCGGGCGCGCCTGGAGGTCGCCGGCACGGTGCTGTTCGAGGAGTCGAACATGCCCACCGGCGATGACCCGTTCACGGCGATCCTCAACCCGCAGGAACGGCGCTTCGACGTTGACCTCGAGGCTGGGCAGCCGGTGCCGGTCAGCTTCCGGCTGACGCCGCTGGGCCTGGAACGCGGCATCAACAAGTACGTCTGGATCGCTCTGACGCTGGGTCACAGCGGTCCCGAGGCCGACCCGGAGCGCCGGATCGAGCGGGCGGTGGCCGCCGCGAAGGACGCTGAGGTGGCGGTGGTCGTGGTCGGCACGACGGACCAGAGCGAGAGCGAAGGCTTCGATCGCACGACCTTGGCGCTGCCCGGCCCGCAGGACGAGCTGGTGCGCCGCGTCGCCGCGGCCAATCCCCGCACGGTCGTCGTGGTGAACGCGGGTTCGCCGGTGGAGATGCCGTGGGCCGACGACGTGGCGGCGGTCCTGCTGACCTGGTTCCCGGGCCAGGCGGCCGGGGCGGCGCTGGCCGACGTCCTGACCGGTGTCACCGAGCCGGGCGGCCGGCTGCCGACGACCTGGCCCAAGCGGACCGAGGACGCTCCGGTGCTGAACGTGACGCCGACCGACGGCGTGCTCCGTTATGACGAGGGCCTATTCATCGGGTACCGGGCCTGGCAGCGCGGCGACACGGAACCGGCGTACTGGTTCGGCCACGGAATCGGCTACACGGATTGGGCATACGAATCCGCCGAATTCGAAGCCTCTGACGAGCCCGACATTTTCGGCAGGGCAACCGTGATCGTCCGCAATACCGGCGATCGGGTCGGCCGCGAGGTTGTGCAGGCCTATCTGGCGCCGGCGGGACCCGATTCCGAGCGGCCGGCGCGGTGGTTGGCCGGCTTCGCCTCGGTGACCGCCGGCCCGGGCGAGCGGGCCACGGCGGTCATCGTCGTCCCGCGCCGGTCACGGCAGGTGTGGCGGGACGGGGGCTGGCGGGACGCGCCCGGCGGGCACCGGCTGGAGATCGGACGCTCGGTGGCCGACCGGCGACTCACCGTTGATCTCCCCGACGGTACAGTAGCCGGTTGAAGGTTGGATTGTGCGAGGTGAGAGTTGGTGGGTGTGGCAACAGGGCGGGTGCTGCGGTTCGACGACGTGCGGGGTTTCGGGTTCATCGCGCCGGATTCCGGCAGCGAGGACGTTTTCGTGCACGCGAACGACCTCAGTGAGGACAAGTCGGTGTTCAAGCCGGGCACCACGGTCGAGTTCCAGATCGAGGAGGGTGACCGGGGCCTGAAGGCCGTCGACGTGCGGCGGACCGGGCGGTCCGGCGGCCGGGGGTCGGGTGGTTCGGGTGGTGGCGGCGCGATGTCCGGGTTCGGCGCCGAGCTGACCGAGGCGCTGCTGGTCGAGGTCCCGGATCTGACCGGGGCGCAGATCGTGCGTATCCGCGAGACCGTGGCCGACGTGGCCAGGGCCCGCGGCATCTCGCTGTAGCGGATGACGGGCGGCGGCCACGGCCGCCCGTTCCCGACCTCTTGGCCCGATCGCCGTTCGTTCTCGGGGTCGATCGGGCATGCTCCCCGAGAATACTTGGCAATTCCGGTAAACACCGATAACGTGTTGGTTGCCGCGTGACGACGTCACGCGCACCGGGGAAATGCCACACAGTGGGGAGTGGGCCTTTGTCTGTCAATACCGAATTGTCCGCGCGTGCCGCCGATCGTGCCCGTGGCTGCCCGTTCGACGCTGCCCCCGGCCACGAGGGCGCCGACCTGAACGGCCCCGTGGCCCGGGTGCGCACGCCCGCCGGCATCGACGCGTGGATGGTCAACCGCTACGAGGACGTCAAGGACGTGCTCAGCGACACCACCCGGTTCAGCTCGGCCGCCGGCTCGATCAACCACATGCTGCCTCGGATGTGGCCGCCGCAGCCGATGGAGCCCGGCGACTTCAACCGGATGGACGGCGCCGAGCACCTGCGGTTCCGCCGGGCCTTCGGCATCGAGATCGGCGCGGCCAAGCGGATGGACGCGCTGCGGCCGTCGGTGCAGCGCATCGTCGACGAGGCGCTGGACGCCATCGCCGGCGCCGAGCAGCCGGTCGACTTCCACGAACGGTTCTCCAAGCCGGTGACCACCGCGGTGATCGCGGACCTGATGGACGTGCCCTACGCGGACCGCCAGCTGTTCCACGACTCGGCCGCCGCGGCGCTGGACATCGAGATGGACCCGGAGATCGCGACCGCCGCGTTCGACAAGCTCAAGGCGTACGTGCGCACGCTGCTGGTGGACCGCCGGGAGAACCCGGGCGACGACGCGCTCAGCCACATCATCGCCCGCAGCGAGGCCGGCGACCGGCCGTTCACCGACGACGAGCTGGAGTCGATCGGCTTCGCGCTGATCTCCGCCGGCTTCGACGTCACCGCCGGCATGCTGACCTTCATCCTGCTGACCCTGTTCGAGTTCCCGGACCAGATGGCCCGGCTGGTCGAGGACCCGTCGCTGGTGCCGACCGCGGTCGACGAGTTCGTCCGCTTCCTGCCCGGCGACGTGGGCATCCTGCGTCGGGCGGTCGCCGACACGGAGATGGGTGGCGTGCAGATCAAGGCGGGCGACTACGTGATCGCCGGCATCGGCGCCGCCGGCCACGACGGGTCCGTCTTCCCGGACCCGGAGAAGCTCGACCTGGCCCGCACGCCCAACTCGCACCTCAACTTCGGCCGCGGCCCGCACGCCTGCGTCGGCCAGCAGTTGGCTCGCCTGGAGCTGCGGGTGGCGCTGGAGACGGTGCTGCGGCGCGTGCCGTCGCTGCGCTGCGCGGTGCCGGTGGCGGAAGTCCCGCTGCGGCAGGACAACATCGTGCCGGGGCCGGCGCACCTGCCCGTGCTGTTCGACGCCGTGCTGCCGGCCGGGGAGGAGACGCCGTGATCCACGTCGAGACCGACACCGACCTCTGCATCGCCTCCGGTGTCTGCGCCATGACCGCGCCCAAGGTGTTCGACCAGGATGCCGACACCGGCCTGGTGGTGCTGCTGGACGCCGACCCGGGCGAGGACCAGACCGGCGCGGTGCGCGAAGCCGCGACGTTGTGCCCGAACGCGGTGATCTCGCTCACCGAGCGCTGAACACAGAACACGGCGCCGTCCAGGCCTGGACGGCGCCGTGTCTCGTTCCGCATCGGCCGAGGTTCCGACCGACTAGTGACGCGGGTCACCTCCGACGAGCTTGGTCAGGCGATCGAACATGCGGGCCACCCGGGTGGTGGGGCGGGTCGGGCGGCACACGGGCTCGTACGTCCCGCAGTGCAGCCGCTCCGCGCCGGTGCTGGTGGTCGCGACCACGGTCGCGTGGCCACAGCCCGGGCAGGGGGCGACAGTGCCATCCGGATCGGGAATGCTTAATACACTCACCAGGCGGCCTCCAGGACCAGTCTGTCCATGCCGTCATTCTCCCACCCCGAGCCGTCGCCGGTCTCGTGGATACCGCTCCCGGGCGCGTCGGCCGACGTTGGTCGCGAGTCACCCCGGCGCCGGCCCTACTCGGGCCGTGATTTCTGTGCTAGGCACGACGGATGATCGAGGCGGCGGGGGAAGTCCTGGAGCGGGCGCGGGAGAGAGCCGAGGCGGCGGCCGAGCAGGCCGGGGTGACCGTGCGGGTGCTGCACGAGCTACCGGACCTGGAGGAGGTCCGGCTGCTGCTCGACGACGTGTGGCGGCCCGATCCGACCAATCCCACGGCCACGCTGGAACTGCTGCGGGTGGTCTCGCACATCGGCAGCTATGTGGCGGCGGCCTACCGCGGCGACACCGTCGTCGGTGCGACGATGGGGTTTTTCGGCCCGCCGGACACCCGGAGCCTGCACTCGCACATCACCGGCGTGCGGCCGGACGGCCAGGTCCGCGGCGTCGGTTTCGCGTTGAAGACGCATCAACGCGCATGGGCGCTGGACAACGGCGTGCGCATGGTCAACTGGACCTTCGATCCGCTGGTGTCCCGCAACGCGCACTTCAACCTGGCCAAGCTGGGCGCGCGCTGCCACGTGTACCTGGAGTCGTTCTACGGCGACATGCCCGACGAGCTGAACGCCGGTGACGAGAGCGACCGCATCCTGCTGGAATGGGATCTCGCCGACCCGGCGGTGGCCAAGGCACTCGACGGCCACCCGGTCGAGCGGGTGCCGGATGCCTTGGTGGCCTTGGACATCGACGACAACCAGCGGCCGGTGCCGGGCGACATCAAGGGCCGCTACGTCGAAGTCCGCATCCCGTCGGACATCTACGCCGTGCGCAAGGCCCGGCCGGAGACGGCGCTGCGCTGGCGGCTGGCCGTGCGGGACGTGCTCGGCGGCCTGCTCGCCGACGGTGCGGTGATCACCGGATTCAGCCGGGACGGCGGCTTTCTGCTGGACCGTGGGGAGGACGCGTGAAGATCGAGGGCCTCGAGCTGCGCTGGGCCTCGCTGCCGCTGGTCGGCACGTTCCGGACGTCGTTCGGCAGCGAGACCACCCGGGATCTGTTGCTGCTGCGGCTGGTCACCGATCGGGCCGAGGGCTGGTCGGAGTGCGTGGCGATGGCGGCGCCGGTGTACTCGCCGGAGTACGTGGACGCGGCCGCGCACGTGATCGAGCACGTGCTGTTCCCGGAGATCGCGGCACTGTCCGATCCGGACGTTCACGCCGTTTCCCGCGCCATGCAACGGTTCCACGGCCACCAGATGGCCAAGGCCGCGCTGGAGACGGCGTTTCTCGACGCGGAGCTGCGGTCGTTGGACCTGTCGCTGGCCCGTTATCTGGGCGGTGCCGTGGATCGGGTGGCTTCTGGGGTGTCTGTCGGCATCATGGACTCCGTTCCCGAGCTGCTGGACGCCGTCGGCGGCTACCTCGACCAGGGCTATGTGCGGATCAAGCTGAAGATCGAGCCCGGCTGGGACGTCGAGCCGGTGCGCGCCGTGCGGGAGCGCTTCGGCGACGAGGTGCCGTTGCAGGTCGACGCCAACACCGCCTACACCGTCGGCGACGCGCGGCAGCTGGCCAAACTCGACCCGTTCGACCTGCTGCTGATCGAGCAGCCGCTGCCCGAGGACGACCTGCTCGGCCACGCCCAACTGGCCCGGCACATCAGCACCCCGATCTGCCTGGACGAGTCCATCACCTCGGCCAAGGTCGCGGCCGACGCGATCAGCCTCGGCGCGTGCGCCATCGTCAACATCAAGCCCGGCCGGGTCGGCGGCTATCTGGAGTCGCGCCGCGTGCACGACGTCTGCCAAGCCCACGGCGTGCCCGT